>DATNLS010000299.1:0-7481 GCA_035602775.1 Candidatus Acidiferrales bacterium | reverse complement strand
GCGAGCCGGGAGCCAAGCGCTTCGACCGCCTCACTTATATTGAGGTGTTGCAAAAAAACCTGAAAGTGATGGACTCGACGGCTATCTCGATGTGCATGGATAATCATCTGCCGATCATCGTGTTCAATCTGCGCAAAGCAGGTAATATAAGAAGGGCCGTGATGGGCGAGCAAATCGGGACCCGGGTGGAGAGCGCACCGTGAGCATGCTTACGGACACAATCGAGGACGCGCGCAAGGAAATGGACAAGACCGTCGAGGCCTTTCGCCACGAGCTCACTCGCGTCCGCACCGGCCGCGCGTCGACGGGACTGGTCGAAAATCTGCAGGTAAACTACTACGGCGCGAAAACTCCGCTGCGACAACTCGCTGGGCTATCGGCGCCGGAGCCGCGCCTGATCGTGATCACACCTTATGACAAGGGTGCGATGCACGATATCGAAAAAGCGATCCAGACTTCGGACCTCGGCTTGACCCCGATGAACGACGGCAAGATCATCCGGATTCCGATTCCCGAGCTGACCGAGGAGCGCCGCAAGGACCTGGTGAAGCACGTCCGCAAAATCGGCGAGGAATTCCGCGTTGGCGTCCGCAACCATCGCCGCGACGCCAACGACATGCTCAAGGAGCTGCACAAAGAAAAGCAGGCCACCGAGGACGAGATGCGCGCGGGCGAGGCCAAGGTCCAGGCCTACACCACCGAGTTCATCGAAAAAATCGACAAAGTGCTGACCGCCAAAGAAGCGGAAATCATGGAGGTCTGAGTTCGCCCGTCACCATGTTCAAGCGGCGTGCGATCTTCGGTGAAGACTGAACCTCAAGTGGCAATCTCACTACCACTCGACGATTTTCCGAACCTGTCTCTGGATCCATCGCGGATGCCGCGTCACGTGGCGATCGTGATGGACGGCAACGGCCGCTGGGCGAGCCGGCGCGGACTTTCGCGCCATGAGGGGCATCGCCGCGGCAAGGATTCGGTCCGCGCGGTGGTCGATGCGGCGCGCGAGCTCGGCATCCCGTACCTTACGCTGTACGCATTTTCGAGCGAGAACTGGGGCCGTCCGACGACCGAGGTCAGCTTCCTGATGGGACTGTTCCATCGCTACCTGATCACCGAGACAAAGCGTCTGATGAAGCGCGATATTCGCGTGTTGGCCCTGGGAGACACCGAGCGGCTGCCGCCGCGCGTACGCGACGCGCTGGCCGAGACGGTGGCGGCGACCCGCGACAATCGCGGGATGACGGTGGCGCTGGCACTGTCGTACGGCGGACGCCAGGATATCGTCAATGCGGCGCGAGCGATCGCGCGCGCGGTCGCAGACGGCGCGCTCACCCCTGATCAAATCGATGAGCAACTGGTGGCACGCGAACTGACTACCACCGGGCTTCCCGATCCCGACCTGCTCATTCGGACCTCGGGAGAGCTGCGGGTCTCCAATTTTTTTCTTTTCCAGCTCGCCTACACCGAACTCTATTTCACCGACACGCTGTGGCCCGATTTCCGCGAGCGCGAATTCCTGAGCGCGATTGCGTCCTACCAGCTTCGCGAGCGCCGCTTCGGCGCAGTCACGAACGGCTCAGACACCCGCCTGCGTGCTCAGAACTAGGCTCCTGACAGCGGCGGTCCTGCTGCCCGCCGTGGGAGCGCTGGTACTTTTCGCGCCCGCCTGGCTGTTCACGATTGCCAACGTGATCGCCGGTTTGTGGGGATTCTACGAAGTCGCCGCTATGACTGGTGCTCTACACTGGGTCGCGATACCGCTGTTCGCGGTGGTCGGCGGCGTGCCGCTGTTCGGCCTGCTTTACGGCGGCAACCTCGGATGGGTCGGATGGGTCGTGCCGCTGATTGTGATCCTGATGGTGCTGGGGCTGGCGCTGCGAATCGAACTCAATAGCAGCGCCGAGGGACTGCGGGGCCCGCGATTGGTCTTCATCGGTGCGGCCTACGTTGGATTCCTGTTCCCGTTCTTCGCGCTGCTGCGCAACAGTCCCGGCGGTATCGACATGCTCCTGCTGGTAATCCTGCTGGCAGTGGTGAGCGACAGCGGCGCCTACTTCGTCGGCCGGTTCATGGGCCGCACGCCGCTGGCACCGACCGTCAGCCCCAACAAAACAGTTGAGGGCGCGGTGGGCGGCTTGATCGCGACGATTGTGGCGGGAGGGTTGCTGTTTAAGATGATAGGCGGGACGTGGGACGTGGGCCGAATCCTGCTATTTGCAGCTATGATTTCCATCCTTGCGCAGCTAGGTGATCTAGCGGGGTCGGCATTCAAGCGCGCGGCGGGGGTCAAGGACTCGGGTTGGATTTTCCCCGGCCATGGCGGACTGCTCGATCGAACTTGTTCACTGGTCTTGGCGCTGTTTTTCACCTATTATTGGTTTCAATGATGCGGCTTTGGGAGCCGCATTTTTCGCGCCCCGGAAACCTCCGCGACGGAACCGCGAGCAGACTAAATGATACATTCGATTCTATCCGCAGCACTGGTTTTCGCCGTGCTGGTGGTCGTGCATGAGGCCGGACATTTTGCGATGGCGAAGAAGGTCGGGGTTCGCGTGCTGCGATTCTCGGTCGGCTACCCGCCAAAGGTTTTAGGTTTCCGGCGCGGCGAAACCGAGTACTCGCTTGGCGCGACTCCATTCGGCGGCTACGTCCGAATGCTGGGCGACGAAGTCGGCGAGAAGCCCACGCCCGACGAAATAAAACTTTACCTTCACGAAATCGGAATGGACCTGATCGGCGCGGCGCGTGAGCACGGCGTAGTTCTGGCCGGTTCCGAATTCGACGACCATCTGCGCGCACTGGCCGAGCGTATGAGCGCGTCTGGCGACGGCGTCGCGCAGACAATTCTCGGCCGCCAGTTGAAGCCCGATGAGGTGCTGCTGCTCAACGAAGTGCGCGGCGAAGCCAAAGTTGACGACGCGATCAAGGCCCTGGCCGAGCACCCTCCGACCCTGCTGGTCGAGGCATATTGCAGCCGCGCCTTCCCCACTCAGTCGCTCGGCAAGCGCGTTCTGATCGTGCTGGCTGGACCGTTGTCGAACATCATTTTCGCGCCCCTGCTGCTCACCTTCGTCTTCATGTACGGCGTGCCGCAGCTGTTGCCGGTGGTCGGCAAGACCACGAAGGATCTCCCGGCGGCCAAGGCCGGGCTTCTAACCGGCGACCGGATTCTCTCTGTTAATGGCCAGCCGATGGATACGTGGGCCGATTTCTCGCAGACCGTCAAGGCGGGCGACGGCTCGCCGATCAAGCTGGAAATCGCTAACCCGCAGGGCGCGCGCAGCACGATTGTGATCAAGCCGACCCGGCTCGATCAGAAGACCATTTACGGCACCAACGCGACCACCTGGGTGATCGGGGTACAGCCGAGCGGCGACGAGAAGACCATGCATTACGGCCCGATCGGCGCGGTGGAAGAGGCGGGAAAAACTTCGGTCGAGATGACCGTCCAGATGGTGGTCGGGATCGCCAGTATCTTCAGCGGCAGCACCCCCGTCCGCGACGCGCTCGGCGGCCCAATCATGATCGCGCAGATGGCCGGCCAGGAAGCGCATCGGGGGCTGGCGAACCTCGCGATGTTCACCGTGATGCTCAGCCTCGAGCTCGGCATCATAAATTTGTTGCCGGTGCCGCTGCTTGACGGCGGGCATCTGCTGTTCTTCGTGTTCGAGGGAATCAAGGGCGAGCCGCTCGCACTGCGTTACCGCGAGGCGATGCTCCAGGTCGGACTATTTTTGCTCGTGGCGCTGATGGCGTTCGTAATCTTCAATGACATCTCGCGTATTGTGCAGGGTTAATCGGCTGATCGAACAGGCGGCCGCAACGCGCCCGGTCCTGGGACTCGACACTTCTACATCAATCGCAAACCTCGCGCTGATTGCGGGAGGCCGAGTCGCCGGATCGCTCCAGCGGCCGGCGACGTCGCATGGCGCAGCGCTGCCGGGCGCGGTCGACGAACTTCTCCGCGCGGCGAACGTTTCAATTGGTGAGGTGGGCGCGATCGCGGTCGGCACCGGCCCCGGCTCGTTCACCGGACTGCGCATCGGCCTCAGCTACGCCAAGGGAATCGCGATGGCGTCGGGATGCGCGCTGCTGGGCGTGCCCGGTTTCGACGCGATGGCATTATCCGCGCTCGAGCGCGACAATGCGGAGGCGGGCCGGCTGGTCTGCGTGGTGGTGGATGCTCGCAAGGGCGAAGTTTACGCGGCCCTTTACCGCGTCGTGGCCGATGGGCTAGAAAAACTGTCAGAGGAACTGGTAATCGCGCTGGAACACTTGGCATCGCGCATCGCTGAGGACGTAATGTTCGTCGGTGACGATAGAGCGAAGGATGCGGCGGCCCTTGTGGAATCGCGAGGGCATAGGGTGGCGGTCTTCGATACAGGGATGCTCGATTTGCGCGGAGTTTGCGTCGCGGCGCTGGGCGGGGCGCGATTTGCCCGTGGAGAAACGGATCGAGCGGCTTCGCTGGAGCCGCTATACATCAGGACGCCGGAGGCTACGTTCAAGCCCACTTCAAAAAATCCGGTAGGCATAGGCACGGAGGGCGTATGGAGCATCGAGAGGAAGAACTCATTCGGCAGCATCTGACCCATGACGAGGACCTGAGAGCCCTCTACGCGGAGCATCAAGCGCTCAAGCAAAAACTCGAAGTCTTTAGAAGTAAGCATTACCTGACCAACGAAGAGGAAGTTGAAGAAAAGCGGATCCAGAAACTCAAGCTGGCCTCGAAGGACCGCATGATGGCGATTCTGGGCCGCTATCAACAAGAGGCTCGCTGACGCCAAGGGTCCGGCCATGAGCGCGCGCACTCCAACGCATGACAAGTCATACGATATCGGTTCTGGTTGAAAACGAATTCGGCGTGCTCGCACGCGTGGCCGGACTATTTTCGGGCCGCGGCTTTAATATCGAGTCTCTGACCGTCAACGAGGATCCGCTCGATCCGACGGTCTCGAGGATCGTGCTGGTGACCACCGGCGACGATCAGATCGTCGAGCAGATCAACAAGCAGCTCAACAAGCTGGTCTCGGTGATCAAGATCACCGATTTCAAGGACGTCGAGACGATCGATCGCGAGATGGTGATCGTCAAGGTCGCGGTGGACGAGCGCACCCGATCCGAGCTCGACTCGATCGTCAACGCCTATCGCGCCCACGTGATCGATATCGGCCCGCGCGCAATCACGGTCGAGCTGACCGGCAGCTCGGAAAAGGTGAAAGCGTTCATTGGGATCGTGCGCCCGCTCGGAATCAAGGAAGTGGTGCGATCGGGCAAGGTCGCGATGGCGCGCGCAGTCCAGGCCAATCACGACAATCATCAGAATCGCCGGACGCGCGAAGCTGAATAATCTGACAGCGAACAAATTCGGGAGAACATTCAAATGAAGGTTTATTACGACCGCGACGCGGACCTGTCCGCGCTCAAGGGCAAGAAGATCGCGGTCATTGGCTTTGGAAGCCAGGGACATGCGCATGCGCTCAACTTGCGCGACAGCGGAATGGACGTGTGCGTCGGGCTCGGCGCGAAATCGCCGTCGCGTGAAAAGGCCGCCAAGCAGGGCCTGCAGGTATTCGATACGGCCGAAGCGGCGAAGCGCGCCGACATAATCATGGTGCTGGTGCCGGATGAAATGGGATCGGAGATTTACGAGGCCGAGATTGCGCCGCATCTGACCAAGGGCAAGTACCTGGCGTTCGGTCACGGCTTCAATATCCATTTCAAATTCATCAAGCCGCCCGCCGACGTGAACGTCTTCATGATCGCACCGAAGGGCCCCGGTCATCTCGTGCGATCCGAATACACCAAGGGCCGCGGCGTGCCGTGCCTGCTCGCGGTCGAGCAGGATCCGTCAGGTGACACGGCGAAGGTGGGACTCGCGTATGGCAGCGCTATTGGCGGCGGACGCGCGGCGATTATCGAAACCTCGTTCAGAGAGGAAACCGAAACCGATTTGTTCGGCGAGCAATCCGTGCTGTGCGGCGGACTCACCGAACTGATTCGCGCCGGCTACGAGACGCTGGTCGAAGCGGGTTACGCGCCTGAGATGGCCTACTTCGAGACGCTGCACGAAGTGAAGCTGATCGTGGACCTGATCTACGAGGGCGGAATCTCGAACATGCGCTACTCGATCAGCAACACCGCCGAGTACGGCGATATGACGCGCGGCACCAAGGTCGTGGGCAAGGAAGCGCGCGCGGCGATGAAGCAGATCCTCGCGGACATCCAATCGGGCAAATTCGCCAACGAATGGATCGGCGACTACAAGGCGGGGCTGCCGCGTTTCCGCGAACTGCGCAAGGAAGCGGAGAAGCATCCGGTCGAGGAAGTCGGACGCAAGCTGCGCGCGTTCATGCCATGGCTCGCGAGCGATCGGCTGGTCGATAAGTCGAGAAACTAAGATTCCCATGGCGGGCGAGACTGACAGCGGGCGCCCGGCGGCGGGCGCCGTCCTCGCGCGCATCGCGGGCGCGATCGGGATCGCGACCGAGGGCGTGGCGATTTCGCTCGGATTGGCGGTGCTCGGGATCATCCTGATCGTGATCGGGCTCGAGTCGATCGGCGCGATCGTCGTAATACTTTCAATCCCGATTGCGCTTTTCTTTCGCGACCCCGATCGCTATCCGCCGCGCACCGAGAACGTCGTAATTTCCGGCGCCGACGGCAAAGTGACCGACATCTCCGACGTTGCTTTTCCCGGCGCGGCCGGAAAGCTGTGCCATCGCGTGTCGGTGTTCATGTCGCCACTCAACGTCCACGTGAACCGCGCCCCGATCGGCGGCGAAGTTACGATGGTCGAGCATACGGCGGGAGAATTTCGAGCCGCGTTCCGCGACGACGCCAACGAGCACAATGAGCGCAACCTGATCGCGATGACCGACGCGGCGGGCCGCATGTTCGGGATGATGCAGGTGGCTGGATACCTCGCGCGCCGGATAGTTTGCCGGCTGCGCGCTCATGATAGAATACAGGCAGGTCAGCGGATCGGCCTGATTATGTTTGGAAGCCGCGTCGATCACTTTTTTCCGTCCGAATACCAGGTCACGGTGTCGATGGGGCAACGGGTCCGCGCCGGAGAATCCATCATCGGAGCAATCGAGCCATGAGCCGCAATTCACGCCGTTCGCGCGAAGAACGCCTGCGGATGGAGCTGTATTCGGATAAGTCGCGAGAGCCGGGCGTCGAGCCCGAAAGCCCGCTGCGGCGCGGCGTCTTCCTGGTACCCGCGACAATCACTTCGATCGGCCTGTTGTCGGGCTTCTACTCGATGGTGTCGGCGGTGAGCGGACACTTCGAAGTGGCGGCCGTGATGATCGTTATCGCGTTCGTTTGCGACGGGCTCGACGGGCGCATCGCGCGCGCGTCGCGCACCTCGAGCCAATTCGGGGTCGAGTATGACAGCCTGTCCGACGTGGTCGCGTTCGGCGTCGCACCGGCGATGCTGGTGTACGCGTGGGCGCTGAAACCGATCGGATCGCTGG
>DATNLS010000353.1:0-10216 GCA_035602775.1 Candidatus Acidiferrales bacterium | reverse complement strand
CTGAAGCGCGTCGCCGACGGCGCGATCACCGCGACCATCGCACGATCCGCCCTATGGCAAGCGCAAACTCCGCAGGCATTTCGCCGCGACCTGCTGGTCGCGGCACATCGGCGCGCAGTCACTGAAGGAATCGCCGCGACTGACGACGCGGACCTGGTTGAACGGACAGGCGCGCGGGTCGAGGTCGTCGAAGCCTCGACCAACAACATCAAGATCACGACCGCATCCGATTTGGCGATCGTCGAAGCAATCATCGCGTCTTTGTCATCCTGACGTTGGGAACGATGCGAGGAACCTAACCACTAACCCTTCCCGAGCGGGAAGGGGAACCGGAGTGTTGGTAGTAACCTCTTCCCGAGTGGGAAAGGGAACCGGATTTAAGACACTCCTTCGCTCGACGGAAGGCGAACAATCGCGCCGAGGAAATGTTCTTGACGCGTGCTACGCCGCCTCCGGCTCGTAGCCTGCCCTTTCGATCAATTCCCGCGTTCGCGCCCAGTCCCATCCCGCGGTCGTCAGGTACCCGTTGACGAAGATCGAATTCACCGCGTTGAACAAGTCCGCTTGACGCGCGCCGACGTTCAGTTCGCGGCCGCCTGCCGCACGAACTTCGCTGCGCGGATTCAACAGACGGAAGAGGCACGCGGCCTTGAGACATTTCTCGGGCGTGAGCGCGCGCTGCGCTTCGAGCGGCGTGCCTTTTATCGGATGCAGAAAATTCAGCGGCACTGAATCGATCGCGAGCCGCCGCGTCGAGTACGCGAGCTCGATAATGTCGTCGTCGGTCTCGCCCATCCCGATTATGCCGCCCGAGCAGGTCGACAGTCCCGCCGCCCGCACGTTCTCGATCGTCTCGATGCGATCGTCATAGCTGTGCGTCGTGCAGATTTCCGGATAGAAGCGGCGGCTGGTGTTGAGGTTGTGATTTATCCATCCTGCGCCCGCGCGCTTGAGCTCGGCCGCCTGCGCGCGCGTCATCAGGCCAATCGACAGGCACAGTTCCAGCCCAGGCAACTCGGCGCGGATTCGATCGCACGCCTCGCCGAGATGCTCGACGTCCTGCTGCGCCGGACCGCGCATGCTGCAGACCATACAGTAGCGGCGCGCGCCGCTCTCGACCGCGATTCGCGCGCCCTCGACCAATTTCTCGACGCTCTGCATCTTGTAAACGGGGATTTCGGCCTTCGAGATCTTCGATTGCGAGCAGTATGAGCAATCCTCGGGGCAGATGCCGCTTTGCGCGTTGCGCAGCATGCAAATCTTGACGCGGCGGCCGAAGGCAGCCTCGCGCACGGTGCGGGTCGCGTCGAGCAAATCGGCCAGCCGCTCGTCGGGGCAATTCAGAATTGCAGCGGCAACGTCGCGAGCGATTTCCCTTCCCGCCAGAACTTCCTCGACCATGCGATCGAGATCGATATCCTCAAACTTCAACATCACCGATTTCCTTTGTGGCTCGAAAAGATGCGTGCGCCGCAGATTTAGAGGTTTCCCGAAGAAGGATCAACAGATGCATGACTAACTACTCGGGCGGACGGACGGGGGGGCGGTAGATTCGCTCCTGCGGCTCGTCCGGTCTCTCGATCTCCCCTTCCGGATGTTTCACCTGCACCGATACGACGCCGGTGGGTCGCTTGATCCGCTTTGCCGCACCGAGTTGCCGCGTTCGTATCGAGTACGAGATGCTCACGGCCAGCCGCAGCATCAGCAGGATCGTGCACATCACGCACAGCCGGCCCAACAAGTCGTCAAGGCGCGAATAGAGCGTCCAGCCGGCGCCGATCGGCAGGTTGGCGGTCGCAATCGTATCTGCGCCGTTAGTCGACTCGATCGCCGCTATCTCCCGGCCGCGGGAATCACTCGCCGACAGCATCCCGCCGCGCGCCGCGCGCGCCAGCGAGAAGCCCGATTCGACCCCGCGCACGACCGCCATCCGCTGATGGATCACCTCCGAGCCCGGCCAATCCGCCGCGGGCGCGACCACCATGCGCACATCATGCGCCGCCAGCTCGCGCGCGGTGTCGGGAAAATCCAGGTCCTGCGAAATCAGCACTGCGGTGCGTCCCCATGGCGGGTCGAAAATGGCCGGCTTCGAGCCCGCCTTGTAGTCGGATTCGAGAACCGGGATCGGATGCTGCTTGGCGTAGGACGCGACGATTGTACCGTCGGGTGCTAAGACGACGGCGATATTTCTCTTGGGCGTGCGCCCGATCTGGTTGAGCCCTACCACCAGCCACACATGCGACATCTTCGCGACGCGCTGGAGTCCGAGCACGACGTCCCATTCGTAGCTCGGCGCAACTCCGATGATCTTTGCGGGCGTGACGACGATCTGCGCGCCGCTGCTCGCGGCCTGGCGCACCATTTTGGCGTATCGCGCGAGGACCTCGGCGGCATCGGCAGGGTCGGTGGACTCGGACTCCGGCACCAGGTCATCGCTGGCGACCATCGCGACTCGCACCGACGGAGTCTGCTGCGTCAGAATCACGCGAGTCCAGCCGGACATAATCACGAGCGTGCAAACGCTGACCGTCATGATCGCGGGATGCTCCCATTCCATGTTCCATCGACGCCGATACCACGCGACCGCAAGCCCCGCCGGCAACAGCGACATGATGAACATCACGCCGCACATCCCGAACCACGACGCGGCTTGCAGCAGCGGCAAGAAATCGACTTGCGAGTAGGCCGGGCTGCCCCAGGTGCCGTGGGGAGATTCCAGCGATAGCGTGTAGTAGAAGGCGACTTCGAAGGTCGGGAAGACCAGTGCCGCAAGCACCCCTGACCATCGCCGCGTCGCCTCGGCCGCACACGCAACGAAGGTCGCAAAGACGATCGCGCCCGCAACATGCGACGCCAGCATCGTCATCAACGGCACCGCGAAACTCTCGCCACCCCACGCCACCAGGTTACCGATGAGAAAGGCGCCGAACGCGAGCTCCGCTGCGACTTCGGTCCGGACTTCGGGTGCGACTGCGAGAATCGGTAACGGCGCGATCAGTGCGCATGCCCACAGCCTGGGATCCAAGGCCCCAAATGCGAACAGCACTGCCGTTGACGCCGCCCCCAGCAAGGCCCTGGCGAAGCCGCCCACCGGATCGTTGGGACTGCCAAATATCGTGCTGGAACGCGCGGACGACCGAGGGTCACCGGGCCGCAGCAAATCGGCCATTGGGCGCTCGGCCATAGGCTCAGACTTGGTTGCGCGGCGGGCGAAGCGGACCCGCCGGCGTTACCGCGGTCGCAATCAGACCTTCGTTGAGCGAGCCGGAGCGAAAGCCCTTCAGATCGATCGCGACGAATCGAAACCCGATTTTTTTGAATTCGCGATCGATCGTCTCGCGGAGCGCCGGCTCGAACACGCGCGCGATCTCGCTTTGCTCGAGCTCGAGGCGCGCGACCTCGCCATGGTAGCGGACGCGCGCGATTGCGAAGCCCATCGAATGAAGCAGCTTCTCGCCCGCCGCAACTTTCCGCAGTCCGTCGGGCGTAATGGTTGTGCCGTAGGGGAACCGCGACGACAGGCATGGCGACGCGGGCCGATCCCAGGTCGGCAATCCCATCGCACGCGAGAGCTCGCGCACGTCGGCCTTGGTCATCTCGGCTTCGACCAGCGGATGGCGCACGCGTTTCTCGCTCGCGGCCTGCATCCCGGGCCGATAGTCATGCAGATCGTCGAGGTTCAGGCCGTCGACAATCTCGTCGATACCAAGCTCGGCAGTCTTCGCCTCGCACACCGTGAACAGGTTGTACTTGCACAGGTAGCATCGGTTGAGCGGATTCGCAGCGTAGCCGGGAATCTCGAGCTCGTTGGACTCGACGAGCAGGTGGCGCGCGCCGATCAATCGCGCCATCGCGAGAGCGGAGTCGCGATCCTCGTCGGGCATCGTGGGCGAGGTCGTCGTCAGCGCGAGCACTGAGTCGCCCAGCGTCTCGTGCGCGACTTTGAGCACGAAGGTGGAATCGACGCCGCCGGAAAATGCCACGATCAGGCTGCGCATCGGCGCAAAGAGCGCGCGCATCCGATCGAGCTTCGCATCGAGCGTCGTGTTCTGCATATCAACCGCCTGTTAGATGCCCTCGGCCTGGAAAAGATCCGTCGTCAAATATCGCTCGCCAGTGTCGCAGAAGACCACGACCACGACGTTGCCCTTGCCGAGCCGCTTAGCAATCTGCAGCGCCGCGCAGCAGTTCGCGCCGGACGAGATACCAACCAGCATGCCCTCTTCACGCGCGAGGCGGCGCGAGAACAGGGTCGCGTCTTCGTCGCTGACCGCGATTATCTCGTCGTAAACCTTGGTGTCGAGGTTGCTCGGCACGAAGCCCGCGCCGATTCCCTGTATCTTGTGAAAGCCCGGCTCGCCGCCCGACAGCACCTGCGAGTTTTTCGGCTCGACGGCGACGATCAGCACTTTCTTGTCGAGATGCTCGCGCAGGTAATGTCCCGCGCCCGTGATCGTACCGCCCGTGCCGACGCCCGCGACGAACGCGTCGATCCGTTTGAACTGTTGGAGCAACTCGGGCCCGGTGCATCGATAGTGGATGTCGGGATTGGCGGTGTTGCTGAACTGCTGCGGCATAAAGTAGCCGGGATTCTCGCGGCACAGTTCCTCGGCCTTCGCGATCGCGCCATGCATCCCGCGCGTATCCGGCGTCAGCACCAGATGGGCCCCGTACGCGACCAGCAACGAGCGCCGCTCCTCGCTCATCGTGTCGGGCATCGTGAGAATCAGCTTGTAACCCTTGACGGCCGCGACCAGCGCCAGCCCAATCCCGGTGTTGCCGGAGGTCGGCTCGACGATAGTATCGCCTGGCTTGAGTCGTCCGGATTTCTCCGCCGCCTCGACCATTGCCAGGCAAATCCGATCCTTGACGCTCCCGCCGGGATTAAAATTCTCGAGCTTCGCCCAAATTTCGGCATCATCTTTACCCGGGATGCGATTAAGCCGCACCACAGGCGTATTCCCAATAAGATCAAGCGGCGACTGCGCAACGCTGATAGGCATAAAGGGATTCTATCCAGAAAATATGGCAGGTTGCGAATGTTGCTCTCGATGCGCACAACCTAACCCCTAACCCCTTCCCGAGCGGGAAGGGGAACCGGACGCGGAGAGAGGACTCGCACTTTCCCTTTAACCAGTTCCAACAGGGACGAAGTCGCGCATCTTGATACTGAGCGCAGGGCTCAGCCCTGCCGAAGGAAGCGTGAAACCCATCGCGGGTTTCACATTCAATAAAGTGATTTCCCCTTCCCTACTGCCGCGGACTCGATCCGATGACGCCACTGCGCTCGAGTTCCGTGATCTCCTCGTCTGTCATTGCGAGCAAGTCCGCGAAGACCTGCCGGTTGTGCTCCCCGAGCAACGGCGCGGGAGTATCGGCGCGTAGCGGAGTATCCGGGAGGCGCGCGACGGCGCCGGGGTAGAGATGCGTTCCGACGACGGCACGATCGATCGCGACAAAATATTCGCGGCCCTGGATTTGCGGATCGGCCATCACCGCCGGCGCCGAATTCACCGGCGCGACCAGCACGTCCGCATCGCGCAGACGCGCGACGCAATCGTCGGCGCTCAAATTCGCAATCGCGCGCGACAGTTCCGCGTCGAGCGCGTCCTCGTTGGCTTTCCGATCTGACGCGATCGCGAAACGTTTGTCATCGATCCCGAGCGCTCTGGCGAGACTTCGCCATTGCTCATCGCTCTCGCACGCGAGCGCGATCCAGTTGTCGTCGCCTGCGCATCGGTAAATTCCGTGAGGCGCGTGCTCGCGATGCCGGTTGCCGCGCACCGCCGGCACCTTCCCAGTGAACTGAAAATCGAGCATCGCGTCGGCGACGAACGGAATCAGCGACTCGACTTGCGCGAGCTCGATCAATTGCCCGCGTCCGCTCCGTTCGCGCTCGCGCAGCGCCACCATCAACGCGAACACTCCATGCAGTCCGCCGACCGGATCGCCCAGCGCGTTGCTGAGCGTGTAACGCTGCCCGTCACCATCGTGATATCCGGTGAGGCCCGTCACTCCCGCCATCGCCTCGACCGTGTTGCCGTAGCCGCGCGCGTTGGATTCGGGACCGTCGCTCCCGAACGACGGCATCGAGATCATGATTAGCCGCGGATTGATCGCGCGAACAGCTTCGTAAGCGAGTCCGAGCCGATCCATCACGCCCGGACTGAAATTCTCGATCAGGATGTCGGAGACCTCGATCAGCCGTTTCAGGATTTCGATTCCGCGCACGCTCGCGAGGTCGAGTGTGACGCCGCGCTTGCCGCGGTTGGCGGTGTTGAAGACCGCCGCGCGTTCGATCGGCTGCATCTCGGGCGGCGCCATCGAGAGCGAGCCGCGCCACCAGTCGAAGTGATGCGTGTCCTCGACCTTGATCACTTCGGCGCCCATCTCGGCAAACATCTGGCCGACCAGCGGCCCCGCCCAGCCCATCGAGATATCGAGCACGCGAAGCTTGCCGTCGAAGATCGAGTTCATATCGTGCCCGCTCTTTTCAGCGTCTCGAGCGCGCTATCGCTCAGACCCAAACGTTCGCCGAAGATTTCGCGATTGTGTTCGCCGAGTTGCTGCGCCGGCCGCGACGCTTCGCCGCGATGTGACGTGAGCCGCAGCGGCGTCCCCGGCACGCGAATCCTGCCGAGCACCGGATCGTCGATTGCCTCGAAATAATTGCGCGCCCGCGTCTGCTCCCACTCGAGCACCTCGGCCACGCTCGGTATCGGCACCAGCGGAATCGCGCGCCGCTGCCCCTCGCGATAGAGCCATTTGCGTTCGCGGCCGATGAAAAACGCCTCGACGATTTCGAGGATGGCGTCGTTGTTGAACATCCGGTTGAGCGCGGTGTTGAACCGCGGATCGGAAGCGAGGTCGCGCCGCCCCATCAGATCGCACAGTCCTTCGAACTGCTTGTCGGTCACGCAATGCAGGCCGGCGTATCCGTCCTTGCATTTCAGCGTCACGATCAAGAACGGGCCGACCGCGAAGCGCTTGCCTGCGCGATTACGCAGGATTCCGGAGTACTGAAAGGTGACGGTTTCGTAGATCATCGTGGCTACGGTCGCCTCGAGGATCGACACGTCGATATGCTGGCCGTGGCCGAGGCCCAGGTCGCGCGCCGCAATCGCCTGCATCGCGGCAACGGCGCCGTAGAGTGCCGCGACGTATTGCGCCAGCGAGCCCGGCGGCGTCAGCGGCTCGCGCCCAGGCTCGCCTACTGGAAAGGTCCATCCGCCGCGCGCGAACAGCACCAGGTCATTCAGCTTACCGTCGCGTTCGGGACCGTCCTGCCCGAAATTCGAAATCGAAATTACTGACAGCTTGGGAAATTTCGGGATCAACTCGTCGGGCGCGAGGCCCAGCGCGGCGAGAGTGCCGGGTACGAAGCTTTCGATCAGCAGATCGGCGTCGTCGAGCAGAGATGCGAGCAGTTCGCGGCCGCGCTCATGCTTCAGGTTGAGCGTGACGCCGCGCTTGTTGAGATTGAGAAACGCAAAGAGGCCGCCGCGATCCTCGACGCCCGCGCGACGCGGCCCGAGCTTGCGTCCGCCCTCACCCCACGGTGGCTCGACCTTGACGACGTCGGCGCCCATGTCTGCCAGCAGCTTGGTGGCGTAGGGACCCGCGATGAAGTGGGTGAGATCGACGACGCGAAGGTCGCTGAGAGCGTGGTATCGCATCGTCAGCGCGACCCGCGTTCGAGCGCGTCGATCATCTGGCGGTAGTTCCGCTCCGCCAGCGGCATGTGCACGATTTCGAACTTCAGGCGGTCGGGCCCGAGAAAGTAGACGGCGTAGTAGCCGCCGGGTCCGAACGGAAACTCGCCCGGCCCGTCTAGAATTTCCGCGCCGAGAGCGCGTACTAGCTCGAATGCGGCGTCGACCTGATCGTGGCGCTGGACGTTGAAGGCCACGTGATGCAGACCCGGCTCGTAAACCTCGAAGCGATGCGCCGCCAGCTCTGGCTTCGCCTGCCAGATGTTGAATGCGGTGCCGTTGGACTCGTTGATATTGAACGTGAGCCGGCCGCCGGTGCGGTTATCGTCGAAAATTCCGCCGACGGTGTAGCCGAGGAATTTCAGCAGCGGCCCGAAGAACTTCATCGCCTCGGCTAGATCGCTGACGGTGATCGAGACGTGATTGATCGATCCGTGAAGATCGGGTTTCGGAATCGACGGCGTATGTTCTGCCATCGCTCGAATTCATCGCATCGCGCCGCACGCTGTCAACTGAATTAGTGACGCTGTACTCACGCGAGAGAGTGACGCAGACTAAAAAAATGAAAACCAGACAGCTTGGAAAAAGCGGATTGACCGTGTCGGCGATCGGGCTCGGATGCATGGGCATGTCGGATTTTTACGGCCCGCGCGACGACGCACAGTCGATGGATACCCTCGAGCGCGCGCTCGAACTCGGCGTCACCTTCTGGGACACGTCGGACGCTTACGGGCCGCATCGCAACGAGGAGCTCATCGGAAAATTTATTCGCGGACGGCGCGATAAGTTCGTAATCGCGACCAAGTTCGGAATCGTACGAACGCCTTCGGATCCGACCCGCCGCGAAATCAGCGGTCGTCCCGAGTACGTGCGCTCCGCGTGCGACGCGAGCCTCAAGCGCCTCGGCATCGACACGATCGACCTTTACTATCAGCATCGCGTCGATCCCAACACGCCGATCGAAGACACGGTTGGCGCGATGGCGCAGCTGGTGAAAGCGGGCAAGGTGCGTTACCTCGGCCTGTCGGAAGCGGCGCCCGAGACGATTCGGCGCGCGTGCAAAGTGCATCCGATCTCCGCGCTGCAGAACGAGTACTCGCTGTGGAGCCGCGAGCCTGAGGACGGAACGCTCGCGACCTGCCGCGAGCTCGGCGTCGGGCTGGTCGCGTATAGTCCGCTCGGCCGTGGATTTCTGACTGGGCAGATTCGGAAATTCGACGACCTGGCGCCGGACGATTTCCGCCGCTTCTCGCCGCGCTTCCAGGGCGAGAACTTCGACAAGAATCTGCAGCTCGTCGCACAAATCGATGCCATTGCGAAAGACAAGCATTGCACGCCAGGCCAGCTCGCGCTGGCGTGGGTGCTCGCGCAAGGCGACGACATCGTGCCGATTCCAGGCACCAAGCGGCGCAAGTATCTCGAGGAGAACGTCGGCGCGCTCGAGGTCACGCTCAGCGCCGACGACCTCAAGCGCATCGACGCGGTCTCGCCCAAGGACGTCGCGGCCGGCCCTCGCTACCCCGCCGCGATGATGAGTTCGCTCAACCGCTAGCGCGGCTGGAAGCTAGACCTTCGGCACTTCCATGCCCTTCTTAACGGCGGGGCGCGCGCCGACTGCGGCGAGCCATCGCGCGACGCTGGCGCCTTCGCCAATCAGGTCGGCCTTCAGCGATTTGATCGCAGGGAAGCCCACTACCACCCACGGGTAGGTTGCGATGTCCGCTATCGAGTAGTCGCCCGCCATGTATTCGGTCTGCGCGAGCTGGTTGTCGAGCACCTTGATCAGCCGCGCGCATTCGGTGACGTAGCGATCGATGGCGTACGGGATTTTCTCGGGCGCCGCGTTGATGAAGTGATTCGCCTGGCCGAACATCGGACCGATATTCGCCATTTGCCAGAAAAGCCATTCGCGCACTTTGGCGCGCCCGGGATTTTTCGCGGGAAAAAACTTGCCGGTCTTCTCCGCCAGATGCACGAGTATCGCGCCCGACTCGAAAAGCGAGACGCCCTCGTCATGGTCGACGATCGCGGGAATCTTGCTGTTCGGGCAAATCTTCACGAACTCCGGCTTGAACTGATCGCCGTTGCGAATGTTGATCGGATGCACCGAGTACTCGAGGCCGCACTCCTCGAGCAAGATTGCGGGCTTGCGGCCATTGGGCGTCGTCCAGGTGTATAGATCGATCATGTGGTACTTCCTTTGTGGCGGGAGCGATTACTTCGTTGGTATCACACCGCATGATCGCAGCCCATCGTATTTCTGTTGCGCAAGACTTCGGAGCGGGAGCAGAATCTTGAATCGCGCGCGACCTCTCCCCTGACCGCTCTCCCTTCAGGAGAGGGGAATAAGGGTTGTTCGCTCACCAGGAGAACTACCATGCAAAGTGTTGCCGAGATTGAAGCCAGTCCGGAAGTGCAGGATTTGCGCAATCGGGTTTCCGGTTTTTTGAGCGAGCTGATTTATCCCAACGAGAAGATTCTCGAAAGAGGCGGCGAGGAAGGGT
>DATNLS010000324.1:0-6130 GCA_035602775.1 Candidatus Acidiferrales bacterium | reverse complement strand
CCCGATTTCTTGCCATCGGACGATGGAGTAAAGACGATCGACACGACGCATTCGCCGCCCGCTGGCAGGCTGCCGACACAGTTGAGCGACGGAACGAACTCCGGGTCTGACGATTCAATCGAGCTGATATCGACCGCTGTTGAATTCGGATTGTGAACGGTCGCGCTCTTGGGCTCACCAGCCATATGAGGCGGCAGGGTGCCAAAGCTGAGCTTTTTTGGCGAAACCGTAAGTTTCTTAATCTTGACTGGTCGGCTCTCGGGGCCAGTTTGCGCAGATGCAGTGGTCACGAGCACAGCCATGAAGGTTAAGGACAACAGCAAGACACCGGCGGCGGCGATCGCCCGCGTTAACGAGTTGAAACGCTTTGTAAACAAGCAGTCCCCCTTTCGAGCCTATGTGATTACTTCAGATTTCAATTTGGCGCAAGTTGCGCGACAAGATGTGGCGCGCCCGGAGGCGTTCGAGATACGACTCAGCGGCACGAGCTGAAGGTTGCGGATGTCGGTTGCGCGACTGGCGATGCCTGCCTAAACTCCTGAACTTCGAAAGCCGTTCACGAAGGCGCCCGTAGCTCAACTGGATAGAGCATCAGACTTCGGATCTGAGGGTTGGGGGTTCGAATCCCTCCGGGCGCGCCACGTCCATCCGAATCGTTGACCGCTGGGCACGTAACTATATACAGTTACGAATGGACCGCTTGGAGAATCTGTTAGCGGGTGCTCGAAACAACCCTAACGGTCTTTCCTTCAAGGATTTTGAAGCCTTGCTAAAGCTGGCGCGCTGGACATTCGATCGGCAAAAGGGCAGCCATCAAATCTGGCATTCGCCGAAGAACTCCTTGATCTCTATCCAGCCGCGAGGCGGAAAGGCGAAGGGTTACCAGGTCAGGCAATTCCTCGACGTGTACGACAGAGAATCCAATGCCTAAACAAAAAGAGAGCGCGCGTTTCGACGGCTATGCGGTTGAGCTGTTCCTCGACGAGGAGAACGACTGGCTTGCTCACTTGGTTGAACTTCCCGGGATTTCGGCCTTCGGCCCGACCCCTGAGAAGGCGCTCAAGGAACTCGACATAGCTTGGGCGCTTGCCAAGGAATCCTACGCGGCTCGCGGTCTCGAGATTCCTGCGGCGCCTGCACGCCGGCAGTACCGCGGCGTCTTTCAGGTGCGCATCGACAAGCGCGTCCATCGCGCGCTCGCCATTGAAGCGGAGCGCGCCGGCGTCAGCTTGAATGCTTTGGTAGCGGAGAAGCTCGCCAAGAGTGTGTAGTCTTTCTGATTCAGAGCGGGATCGCAGTGCGAAATAATATGAAGCGGCCTAGCATCTCGCCGACCAGGACCGACATCACCGCGATGTACAGCAGGCCGGTTGCGGCCATCGTTTGCGGAATTTTTAGCGTTTGCCAGCACATCCAGACCAGTATGATCGTCGCGATTGGGCCGAGTATCAGGCGCACTGCAAGTAGTCCCAGGTGCGAGGCGAATAGGTCATGCACGGCTGCGGTGGCGCCGGTGCTGCCGAGGATTGCGGGCAGTCCGATCGCGAGGCCTAGCGCGACCAGATCCGCGATCAGCACGACTCCGAGCAGCCGGATGTAGGTGCGCAGGTAGTCGACCGGCATGTCGAGGTCTATCAGGTACCAGTGGCCGAACAGCATCGCGCCGCTGACCAGTCCGAGCACCAGCGCCGAGGTGATTGCGGTGAGCGCGTAGGCGACCCCCGCGACCGCGCCGAAGCCGGCAGGCATCAGGAGCATCATGTTGGCAATCAGGGCGACCAGGCCCAGCCCCAGACCGGCGGCGTAGGCTCGCGATCGCAGCAGACCATTCTCGGTCCACAGCGTGTAGATGTAGACGCCGATGGCGATGCTCGACAGGGTCCACAGCGCGGACGCGGTCCACAACGAGGCTGCGCCGGGCCCCGCCGCGGATGCGCCGCCGCGTAGCGCCAGCAGTCCCAATCCGATCGCGGTCGTCAGCGATGCGGCCAGGTAAACCGACGCACTCGACTTGTAAAAGCCGCGCTCGACGTTGAAAAACGGGGGAATCGCCAGCGCGAAGAGCCCGCCCCAGGCGAGTTCTCCGAAGACGAGGATGAAGCAGGCGGCGAATCTGGTCACGCGGGAATACTACCGATCACAGCCGGCCGCGAACACCATCGCGCCGCTTGCCCCGCCGTGCCATTCGATGAAATAAAAGTGCCACGCCCGACCGGCCACGATTAGACATCCGCCGCGTTGGGGCTATAATCGAACTGACCGAAGGGACACATGGGGAACAAGATGCGTTCATCGAAAATTCTTACCTGGTTGGCGATTGGACTGGCTGTTTGGCTTTCCGGCTGCGCCGCTGCGCGCGAGCAGGAAGTACAAAAGCAGCAGGTCTTCGAGCATCGCGTCGACATGGCGCACATCTGGGTGACCACCGAAGGGCCGCCGGCCGGCAAGCCATACTCGGAGCTGGGCGATGTGACTTATACCGAGCCGTTCACACCCGACGCGATCGACGAAGCGAAGATCAGCGACAAGCTGAAGGCGATGGCGTTTGCAAAGTGGCCAGACACGATCGACGCGATCGTCAACGAGAATCAGACCACTTCGGCCGACGGCTCGCAGATCACGGTCACCGGGAAGGCGATCAAGTATGACTCGTCGGTCGACCGCGAAGCGCTGCATCACATGAACGAGAACATGGTCGCGTCGCCGACGGAAAACCAGTAGCGACGCGCGATACAATGTGAAAGGCGGGCGGGTTGCGGCAATCAAACCGCGATGCGCCCGCTTTTATTTTCCGCTGAGGAGAAGCGCCGATGATGACGCGGCTGATTCCGAATATCTTCTACAGCAGCTTGAGCGACGGACTCGATCTTTTCGTGACGTGTCTCGGCTTCAAGGTCCTCCACCAGGACGCCACGCTGGCGGTGGTCGAACGCGACGGCGCCAAGGCATACATTGTCGAGAGTCCGGAATTCGCGGCTAAGGATCGCCCGCAGATCACCATCGAGACCGACTCGATCGACGAGCTGTATCGAGAAATCAGTTCACGCTCGCCGCAGATGCTTCATCCCAACTCCAAGCGCATCGAGAAGAAGCCGTGGGGCGCGCGGGAGTTCGGCGTCCTCGACAAGACTGACGTTTGCGTGGTGTTCCGGCAGTTTTAACTGTCGAAGATTCAGGCCGGGATCGACTCGGCCAGCAGGCCGTCGAGCTTTCCGGAATCGTTGAGCGCCTTCAATTCGTCGAAACCGCCGATAATCTTGCCGTTGATAAAAATTTCGGGAACGGTCCGGCGGCCGCCCGACATCTCGATCATCTTCGCGCGCAATTCGTCGTCGTCGGTCACGTCGATCTCGTCGAACGCGATGCCCTTGCTCTTGAGCAGGCTCTTCGCGCGCGTGCAGAACGGGCAGTAGGTGGTGGTGTACAGTTCGACTTTCGCCACGTGGTACCTCGCTGAAGGCATTGTTACCCGCGCGGGAATCTCTGTCCAGCGCTCAATCCGCTAACGGGTGTCGGAGTACATGCGTTTGAGGCGGGCGGGCGGCACGCCCATCAGGTACATCGCGCGAATCAGCCACATTCTCACAACGGTACGCGTGACGCCGTCGCGACTCCATCGCCGCGCGGACGTGGTCACGCGAGTGCGCAGGCATGCGACCCGTCCTGCGCGCTTCAACTGTCGCGAGAACTCGAGATCTTCGCATAGCTCGAGCTCGGGGAAGCCGCCGAGGCGGTCAAAGAAGTCGCGCCGTACGAAGATCGCCTGGTCGCCCGTGCCGGTGCGGCTGATTCGCGAACGGAGGCTGATCATCGCGCCGATGATGCGATAGGGCAGTGCGCTTGCGTCGAGCTCGACATCGAAGCGTCCGCCAGCCACCGCCCGATCAGACAAGGCCGACGCGATATCAGCGCCAAAAGTCGATGGCACCATCGTATCGGCGTGCACGAAGACCAACGCGTCGCCGTGCGAGGCGCGCGCGCCCGCATTCATCTGCCGCGCGCGGCCGCGCGCCGCGACGATCAACTCGTCGCACAATGGACGCGCGATCGCGACACTCGCGTCCGTACTGCCGCCGTCGACGACGATGATCTCTGCGTCGGGCGCGCCGCGGCGAAGCGCATCCAGCGTGATCGCGATCGTGGCCGCTTCATTGAGCATCGGCACGATTGCGGAGAGTTTGTTCACCTTTCGAAAATCAATCGACCGGCGGATTGACGAGCGGCGCGGAATTCGGCGCGGAGGAATCGCCCTTGATGACAACTTGTCGCCCCTGAATCTCGAGGCGGCCCTGCTGGAAGAGCGCGATCGCATGCGGAAAAATGCGATGCTCCTGCTGCAGGATGCGCGCACTGAGGCGCTGCTCGTCGTCACCGGGCAGCACGGGCACAGCCGCTTGCACGATCACCGGGCCGACATCGACGCCGGGCGTGACGAAGAAAACGGTGCATCCCGCGATTTTGACGCCGTATTCGATCGCGTCCTTTGGCCCGTGAATTCCAGGAAACGACGGCAGCAGGCTGTTGTGAATATTCATGACGCGGCCCGGGAACGCGTCGAGCATCACCGGCGACAGCAGGCGCATGAAGCCCGCCAGCGCGACCAGCTCGACCGAGTGCTCGCGGAGCGCGGCGAGAACGGCGCGGTCGAAATCCTCGCGCGACGTAAACTTGCGATGCTCGATAACTATCGTCGCGATTCCATGGCGGTGCGCGCGCTCGAGTCCCTGCGCGTCGGCGCGATTGGATATGACGAGACGAATTTCCGCCTTGAGCTCGCCGCGCAGAATCGCGTCGATGATGGCTTGGAGGTTGGATCCGGTGCCGGAAATCAGGACGCCGAGTTTGATCGTCGGATTCTCCGCCATCGAATTAGCCGTTGCTCGCAGCCTCAGCGAAAGGAGACTCCGCGCTTGCCGCGCGTTACTTCGCCGACGACGCAGGCTGCATAATCGCGGCGGCGCAAATGCGCGACAACGCGGTCGGCCTCGCGCGCAGGCACGATCGCGATCATCCCGAGCCCGTTGTTGAACGTGCGATCCATCTCGGCGCGATCGATTTTGCCCAGGCGCTGGATCAAGCCGAAAATTGGCGGCGTCGGCCAACTGCCACGCTCGACGATCGCGCGGGTGTCCTTCGGCATCACGCGCGGCAGGTTTTCGAGCACGCCGCCGCCGGTGATATTCGCAAGGCCGTTTATTTTGAAACGCTCGAATAGCTCGCCGACGACTTTCGCGTAGATGATTGTCGGGCGCAGCAGTTCCTCGCCCAGCGTGCATCCGAGCTCGTCGACGCGCGCGCCGAGCTTGAGTTTCGATCGTTGCAGGACGCGGCGCACCAGCGAGAAGCCGTTGGAATGAAGTCCGCTGGATGCGAGTCCGATCAGAACGTCGCCGGCGCGCACGCTCGACGGCTCGGGGATTCGCGCGCGCTCGACGATTCCCACCGCGAAGCCTGCCAGGTCGTATTCGCCCGGCTTGTACAGTCCGCTCAGCTGCGCGGTCTCACCGCCGACCAGGCTCATGCCGGCTTGATCGCATCCGCGCGCAACGCCTTTCACGATGTCGAGCGCGATCTTCTTTTCGAGCTTGCCCGAGCCGATATAGTCGAGAAAGAACATCGGACGCGCCGCGTGACAGATGATGTCGTTGACGCACATCGCGACGCAGTCGACGCCGACGGTGTCGTGACGCCCGGTCTCGAATGCGATCATCAGCTTGGTGCCGACGCTGTCGGTTCCCGCGACCAGCACCGGCGCCCGCATCTTGCGCGCACCGTTGAGTCCGACCAGCGCGCCGAATCCGCCGACGCCACTGATGACATGCGCGCCGGAGGTGGTCTTCGCGATCGAACCGAAGAGCGGAATCAGGCTCTGCTTCAGCGCGATATCCACGCCCGCTTCTTTGTACGTCATCCCGGTCGGCATCAGATCGATCTCCTCCGCCGCGCCGCGAGCGATGCGCGATAGGCGTGATCGCCATTCGGATAAGTGACACGGCCTTCGCGGTATTCTTCGACTTCGAGTCCTCCAGCGAGGGCGCGCAGTTCTCCGTGAGCGAGCAGAAAGCGCGGATCGCGCGGATGACCGATCGCGGCTTGATCGACGAGGAACGTCTCGGCGATCAGTACACCG
>DATNLS010000181.1:0-15141 GCA_035602775.1 Candidatus Acidiferrales bacterium | reverse complement strand
AACTGTGGTGCCGCGGACCATACACGATTCGCGGCTACTTCTGCGCGCCGGATCGTAATCGCGAGGCGTTCACGGCCGATGGATTCTATCGCACCGGCGACCTGGTCCGGCTCGATCCGTCGGGAAACCTGGTCGTCGAGGGAAGAATCAAAGACCTGATCAACCGCGGTGGCGAAAAGATCAGCGCCGAAGAAATCGAAGCGCACCTGATTGCGCATCCTGCCGTGAGCGCCGCCGCCGTTGTAGCGATGCCCGATCCCATCCTCGGTGAGCGGTCGTGCGCCTATTTGTCTTTGCGCGAGGGAGCGACCATCACGCTCACCGTCATGCGGGAGTTTCTTGACGCTCGTGGCGTCGCCCAATTCAAATGGCCCGAACGAATCGAGCTGGTCCACGGACTGCCGCTTACCAACGTCGGCAAGATAAAAAAGTCGGAACTGCGCCGCGATATCTCGGAGAAGCTCGCCGCCGAACGCACCACATCGGCTTCCGGAGCCGCTGCACCACAAGGAAATTGATCATGGATGTCGAAGAAGGAACCCGCCAGCTCAACCGCCTGATCGAGAAACTCGAGCGCAACAATCGCACGCTACGCTCCCATCCGACCATCGAGAAGATTGAGCGCGGCGAACTGTCGATGCCCCAGCTGCGACATTGGGCCACGCAGCTATTCATCGGCAACAAAGCGCACAACGCCAACATCCTCGGCCTCATCTATGCCAGGTGCGACGATTTTCCCGCGCGCAAAGCAATCGTCGAGAATCTGATCGAAGAGGAACTCGGCCGCGTCTCCGGCGCCAACCGCTCGCATCCCGAGCTCTACCTCGAATTCGGCGAAGCCATCGGAATCCCGCGGGCCGACCTGCTCAGCGCGAGCATGACCGCCGACGCCACCGCCATGATGCATTGGATGTACTGGCTAGCCGAATCGAAACCGTGGTACGTCACGCTCGCCGGCATCAGCCTCGGCTCCGAGCTCTTTAACCCCGACGCTTACACCCGCGTGATCGACGGCCTCAGCGCACACTACAATCTGTCCGACGACGCGCTGCTGTTCTTCAGCGTGCACGTCAAGGTCGACAAGGATCACGGCGACTCGAGCGCGGGTTCGATCTTCCGCGCGATACCCGAAAGCGCCGCCGCCGAGACACTGTGGGCGGTCGAGACCCATATCGAGTTGATGCGCCGCCTGTGGTCCGATATCAACCCGCCCGCCGCGTGATCTAGGGAAGGGCAAATCACTTTATCTAGTGCGGAACCCACCGTGGGTTCCGCACCTCCTTGGGCAGGGATGACCCCTGCACCCAGTATAAAAAGACAGGTGCGGGACTTCATCCCTGTTAGAACTTTTTTGGGAAGACGATCGTTTAGGGATGTTTCAGCTCCTGCAGGATCTCTTTGAGGACGCCGCGATCGTGATCGTTCTTCACGGGCATGTCGAATGATAGGCGGTTCACGCCGGCAAAGCGTTTCTTTATCACGCCCGCGATCTCGTCATAGGTGCCGACCGCCGCGAACGCATGCACCATCTCGTCCGTCACCAGCTTCGCCATCTCGGGCCATTTCTGTTGCACCGATAGTTTGTGCAACTGGTCGGCGGTGTCGCCCCATCCGTCGATTTCAAAACTCGAACGATACGATCGCGTCGAGCCGTAAAACGCGATCGTCGATTTCATTCCGGTGACGGCGCGCGCAAGCGAGTCCCGGTCTTTCCCAGAGCATAGAAAGCCGCCGCCTCCGATTTGAAAATTGCTCCACTCGGCGGCGGGCTTGCCCGACTTGTCGAAACCCTTTTTCAAATTCGGGAACGCGATCTGATCGAGATATTTCCGCGTTACGATTCCGTGCAATCGCACGCCGTCGCACACTTCGCCGGCGACCTGGAGCATCCGCTCCTGCACCGCGGCAATCAGCACGGGGATATGCGGATTCGACACCGGCGGCGGCGCGAAATTCGGCGTCATCAGCGAGAGATTGTAGTGCTCGCTCTGAAAGTTGAACGGCTCGCGCGTCTGCCAGGTGCGCCAGCACGCGCGCATCGCACCGACGTAGTCTTTCATCCGCTGCGCGGGCTTCGACCACGGCATTCCGAAGCGTCGCGTCACGTGGCCTTTGACCTGCGATCCAAGCCCGAGATTCAATCGCCCACCGCTCATGCGCTGCAAATCCCACGCGGTGTACGCAGTCGCGACGGGACTCTTCGTGTATGCGAGCGCGATGCCGGTCGCCAACTCGATCTTCGACGGCTCCTGTGCCGCAATCGCGAGCTCGAGATACGGATCGTGTTGCGTTTCGACCGCGAGGAGAGTGTCGTAGCCGAGCGCATCTGCCTCGCGCACCTGATCGCGAATCCCGCTCCACGTCGGCTCGGGCCGCTTGCCGCCGTCCTGCATGTCCGGCGTGTAGGGCATCCCGAGATGAAGGCCGCGTTCAACTTTGATGTTTGCCATGTCGGGTTTATCGCGTCACTGCGTTGAGATTGTCAAGGCGGAGACAGCTCAATGCTGCTAGGTCAGCGCGATGCCGGGGGCGGGGAATTTGCGGCACATCTCGGTGACTGCGGCTGCGATGCGCCGTAGCGCCGCTTCGTCGCTTGCGTGCGTGATTGCCTCGTCCATGAATTTTCCGATCTGGCGCATCTCGGCGTCGCCCATTCCGCGCGAGGTTACTGCCGGCGTGCCGAGCCGCAACCCGCTCGGGCTAAAGGGCTTGCGTGGATCGTATGGCACGGTGTTGGAGTTGCAGACGATCCCGGCCGTGTCGAGCGCCTTCGCGCCCTTCTTGCCGAACACTTTCTTGTTCGTCAGGTCGACCAGGATCAGATGATTGTCGGTGCCGCCCGAGACCAGGCTGAAGCCGCGCGCAAGCAGTTCGTCGGCGAGCGTCTTTGCGTTGCTCACCACTTTCTTCGCGTACTGTTTGAACTCCGGAGTCGATGCTTCCTTCAGCGCGACGGCAATCGCCGCCGTCGTATGATTGTGCGGACCGCCCTGCAAGCCGGGGAAGACCGCCTTGTCGATTGCCTCGGCGTATTCGTTACGGCACATGATCATCGCGCCGCGCGGGCCCCGCAGCGTTTTATGCGTGGTCGTCATGATTACGTCGGCGTACGGCACGGGACTCGGATGCACGCCGCCGACGATTAATCCCGCGATATGTGAGATGTCGGCGAGCAGCAACGCGCCGACTTCCTTCGCGATCTCACTGAAACTCTTGAAGTCCCACAGCCGCGGATACGCAGTGCCGCCGGTCACGATAATTTTCGGCCGCTCCTTGCGCGCCAGCGCGCGGACCTGGTCGAAATCGACGACGTGGCTCTCGCGATCCACCACATACTGCGCCGAGCGCCAGAACGTACCGGTGATGCTCACCGGCCATCCGTGCGTCAGATGCCCGCCATGCGGCAGCGCGAGGCCCATGATCGTGTCGCCCGGCTTGAGCAGCGCGAAATATATCGCGACATTCGCTGGAGAGCCTGAATAGGGCTGCACGTTGGCGTGCTCGACGTTGAAGAGCGCCTTGGCGCGATCGACCGCGAGCGTTTCGATCTGGTCGATATTGCGCTGGCCCTCGTAATAGCGGCGCCCGGGGTAGCCTTCGGAATACTTGTTAGTGAGAACCGACCCGGTCGCTTCCAGCACCGCTTTCGAAACGTAATTCTCCGACGCGATCAGCCGGACCGAATCGATCTCGTAGCGCTCTTCCTGTTTTATGAGGTCAAAAATTTCCGGATCAGTTCGCTTGAGTTCGTCCACTCCGCACCTCCATTGCCGTTATTCGATGAGCCTATAGTCGCGCCTGCGACGAGGCAAAACTGGGAGAGAGTCGTCATTTGATTTGTTTGATAAGTGACAATATATACCACATGTTGTGGTTGGGCGACGGGCGTACCGCTAAGGGTAGTTTCGTTCCATCAAAAATTGTCTTTCAGGAGGAGTGTCTCCCTCCCTCTGACAGGCGTTCGGAGCAGAAGCAGAATCTTGAATTGCGCGCGAAAAAAATCGCGCGCTGTAATTGGACCCTCACCTTCATCCTCGCCCTAACAGGGCGAGGGCGAGGAGACAGAAAGCGCCGTCGATTGTGCAAAGCTTTCCTCCCTTGGAGAGCGGGGACGCGGCGTGACGTTGTCCATTCTGAATGAATAGCATGTCGGGCGCGTGGTGGTCAGGCCGAAAAGGGCATCCCTTGCGAATCGCTTAGAATAAGGCTTTGTGCCGCGGAAAACGCTGGGGATTTTTAGTGCAAATCGGGGGGCGTGACCTTCGCGAGCCATGCGCGATAGTTGCCCTCGTAGCCCACCGCGCGCTGGCGATCGCGCACGCGCCGCAGCAGGCTCGCGACCTGTTCCGGCGCAATTTTATCTCGCGCGTTGAGCGCAGTCGCGATCTTCTCGCCCGACACCGCCGCGTCTTTGCGCGCGCCTTCCGCAATCTTCAGTTCCTCACCTGACAACCCCAGGTACGCCTCGGCCACGCGCGTGCCAATCTCGGTTCCACTGTCGAGCGAGTCCTTGATATTGCCCTTGCCAGTCAGCACGTTGCCGGCCGCGAACACGGCGGTTGGGCCGTCCGTCAGCAGCCCGATCTTTTGATCGACGTAAGTATAGACTTCGCCCTTCTGCGCGATTCCGGGGATCGGTTCCGGGATGCTTCCGATCGAGCTGATAGTCATCTTCGCTCGCGCCGACTCCGCCGCCTCCTGCACGATTCGGACTTGTCCGTCGGCGACTTCAGTGCGGCTGAAGATCACGCCCTCGACCACGCCATTTTCCGCGATCACTCCGCTCGGCGCGCGAAGTTCCTGGAACTCGAACAGGAACTTGCGCTGCGCTTTGTCGAGAATCTTCGCGCGCGCCTGCCTGAGCGCCTCGGCCCGCTTGGCCGGCGCGTCCGGCGGAATGTCCGACAGCGGCATGTCGAGCACGCGCCGGCGATAGTACAACTTGCAGGGTGCGACGCCGAGGTCACCGTATTTGAGGCCGCTCGCATTCAGCACCGGCTCGATCCCCTCGCGCTCGAGCGCGAGCATGTCGCTCGCGATGTTGCGCGCCTTCAACGCCGCCAACGTCAGCTCGATTTGCAGCACTTTGACCACGTCGATCGACGCGAGGCCGCCACCGACGACGATCGCGCCCGGGCTCAGCTCGTAGCGCGGGCCGTCGTAATTTTTTTCAAGGTAGTGATTGAACCAGTAGATGAGCTTGTTCTGATAGACGAGGCCGCGATCGATAAACTGGTCGGCGCCCTCGACCGGAAACGCGCGATCCTTCCACGCGCCGTGGGTCAGCACGATTCCGCTGAGTCCCCAGCTGGTCCGCAGCTCGTCGAAATCGAGCTCGCGCCCCATCCGGGTCAACGGCACGTATTCGATATTCGGATGGTCGAGGCGGCGATTGATTTCTTCGTATTCGTCGTGGCGTTGTTTGACGTGCCATCGCGGCAGCCCGTCTTCGATTTTTCCGTAGGGACGCGGGTTCTGCTCGAACACGATCACCAGCGCGCCGCGCTCGGCCAGGATGCGCGCGATTTCAGAACCCGCCGTCGCGCCCCCGACCACCGCCATCACGTGCCGCGGGGTTTTGTTTTCTGCTTCCGCCATAAGGGTATATTTGATTAGCGTCTGCGGGCCTGCCGTGCAATCTCAATCGCATGCGAAGCTGCTCGCGCCGGTTCGCCTTGCGCACATGGAACTCTCATGGTTTCCTTACCGGTTGTGATGAGTGAGGTGCGGAGTGTGTTTCGGCGACTTCAAAAGATTGCGATCGTGGCCTGCTCGATACTGCTCTTCGCGGGATGCACCTACGCCCCATATTACGCCAACCGCGCCGCCGGCGGTGGCACCGATGCGGCCGAAGGCGAGCAGCATGACGTCCCCTACAACCTAACTGATTCCTTCGTGCTGACGCAGGACGTGCTGCGCAGCGAGGGTATCCTGTTCGAGGTCAAGCCCAACGACCATCTGGTGACGCTGTGGAAGGATGCCGACGTGGGCGCCGGCGTCCTCGGCAGTCTCGTCGGCAAGCATCCGCAGTATCGCTACGAGATCGAGGTGGTGCCGATCGACCCGCGCAGCTCGCGAATAATCGCCAATGTCCGCGTCGAGGACATGCCCGACCAGGACCTCGCCAAGTACAATGCCACCACGCGCCTGAACCTGTTCGCCAAGATCGATCAACTCGCCGCGCAATTTCCGCCCTCAGGCGGCACTCCGAAAGAGGGCGGGGTCAACTACGCGCTGCTGCCCAACGAGAACTTGAAGGGTCTGGCGAAACGAGCGACCGGCAACGAGGACAACTGGCGGCAAATCGCGCAGGACAACGGCCTTCAATCGCCCACCGACGGCGCCAATCTGCCAAGCATCTGGATCAGGAACACCTTGCTGAGCGGGCCCGATAAAGGTTCCGCCGGGAACAACTGAAACGCGGGCGCACTCAGGGCGTAGTCAAATCATGAAAAAATCGACTGCCTCACAGATCGATGCCCGCCCGAGTGCGCCCAGGGCGGGCATCGAAGCGATCCGCTCGCGGTATCGCAGAGGATCAGTCGTTAGGGTACGATGCCTCGCTCGCATCGTATTCCGGGCTTAGTCCGGCAGGACTTACCGCGGCAACCACGGCGAGAAACTGCTCGAACGTCATCTGCAGATTGAGGAATCCACCTTGGCAAAAGACCCAGCCGTAGTAGTCCAGAATCTCATCCGGGATCATCACCGGCAGACGGGGCAATGTAGAAACTACCGGAAACGGATGCGGTTCGCCCGGGTTGATATTATCCCAAACGGCAGATTGGTCGGGCCCTCCGTCAGACTCGACCACACTGACCTCCCGTAAGGGAATTACTTTGCCTCTGGCAACTCGATTCATAGGCAATAGTGCCTCCTGCTCCCCTCATCTGGTCCCCGCTAGCAGGAACCAATTCTAGACGAAGTTTCGGGCCGGTCAAGGAGTATCTTGGTAATGTTTTCACTCAGCATTGAGTTTCGCAGGCACGGGTCGCAACCGGCACAATCGAGTGCGAAAAGTGGCGATGTGCGCCTAAGTAGCTGATATTATTATGTTTACTGTATTTCAAGCGATCGTTCTCGGCATCGTTCAGGGCTTGACGGAGTTCCTCCCGGTCTCCAGTTCGGCTCATTTAATTCTGGTCCCCTGGCTGCTCAAATGGCAGGAGGACCCGGGACTCGCCTTCGACGTAGTCCTTCACCTTGGAACGTTATTGGCGCTGTTAGTCTTCTATTGGCGCGAATGGCTCGACATGGCGATGTCGATTGTCAACGGCAATCGCGTCCAGCGCCGGTTGCTGTTTCTATTGATAGTCGCGTCGGTTCCCGGAGCCATCATCGGCGTCCTGCTGGAAAAGGAAGCCGAAACAATCTTCCGCTCACCGGTTCTGATCGCGACGACGCTGGCGATCCTTGGCATTCTTTTGTGGGCCGCTGACGGAGTTGGGTCGAAAAAGCGCAAAATAGGCGACCTCGCCTTCCTCGACGCCCTTTTCATTGGTCTGAGCCAGGCGCTCGCGATAATTCCCGGCGTCTCCCGCTCCGGCGCTACAATCACTACCGCTCGCTTCCTCGGGATCGACCGCCCGGACGCCGCGAACTTCTCCTTCCTCATGGCGACGCCCATTATCGCCGGCGCCGGCCTGCTCGAAGCGCGTAAATTTTTCCACTCGGGCCTCACGCCTCAACTTGGATGGGGCTTTGCCGCCTCCGCGGTATTCGGCCTGATCGCGATCGTCTGGCTGCTGAGCTACGTGCGGACCCATTCCTACCGGTCTTTCGCGATTTATCGAATTGCACTGGCCATACTGGTCGCCGTTGTCGCGTTCGCGCGAGGCTAGTCGATGCGCACCGACACTTCGGCGGGCTCGATATCACCCGTCGCCGATGCCGGCGAAACGGCGCGCCGCGCTCGGGCCTTTCAGGTTGGCCTGACGCTATGCATCATCAACACGATCATCGGCGCCGGCCAGCCCGTCATCACGCGATGGGGCGCGGTGCATCTTGACCCGCTGCTCTTCTGCACCGGCGCGGTCGTGTTCGCCACGCTCTGCACGATTCCGCTGCTCCACTTTACCGGTGAGTTGCGATTGATTTTCGATGCGCGCTACCGCGGCCGGCTGTTCGTAGTCTCGATGGCCGGAACTGTGATGACCAGCCTCACTCTCACCTACGGGCTCACCCGTATCGGCGCGGTCGCCGGTGTGCTGCTGCTGCAAACCGAACCGGTCTATTCGCTGGTGCTCTCGACGCTCTTCGTCGGCGAGCGTCCGTCGGTGCGCCAGATGCTGGCGACAGCCACCGTCCTGGTCGGCATCGGCTCGGTGCTCGCTGGCGGCGGGTCATTTTTACCGCTGTGGGCGTCGGCCATTATCTTCACGACGCCCTTGTTCTGGCAGACATCGCACGTGCTGGGTCTGAAGCTGATGCCGCCGCTGACGCCGACCTCGATGACGGGCGGCCGCTTCTTCTACGCGTCGATTGTTCTGACCGCGATGCTGTTGCTGTTCCGCCGCGACTCGATAGTGCAACTCGCCGACCCGACCTCGCTCGGCGTGATCATCGTAACCGGCTTTTTCGTATATTTTCTGAGCGGACTGACCTGGTATGGCGCGATCAACCGGCTCTCGCTGGCTTGGACGACGGCACTGGTCATTCCCGGCATCCCGATCCTGTCAATCCTGTTCGCCGTGATGTTTCTCGGCGAGCGCGCAACCACCCGCGAGGTCGTCGGCATTCTGATTTCAGTGAGCGGCGTGCTGGCCCTGGTCCTCGGCGCGGATCCGCATCGAAAGCAACCCGCATCCGAAGCCGCCGAAGCAATCCACGAACCGCTGACCTAGGAAAGTCCTGACGTTACCTGCTAGCACTTGGATTGAAGCGGGGGTTCGATCGATGGAGTACGACGATATCATTGTGGGCGCCGGCTCGGCGGGCGCCGCGCTGGCAGCCCGGCTCAGCGAGGACCCGAAACGCAATGTCCTGCTGCTCGAGGCAGGACCCGACTATTCAGCCGTCGAGCACACTCCGGCCGACTTGCTGCACACATGGATCTCGGCGGGACCGCACGACTGGGGTCTGGTCGCAAATGCCACGCCTGCCCGGGAAATCGCATACCCGCGCGGCAAGGTTACCGGTGGCAGTTCTGCCGTCAACGGTCATATCGCGCTGCGCGGCACGCCCGGTGATTTCGACGAATGGGCGGCCTGGGGCAATGGCGAGTGGAGCTTCGAGAAGGTCCTTCCGTTCCATCGCAAGCTCGAAGACGATCGCGATGCGCGCGGCGATTTTCACGGACTCGGCGGACCGATCTGGATCGAGCGCCCGCGTCCTGAGAACTGGCAGCCGCTCAATCGCGCCTTTTTCGACGCCGCGCGCGCGGCTGGATACGCCGAAGTCTTGGACCATAACGATCCCGAGTCCACCGGCATCGGCCCATGGCCGCGCAACCGGCGCGACGGCGTCCGCATCTCGACCGCCATCGGCTATCTCGCGCCCGCGCGGCATCGTCTGAATCTCACGATTCGTTCCGGCGTCCACGCGCACCGCGTGATTATCGAAAATGGCCGCGCGGCGGGCATTGAAATAGAATGCGCCGGCGCAATCCAGCAAGTGCGCGGCCGTCGCGTCACGCTCTCGGCCGGCGCAATCCATTCACCCGCTCTACTGATGCACTCGGGTGTCGGCCCCAGCGACGAGCTCGCAACAGTGGGAATCAAATGCCATGTGAACCTGCCGGGCGTCGGCCGCAACCTGATCGACCACCCGATGGTCTTCGTCGTCGCCACGCCGGTTGCGGGAATTCCACACGACCCGCAGATCACCAACCCCATCGGCATCCGCTATACCGCGGCTGGTTCCGATGAATTCAACGACATGCAGATGTACGTGTTCGAACTGTTTGACCTGAATGTGTCGCCGGGACTCACACTCGACCTGCCGGTCCCAAGCGTCGCGGTGGTGCCGGGCCTGCAGCGGCCCCGCTCGCGCGGACGCCTCCGGCTGCGCAGCGCCAATCCCGAGGTCCCGCCGCAGATCGATCTAAACTATCTCGACCACCCCGAAGACGTGCGCCGGATGGCCGACGGCGTCCGCATCGCCTGGCGCCTGATGCACAACGGTCCCTTCGCGGCGATGCTCAAAGAGATGGTGAACCTGAACGCCGAGGTCGTGAACTCTGATTCCGCCCTGGAAGCGTTTGTACGCGACAATTGCACGACGATCTTTCATCCGGTCGGCACCGTGAAGATGGGCCCGGAGAACGATCCAATGGCGGTGGTCGATCAGTACTGTCGCGTGCGCGGCGTCGAGGGACTGCGCGTCGTCGATGCGTCGATCATGCCGAACATCGTGCGCGCCAACACCAATCTGACCTGTATTATGATCGGCGAGCGCGTCGCCGACTGGATGCGCAATTCAGATTGAGCGGCGAACGGGCGAACTGCCCATCCTCGATTGCCGGTCCGGTCGCTCCCCTACATATTACCGTCCACGCTACTTATCAGCGTGCTGATAGTAGTGCCCGTCGTCTGGTAGCCCGCATAGACGACCACAGCAATCGCCGAGACGATCAGCACATACTCGGCCATCGTCTGGCCACGCGCGAATCCGTCAGCCTTCACATACAATTTTCTGAGCAGGTCCATTTTCGTGTCCCTCCGTGTCCCTCCGGCGGGAATCAATCTTCTCGCGCCCGGGCGTGAGTCGTTACTGAATGTAGCAAAACTGATTTGCTATGTTATGAATACCTACTAACTAGTACATAAATATAACAATCGACTACTACGTCGTTCCAAGTCATTAGTGCATTAGCATCTTCTAAATATCTCAAGCGTAAGTCAAGCGTGACATACCCTCTTACTATTGGCGTAGATGCAATTCCTAATGCATTGACGGTCGATAAACCCGAGCCGCTCCTCGCCCTTCCGAAGACAATCTGAGGTCGGGCTGGGCCCTAACCGCCCGGTCGAATCTCTTCGCCTGCCGTGATAAATCCTCGCTCATGGCCGACGATCTACTGACCATCAAGCTTTATTACGACTACAAGAGCCCGTTCGCGTATCTCGCGATGCATCCGGCGTACGCCCTGATGGAATCGCATCGCGTGCGCCTACATTACATCCCGCATGAGCTCGACGTCCGCGGCGCATTTGGCGGAGATCTCGACCAGCGGCCCGAACGCGAATGGCGCAAAGTCCGCTACCTGTACCTCGACGCCCGCCGCTACGCGAACGCGCGCGGCATGATCATTCGCGGACCTCAGAAAATCTTCGACTCAAAGCTCGCGCTGATGTCCGGGCTGTTCGCCGACCAGCACGGCCTATTCCGCCCGTACTCCGATCGCGTCTTCGAGCGCTTTTTCAAACGCGAGCTCGACCTTGAAAACGCCGATGCGCTCGCCGTCGTCCTGAAAGAAACGGGTCTTGACCCCGGCGCATTCCAACGCTACGCGGCTCGCGACGGACCGCGCTATCTGTCCCAGGCATTCGCCGCCGGCGATCGCGACGGCGTCTTCGGCGTGCCGACTTTCATCGTCGACGGCGAGCCGTTTTGGGGCAACGATCGCGTCGAATGGATCGTCAAGAAGCTCGATGCAATGGGGCTGCGGCGTTGAATCGCTGCTGAAAGGTAAACCAGTTCGATGAAACCAATCCCGATCGGAACCAAAGGCAGCTACGCGAAGACCGTCGGCGTCGCCGACCTCGCCAGCAATCTCGACCCGTCGCTCGCCGCGGTTCTTTCCACGCCGACGATGGTCGCGATGATGGAGCAGGCCGCCATCGAGGCGATCAAGCCGTTTCTCGACGCCGGCGAAAGCTCGGTCGGCATGACGATTGAGGTCAGTCACACCGCCGCAACTCCGCCGGGACATCGCGCGCGCGCCGAAGCTGAAGTGACCGCAGTCGAAGGACGCCGCCTCGAATTCGCGGTGCGCGCTTTCGACGATGTGGAGCAGATTGGCTCCGGGAACCATCGGCGGGCGGTCATCGACGCCGCCAAGTTCAACGATCGCCTCAAAACCAAACAGAAAAACTAGCGGGCGCGCAGGACACTACGATGAGCAATGAGATTTTCGACCGCAAAGAGGTGTACGTCGGCCGCGATTTCGGCGGCATCACTTACGACATCACGCCCGATTTCGTCGCGAAGTATATCGCCGGCACCGGCGACGACAATCCATGGTACCGCGGCGACTCGCCACTGGGCGGTCCCCTCGCTCCCGCGCTGATACTTTACGACGCAGTTTACCGCACGCTCGGATGGTATCTGCCGAATATTTTCGGCAATCTGCACACGCGCCAGGAATGGCAACTGTTCGCGCCGGTGATGGTGGGCGAGCGCCTCACGACTCGATCCGTCATCGTTGACCGCTACCTCAAGCGCGATCGCGAGTACGTCGTGAACGAGGTGATCGTAAGCAACGCTTCGGGGCAAATCGTGTCGCGCAGCCGCACGCATCAGAGCTTCCTGCTGCCCGAGCAGACCAAGCAGGGCTTCGTCGTTGACAAGTCGCGCGAGAAAGATTCGTCGCGCTCATTCAAAATAGGCGACCGCGGCGGCGATCCCATCGACTCGCCGATGCGCAAGATAACCGATGAAATGTGCATGGCCTTTTCAGGACCGGTCCTCAATTACCATAACGACAGGCAGAAAGCCGTCGAACTCGGATTTCCGGAAATCGTGGTGCAGGGGATGCTGTCGGTATGCCTGGTCGCGGAAATGATGACGCAGCGGTTCGGCCTCGGCTTTCTTTACGGCGGCAAGATGGATGTGCGGCTGGTCAACGTCGTCTGGGGCAACGACGTCACAGGTCCCAAAGGTCTAATTGTCGAGCACCATCCCGAAGGCAACCGTTCGCGCGCCGAAGTGGAAGTCTGGTGCGACAAAGCCGACGGCACCAAGACCATCGTCGGCAGCGCCGGCGCGCTCGAACTGTAACTGCTACCGCTCGTGCGTGCCAGGGACTTGCTCATCGCTGCGGGAGTCGCTCTATTCGCTGCGGGATGCGCCAATCGATGCGACTACGCGCAGACCAAATGCCAGTACCAATGCAATCGCAACTATCAGCTCTGCGAACTACATGGTAATGACGAGTACTATTGCCGAAACGAAATAGGTAATTGCACGGTAGCGTGCGAGACCGACCGCAGTACTTGTCATTCGTGGATATACTATTGAATCGACTACTGAGCAGTAGTCAGTGCTTCGACGTCCGCGATTGACTTCGGCGTCGCCGCGGTCATCACTTCGTGACCTGCTTCGGTCACCAGCACGTCGTCCTCGATTCGAATCCCGATGCCGCGAAAGCTGTCGGCAACCTCGTCATCCTCGGGAGCGATGTACAACCCCGGCTCGACCGTGAGCACCATCCCGGGCTCGAGCACTCGCGACGCGCCGTCCATCCGATAGAGTCCCACGTCATGCACGTCCATCCCGAGCCAGTGGCTCGTGCGATGCATGTAGTAGCGTCGATACGCGCCCTTGTCGATTATTTCGTCGGCCGAACCGTGCAGGATTCCGAGCTGTCGCATGCCGTCAACCAGCACGCGCAGAGCGACTTCGTGCGGCTCGTCGAAATGCGCGCCTGGCTTGATGGCGTCGATCGCCTTGAGTTGCGCATCGAGCACCACTTCGTAGAGGCTGCGCTGCAGGCCGGTGAAGCGGGCCCCGATCGGCGACGTGCGTGTAATATCCGCCGCGTAAAAATCGTACTCCGCGCCCGCGTCGATCAGCAGCAACTCGCCCGTGCGCATCTCGCGATCGTTGTTGATGTAGTGCAGCGTCGCCGCGTTCGGTCCCGACGCGATGATCGACGGATAGCTCGGCCCGGCCGCTCCCTGCGAGCGGAATGTATAATCGACCTCGGCCTCGATCTGCCATTCGCGCATTCCGCCGCGCGCCTTCAACATCGCGCGCTTATGCGCATCGGCCGAAATAGCCATCGCGCGGCGCATCGCGTCGAGCTCGGCCGGTTCCTTCTTCAGCCGTGCTTCGTGGATAATGTCGCGCGGATCGATTATCGCCGACGGTCCAACCCCGATCCGCGGCCGCATCGTCTGCGCCCATCGAATCAGTTTCATCACCCGCTCATCTATCTTCTCGTTCAACCCGAGCGGGTAATGCACGCGATCGCTCTTTTCGAGGTAGCGCGGCAGAATCTTTTCGAGCTCGTCGATGACGTAGGCCTTGTCCGCCCCGTACTCGATTATCGCGCCCTCGATCCCCGCGCGCCGGCCGGTCCACGTCTCGCGCTCCCGGTCGCGCGGCCGCACGAACATCACGAACTCGCCGTCCGGATGACCCGGCGACAGCAGCGCGACTGACTCCGGCTCCGCGAACCCGGTCAGGTAGTAGAAGTCGCTGTCCTGCCGATAAACGAACTCGACGTCGCCCGAACGTACGGCCACCGGCGCGCTCGGCATGATCGCAGTGGCGCCCGGCGCGATCGCCTCCATCATGCGCTTGCGCCGCGCTCGAAAATTCTCGCCGTGTCCGTTAGTCATCGCATTTCATTACGCCACGCGGCCTCCGCTCACGGCAAGCCCGCGTGCGGCACCTCGACTTGCGTAGTCTCGATTCTCCCGCCGCGCATCGCGCGACATTTTTCAGGATCCGAGCTTGGCGCCGTGGCGATGAACAGCGTCCGCCCGTCGGGACCGCCGAGCATGCACGCGAACGCGTCGGTCTCGACCTTGATTCGCTCGACAACCTCACCGCCCTGCTTCACGCGAATCACTTCCGACGCCGTCGGACACGCCACCCAGATTGCATTCTCGGCATCCAGGCAAATTCCGTCTGGCACGCGATTGTCGAGTTGCGCCCACACGCGCCGATTCGTAAGGGATCCGTCCGCGTTGGTCTCGAACGCCGTCAGTCGCTGTCCGAAACTCTCGCCGACGATCAGCGTCGTTCCGTCCGGCGTGATCACCATCCCGTTCGGGAACATCATATCTTCGGCGACGACGCGCGCGACGCCATCCAGCGCAACCATGACCAGCGTCGTCACGCGCGGAGTCTCGTTCTTGTGCAAGTCGAATCCAAAATTACCGACGTACGCATGCCCGCGCGCGTCCACCACCATGTCGTTGCAATCGAACGGCGCGAGCTTGCTCATGTCGGCGACCATCTTCAGCCCATCGC
>DATNLS010000144.1:0-2086 GCA_035602775.1 Candidatus Acidiferrales bacterium | reverse complement strand
GTTCCTTGAACGCAGCGAAGGCTTTTTGCACGTCGATCGTTTCGGGATCGACGCCCAGTTCCTCCAGCCGGTTGATGAACGCATGCCGTCCCGAATGCTTGCCGAGCACCAGCTTGTTCGACGGGATGCCGATATCCTCGGGCTTCATGATCTCGTAGGTGAGCTTGTACTTCAGCACGCCGTCCTGGTGGATTCCGGCCTCGTGTGCGAACGCATTGTCGCCGACGATTGGCTTGTTGGCCGGCACCGACTGGCCGATCACTTGCGAGAGCAGGCGCGAGGCCGGATAGATCTGGCGCGTGTTCACCCGCGACTGCACGCCCATCAGGTCGCGCCGCGTCTTCATCGCCATCACGACTTCTTCCATCGAGCAGTTGCCCGCGCGCTCGCCGATTCCGTTGATCGTGCATTCGACCTGACGGGCGCCGTTGCGAACCGCCGCCAGCGAATTCGCGACCGCCAGCCCGAGGTCGTTGTGGCAGTGCGCGCTCCAGATGACTTTGTCGGCGCCCGGAACTTTTTCGCGCATGTACGCGAACATCCGGCCGAACTCTTCGGGGATGGCATGGCCCGTCGTGTCGGGCAGATTAATTACGGTGGCGCCCGCGCGAATCACTTCGCTACAAACGTCCGCCATGTAGTCCCAGTCTGAGCGCGACGCGTCCTCGCATGAGAACTCGATATAGTCGAGATGCTTTTTCGCGCGCGTGACCGCCCAAGTCGCCGCGTCGAGCACATCCTCACGATTCATGTTGAGTTTGTACTTGAGATGGATTTCTGAGGTCGCGATGAAAATATGAATCCCGGGATGCGCGGCCTTGTCCACTGCCTGCAAGGCCGAATCGACGTCCTTCTCTCCCGTGCGCGACAAGCTCAGCACCACCGGCTCCGTCACCGCCTGGGCAACCCGGGTTATCGATTCGAAGTCGCCCGGCGAAGAGACGGCGAAGCCGGCCTCGATGATATCCACGTTCAGCCGCTCAAGCTGCCGCGCGAGCGCAATCTTCTCCTCGACGTTCATCGTGCAACCTGGCGATTGCTCGCCGTCGCGCAGTGTCGTATCGAAGATTCGAACGTAGTCGGTGCTGTCGTTCGAATCCGTGTTCGCGTGTGCCATCGTCATTCCTCCCGCATCTTCGCCGCGGGATCAGCGGGCCAATCGTTTCGCCACGAGCGCAGTTCCGAAAAAAGAAAACGCCCCGGGCGGCTTCGATCGGCCCACTGCCCGGGGCGTGTGTCTCAGTTTAATCAGGCCGTTAGACCTGTCCGGACGCGCGCCTGGCGTGGGCCCTTCTAAGGGCCAGGCTCAGCAGCAGCTCCGGTAGCAGGTTGCAATACATTGAGTAGAATTCTAAGCGGCGCCGTAGCTGTCAGTCAAGCAGATTCTAGCGCTGCACCGGCTGATGGTCGCGGAGGCTGCGGGTGACTCGCGCTGGTTCCGCTTCCCGTGCCTTCCCGTTCGCGTCATGAGATTTGCCGGCCGCGGCCACCGGACGCAGCACCGACACCTTGGCGCTCAGCCGTTCGCCGCGCAGCATCAGCGCGGGACCCGACAGCACGTACGCAGTCGAAAACAAAAACGCGGTGAGCTGCGGCATCGCGAACAGCATCGCGGCAAACACCATCATCGTGATCACGAGTTCGACCTGCGCGCGCTTCTCGAGTTTCATCGTCTTGAAGCTAGGATAAGGCACGCGCGAGATCATCAAACCGCCGAGCGCGAGCGTGATCGGCGCCATCAGCGTGCACAACATGCGCGGCGAATCGAGTTCGAAGTAGCTGTAGGCGAGCGCGAGCGACGCGATCATCACCGCCGCGCCCGGAATCGGCAGGCCGACAAAGCGGCTCTTGTCCGCAGTCGCGGTCTGCACGTTGAAGCGCGCGAGGCGAAGCGCGCCGCACAACACGAACAATCCGCCGACGGCGATGCCGAGCGAACCGATCGGCCGCAGCGCCCACGAAAACGCCAGCATCGCGGGCGCGACGCCGAATGCGATCACGTCGGACAGGCTGTCGAACTCGACGCCAAACTGGCTGGAGGTGCGCGATGCGCGCGCGATACGCCCGTCGAGTCCGTCGCAAAAGA
>DATNLS010000145.1:0-5560 GCA_035602775.1 Candidatus Acidiferrales bacterium | reverse complement strand
TCAGCCCATCGCGCTCGAGCCGCATCAGCTTCCGATCCGTCATCGACACCACGAGCATCCGCCCGTCCGGCAGCCATCCAAGCCCCGAAGGCCGATTCGGCACCTCGCAGATGACTTCGCGCTTCCCCGCCATATCGGTCGCGACCACCTGATGCGCGTGCATGTCGGAGAAAAAGAATTTCCCGTCATGCCATCGCGGTCCCTCAGGAAACGCCAGCCCGTCGAGCAAAACTTTCAGCGTCCGCATTTGATTTGAACCTCAGTCCAGCGCGCCTTTCGCTCTCATCGCGGCGAGTTCGTCCGCGCTGTAGCCGAGCAGTCCCGTCATGACCTCGTCAGTATGCTGCCCGAGGATGGGCGCCGCCGACTTTACTTCGCATGGCGTCCCAGCCATCCGCCACGGGATCCCACAATGCTGCCGCGTCCCAACTTCCGCATGCTCGCGGTAGACGAAATATTCACGCTCTTTAAGCTGTGGATCCTCCGATAGGTACTTGCTATCGGCGCATGTACCCGCCGCGACTCCGGCCGCTTGCAGAGTCTGTACCACATAGGCAACTCTCCGCGTCGCGGTCCACTGACTGACTATTGCTTCGAGCGCGTCCTCATTCTCTTTGCGCGCCGCGAGGGTAGCGAATCGCGGATCCTTGGCCAGTTCGGGTTTACCTATTGCTATAGCCAGTCGGGCCCATTCCGCGTCGTCGGCACATACTATTGCGACCCATTGATCGATCGTCACGTCGAGGATTTTCTCCGGCAGATCGACGCATTTGAAAAGTCCGTGCGGCGCCATCAGCGGATCGCGATTGCCGTTTCGCTCCGGCTCGCGCCCGTTCATCGTGTACTCTAGAATCCCTTCTGCCAGAAGGTCCATGGCGCATTCCCACTGGCTCATGTCGATATACTGGCCTTCGCCGGTCTTCGCGCGATGGAACAGCGCGCTGATTATCGCGAACGCCCCATGCACTCCCGCGTTGGGGTCGGCATAGCTGAAACCCGCGTGCATCGGCGGAAATCCCTTATAGCCAGTCAGCGCCGACAGCCCCGACAGCGGCACCTGCGCCGGCCCGTACGCGACGTAGTCTTTGTACGGTCCGGTTTCGCCGTATCCTGACAGAGTAATCATTACTACATTCGGATTTACCTTTTTTACTTCCTCGTAACCGAATCCCATTTTTTCGAGCACGCCCGCCGCGAAGTTGTTAATCACGACGTCGCTGCTCTTGATCAGCCGCCACGCCGCTTCCTTGGCCTCGGGATGCTTGAAATTCAGCGACAGCGACTTCTTGCCCTGATTGTATTGATTGAAGTAGCCCGACTTGTTGAGGCTGTTGAATACTCCATCGGGCCACGGCGGCAGCATCCGCGTGACGCACGGCCGTGTCTTGGTCTCGATCCTGATCACGTCGGCCCCAAGATGCGCGAGTTGGAGGGTACAGTACGGTCCCGCCCATACCCAGGTGAAATCGCAAACTCGAATTCCCGACAGAGGAGGCTTCGCCATCGCTAAATCACACCCTTGCGCTTGAGTTCGTCGAGCCGCGCCGGCGACATCCCGAGCTGGCCGAAGACTTCCGCATTGTGCTGGCCGAGCGTCGGCGCCGGCCGCCGAATTTCCCACGGCGTGCGCGCGTACTTGAGCGGCGCGCCGGGATACTTATGCGTGCCCGCGACCGGTTGCGCGATCTCGACGAAAAATCCGCGCGCCTTCAGATGCTCCGAGTTGAGCAGGTCACCCATCGTCGAGACCGGCGCAAACGGCACCCGCTTGGCCTGCGCCTTGCGGTACAAATCGAGCACCGTCTGCTGGCTGACCCATTCCTCGAGCATCGGTTTGAGCGCGTCCCAGTTCAGCGCGCGGACCAGGCGATCCTTGAAAATCTCCATCTCCGCCCATTCGGGATTTCCCATGATCTCGACGAAGTTGCGCCACTGATGCTCCTCGATGCAGCACAAATAAATGTAGCCGTCCTTGCACTGCATCGTTTCGACCGGCTGCAACGGCTTCTGCCCGAGCCGCGTCGCGATCATCTTCATGTACGGCCAGTACTCGAACGTCATCTCGAGGATCGACGCGATCGATTCCTGCACCGACACCTCGATATGCTGCCCACTGCCGTCGCGAAGTTGCGCGAACGCCGCCGCGATCGTCGCGGTCGCGCCATGCACTCCGCCCTGGTAGCCTGCCTGCTGCCCCGCGGTCTTAAGCGGTGGCAATTCCGGATGCTCCGGGCCGCCGCCGTTGAGCACGCATACTCCGCCCGCGCACCAGATCGTCAAATCTTCCGCGCGGTAGTCCCGATACGGACCCGTCAGTCCGAAGGGCAGGATCGAGGTCATGATCAACTTCGGATTCGCGCGCTGCATGCGCTCGTAGGTGAGCCCGACGCGATCCATTTCAGGCGGCGTGACGTTGTGAATCAGGATGTCAGCGCCCGCGACCAGCTTCTCGAGGATCTCGAAGCCCTCGGGCCTTGTAATGTCGAGCGTGACGCCGCGCTTGTTGGTGTTAAGATAGAGAAACAGTCCGCTGGTTTCCGGATTCGGCTGGTCGCCCGGAAACGGTCCGCGCGTTCGTGCACGATCGCCAACGTTCGGCCGCTCGACCTTGACAACCTCGGCGCCCATGTCCGCCAGCAGCTTGCTGCAATACGGCGCCGACACCATCTCGCCGAGTTCGACAATCTTTAAGCTGGATAACGCTCCCGCCATCTAATCTCCATGCTAGGTTTCCGGAAACACCTGTCGGAACGGCTTGACCTCGACGCGCGCGAAAACTCCACTGGTCACGTACGGATCGCTGTTCGCAAACGCGACCGCTTCCGCCTCGCTCTCCATATCCACAATGATAAGACTGCCGCTGCCGTCGGTGAATGGCCCCGCGATCTTCACCTTGCCGGCCACAACCAGCGGCCGCAGATTCTCGAGATGCGCCGGCCTGACCTTCGGCCGCAAAGCCGCACCGTCGGGTCCGTCATGGCCGATAATCACGAACAGCATCGCGTCGTCCTTCTGAAAAAAGTACGCCGGCTTCTGAAAAAGTACGCCGGAATGAGCCCGCATTAATTAGCATGGCCCACCCGTCCCGCAAAGCACTGAGTCATTTCGACGCCATCAGTTCCGCCCGCGGATCGGCCACCTCGCGATCCTTTCGACTGTCGGCCAGCTGCTGCATCAGCGCGCGTTCCTTGGCGTTCAAGTCGGTCGGCGCGAGAACCTTCAGCTCGTAGAGCAGATCCCCCGCCGGCTCCTTGCCGCGCGACGGCAGTCCGCGCCCGCGGAGCCGCATCACCCGTCCGGTCTGGCTGTTGGCGGGAATTTTCAGCGACACTCGCCCGTCAACCGTCGGCGCCGTGATCTCGGCGCCGAGCGCCGCTTCGTAATCCCACACCGGCAAATGGACGCGCAGGTCACGGCCCGCGAGCGCAAACACCGGGTTCGGTTCGATCCTGATAGTCAGAAAGAGGTCGCCATTCTGATCGGGACGCGGCGCGCGACCGCCCTGCCCCTTCAAGCGCAACTGCGTGCCGTCCGTCACACCCGCCGGAATCGTCACTTCGAGCGTGCGGCGCGCCGCCACCACGCCGCTGCCACCACAAGTCGGACAGGCCTCGGCCGTACGAATCACGCGACCCTTGCCCTGCTTCTCCTCGCGCGTGATCGCCCCAGTGCCGCCGCAGGTCACGCATTCGTCCTCGGCGACCAGATCGAGCCGCCGCTTCGCACCTTTGACCGCATCGGACAGAGTAATTCCGACCTCGGCGCGCAGGTCGGGCGCGCGGGCCGGCTCGGTATCGAACTCGAAGCCGGAGAATCCGCGTGATGCGCCGCCGCGAGTGCGTCCGCCGCTGCGGGCGAAACCGCCGCGTCCCCCGCCGCCGCCAAAAAATTGCGAAAAGAAATCGCTGAAGTCGCCGCCGCCGAAGTCCGCGCCTTGTGCCCCTGCGCCAGCGCCAGCCGCTCGTTGCTGCTGCGCGTAGCGGCGCATCATCTCTTCCTGCGACACCCCATGCTCCCAGTCGGCGCCGAGTTCGTCGTACTTCTTGCGCTTCTCGGGGTCGCTGACGACCTGGTAGGCCTCGTTTATTTGCTTGAATTTGGTCTCGGCTTCCTTGTTGTTGGGATTGACGTCGGGATGGAATTTGCGGGCGAGCTTGCGGTAGGCGCTCTTGATCTCGGCATCGCTCGCTTTGCGGTCAACGCCGAGGGTTTTGTAGTAGTCTTGAAATTCCATCCGGGATGCTCAGTTTGGAAAATCTCAATAGTAACTGACTATGTTAACTGGCCACGCTCGATGTGCAAATCATGCGTCGGGCTGTGACTGCTGTGCCGCCGCGTCTGATTGATCCGTCAGCGCCGCCATCCGCGCCTCGAGCGTGCGCAACTCCGCATCAAGCGCCGCCTGGCGGCGCCAGATGAACACGACGTACAGAAAAATCACCACAAAGATGATGCTGTACGCGGCGAACAGGTATCCCAGGTGTTCCATCAAATCAACTCAATCACTCGGGGTCCGACAGGGCCGCGCCGGCGAACGCAATCCTGACCGCGAGCGCGCTCATCCGGCTTCGCGTCCGCAACTGCCGGAAACGCAACATCAGCAGCCACGCCCACAACGCCGTGAATGCGGCCAGGCATACCAGCAGCGTCGCGACCATCCGCGGATCTTCGAGTCCATGCCCACCCTGCTTCGTAACCAGCACCGCGGGATGAATAGTGCGCCAGAGCCGCACCGACGCGATGACTATCGGCACGTCCAGCACCGCGACGATTCCCAGCACCGCCGCGAAGCGCGCGACTTGCGGCGTGTCGTCGGCGCTCGCGCGCAGCATCAGGTAGCCGCCGTACATCAGCCACAGGATGAAGGTGGTCGTCAGCCGCGAGTCCCACGTCCACCACGTGCCCCAAATCGGCTTGGCCCAAATCGAACCGGCGACGATCATCAACGTGCAGAAGACCATCCCGGTTTCGGCGGCGGCGTAGCCGAGATCGTCCCACAACTGATCGCCGAGCCACAGGTAAAAGACTCCGGCGATCGCGACCAGCCCGAAGGACGCAAAGGCGACCCACGCCAGCGGCACGTGAAAATAAAAAATCAACTGCGCGATTCCCTGCTCGGCCTCGGGCGGTACGTAGTCGAATACCATGAACAGCGCCGCAAGCATCAGCGCCAGCGTCGCGTACCCGAGTCCGTTGCGAATCGCGGAGTTGTTCATCGAGCCAATCAGTCCTCACCTACCACATGCTCGAACAGCAGGTAACCGGCGGTGACGAACAGCATGTCGAACGCGATCATGATCTTCAGCCAGTCACCCATCGAAGCAAGCGGCGCGCCGGCCAGCGCAGCCGCGCTCGCTTTGACGCCGGCAATCAGCGCAGGCACGAAAATCGGCACGGCGAGAATCGGTAGCAGCATATCGCCGCCGCGAGTCCGTCCTGTGATTGCGGACAGCAGCGTCGCCAGCGCCGAAAATCCAATCGCACCGAGCGCCAGGATCGGCGCCAGGCGCGCAATCGACGCGTCGAAGTCGAGATTGAAAAACAACACCATCAGGATGAC
>DATNLS010000218.1:0-12011 GCA_035602775.1 Candidatus Acidiferrales bacterium | reverse complement strand
CGGAGGCGCGGCCTCTCCCTGACAGGGAGAGGCAAATCGTCGGCGGACGAATTCATTGCGATGTACCACGGTGCTACCTCTCGCCCATGTGCCCGAACGACGCCGGCCGCGTGAACGGCCTTAGCTCTCTGATGAGAATCAACCGCCGACTGAACCGCCAGCGACACCCCCATGATCAATCCGGCGACAATAGTCAATCGCATATTTATCCCTCGATGCTCCCGCTGCTAGCGCTGCTCAACTACTGCCCGCGCAGGCGGAAATCAGTCACGCCGGGCGTCCTTGCGGACGCCCCTCTGCGTGACTCCCTCTTTTCCCCGACTCCCCCGTTCTGCGCTACGCGCGCGCCCGGCAGTCCTACATTTCCTTCTGTGTGTCCTGCTCCAGGCGCCACCGATCGATCGATTCGATATTGAAGCGCCAGTCGCTGCCGACCTTGAACGCCGGCAGCCGCCCGCGCTTGAGCTGCCGATATATTGTCGACGGATGAACTTTCAGGTAGTCCGAAAGTTCCTTGACCGTCAGTACGTGACTGCTGTCGTTTTTCAGCATTTCTCAGCTCTCCTCGTCAGATTCCATTTATTGATTCGTGCGATTGCTCACGTGACCCTTGAACAGGCCTCTATCGCAAGCTGCGTGCCGAGGGGCGCAGACCGAAATGTCACAAATAAAGCAGTCTGCGGCGACGATTGAATGCCACAGACGGTAGGATTTTGCCACTGCGACCGAAAAATGACGGTCGCGGCGCGAACGTGACTAGTCAACGCCAGACGTCGCGACCTTGGGACACCCGCTGTCCGGTTTTGACCGCATGGGTGTCATCCGCTAACTGCGGGTTTACGCGCCTGAACTTACGATTTAGACCTTGCCGATAAGATCGCGCTCCACTTGGCGAACGCCGTCGAGCAGCGCCGCTTCGTCCGCGCCGCGTTGTAGCAAAATCAGCCGGCTTACGCCCAGGTCGGCGTAGCGCTTGGCAGTATCGCGATCGACCTTCACCCGCGGACTCGGCGTGATACTTATCTCGACGTCCTCGAACCGGCGACCCGCCGCCTTGCATGCCGCCCTCACGCCCTCGACGCACTTCGCCGTCCCGTCCAAGTCCTGCGCAAAGCCGTACCATCCCTTCGCCAGGCGCGCCGCCCGGCTGAACGCCTCTTTGGTATGGCCGCCGAAGACTATCTCGGGATGCGGCTGCTGCACCGGCCGCGGCATCGCATTGACCCCCTTGAACGAGACCCACTTGCCGCTGAACTCCGGCTTTGGCATCGACCACAACGCGATCATCGCCGCCAGCCATTCCTCCGAACGTGCGCCCTTGTGATCGAACGGCGCGCCGATCGCGTCGAACTCCGGCTTCAGGTATCCGACGCCGATACCGAAAATCAGCCGCCCGTTCGAGAGCACGTCGGTCGAAGCGAGCTCCTTCGCGAGCACCACCGGGTTGCGCTGCGGCAATATGATGATGCCGGTGCCGAGCCGAATCTTCGTCGTATGCGCCGCGACAAACGCCAGCGCGATCGCGGGGTCGAGCATCGGGTAGTCGGCCGCCACGGGAGACGGCGGCGCCTGCGGATCCGGCAGTATCACATGCTCGCCGGTCCAGACGCTTTCGAATCCTGCGTCTTCAGCCGCCCGCGCGACAGCGGCGGCGCACTTGGGAAACGCACACGGTCCGTTGTTGATTCCGAATAATCCGAATTTCATAGATTCAATTCAATCCTCTTGGAGACAATGTGCTCAGAATGACACAAAAATTTGACGAGACAAGAAAGCTCGCGAGGTCGAGCGCTTGTAGCTTGAAGCCAAGAACCCTCACCTGGCGGCGGCTGAGGAACCGGACGGTAGGGAGCGGGGCGCGCGCCCTACTTTCTTAACACTGGGTGCAGGGGTCACTCCTGCCGCAGGAAGCGTGAAACCCACCGCGGGTTTCACATTAGATCGAGCGGCCTCTTCCAACCCCTCGCCTCTGCATTGACGCGACGCGCCTCGCATCATCATAATCGCATCGACTAGCTTCCCGATGCGGTGGGCGGAGGCGGGCGCGCGCGATGAGATGTCCCCAGTGCGGTAACGACAACCAGCAAGGCGCCGCCTTTTGTGCGCGATGCGGCACGCGCTTGTTCGCGCCCAAGCCGTCCGCCGTGCGCGAGTATGCGCTCGCCACTTTCCGCCCATCGCTATGGTACTACGCCAACGGCTTCCTGATCGGCGGAATTTTCATCACGGCCGGCGGCCGCATGCTGTACCTCAAATTCCAGCCGATCCAGGTGGCCTTCGCCGTGCTCGGCTTCGGCGTGCTGCTGTGGATCGTCACGATGCTTCGCGCGCGCACCGTCAATTGGAGTCTTACTTCCGATCGCCTTATCGAGAAACGCGGGCTGATAGCGTCGCGCCGGCGCGAGATGGAACTGGCCGACATCCGTTCGGTCGAAGTCGACAAGCGCGTGTTCCAACGGCTGTTCGGACTGGGCGACGTCACCATCGCGTCAGCCGCCAGCGCCGACTACGCCATCCGTCTGCATGAAATTCAGGATCCCGACAACGCCGCCGAAACGATTCGCAAGGCGCGCCTCAAGCGGATGGCATAAAGCGCGATGAGTAAGCGGCCCGATCTGCGCTACGAACGACGCCTTTGGAAACTCGGCATCGACGCGGTCGCCGGCGTCGATGAAGCCGGCGTGGGCCCGATGGCGGGTCCGGTGGTCGCGGCCGCGGTCGTGTTCGCGCCCGAAACCTTCATCAGCGGCGTGCACGACTCCAAGCAGTTGACCCACGAGCAGCGCGAAGAACTTTTCGTCCCGATTCATGAGCGCGCAATCGCCATCGGCGTCGGCATCGCCGAGGTCAACGAAATCGATCGCCTCAACATCTATTGGGCCACGATGTCGGCGAGCCGCCGCGCGCTGTCCGCCTTGAGTCTCACCCCCGGCCACGTGCTGGTTGACGGACGCTTGATCCCCAGCCTGGAACTGCCGCAGACCAAAATCGTCGGCGGCGATCGCAAGAGCTTCTGCATCGCGGCCGCCTCGATCGTCGCCAAGGTCACGCGCGACCGCATGATGGTCACGCTCGACGGACAATATCCGGGCTACGGCTTCGCGCAGCACAAGGGCTACTGCACCAACGAGCACATGCAGTGTCTGAGCAAACTGGGCCCCTCGCCAATCCATCGCCGCTCGTTCTGGCCGGTCGCAGCGTCGGCGCAACGAATACTCTTTTGATACGCGGAGCGGGGAAGGGTAAATCACTTCATTTAATGTGAAACCCGCGGTGGGTTTCACGCTTCCTTCGGCAGGGGTGACCCCTGCACCCTGTGAAAAAACAGGATGCGGGAACTTCGTCCCTGTTAGAACTGGTCATAGGGAAGCGCCCGATCCTCTCCGCATCCGGTTCCCCTTGCCACCAATCCAAGGGGTTAGGGGTTAGGTTCTTCTGCGTCCGATGCTGTTTGACAGTTTTTGCCGATCTGCGCTATGAGCTTGAGTTCAGAATATGAATCTTCATTCAGTGCGGAGTCTGCGCCGTTAAATGAGCGTTCAGGAACGGCATCGGCGCGAGCGGCATGCGCGGGGACAGGCTATCCTCGGCGCGGCCGCCAGGGTTTTCGCCAAGCATGGGCTCGAGGGTGCGACTATCGAGATGGTGGCGCGGGAGGCCGAAGTTGCGGTCGGGACGATCTACCTTTATTACTCTTCGCGCGACGACCTTTACCTGAATCTTATCGCCGACCGTGCCGAGCAGCTTCGCGCGCGCTACCTCGCAATTTTCGCGCGTCAGCTCGAGCCGCTGGGCGAGCTTAAAGCGATCGCATCCGCCTATCTGGATCATCTGCTCGAATCGCGCGAGATCTCCTTGTCGCAGCATTCGGTGGTCTTCTCGCAGCTTCACAAGAGGCTCAAGCGCCAGACCGAGTTGCGCAATTTTCAGCGCGTGATGGATTTGAGTCACGAGATTTTCGGACTGTGGGAAGGCACTATCAGGCGCGCATTCGAAGGCGGCGTCATCGCCAACTCGATGGGCCCGAAGAAAACGGCCGCGGTCGTATGGGCCAGCGTGAACGGCGCGTTCATGTTGATGGGAGACGGCAACTTCTTTCGCGACGTCACCGGGCTCAACCCCGAGCATTTTGTCGATGAGGCGCTCGAGTCGCATCTCGCCGCGTCGCAGCTGAGCGTGCGAAGGAAGGCGAGCGGAGGCGGAATCGTGAATCGCGCGCGAAGCAAATCGCGCACTGAAATCAGCGAACCAAATTTAGAAGAGATCGGCGTGCGTCCGTCGGCATAAGGGCCTGCGGCGAGAGTAACGATCGCAAAGGAGAAGGATTTATGAAATTTACCTGGTTCCATCTCATGCCGTATCGGTTCCTGCCCGAAGATTTCAAGGAGAAGTACCACAGCGTGTGGGTCGATATCCCGCGCGACTTGTACGATCCGAAAGTCGGCCATCGCCTCTACAACGACTACCTCGATCAGCTCGAATATGCCGACTCGATGGGCTTCGACGGGCTCGGCGTCAACGAGCATCATCAGAACGCGTACGGGCTGATGCCGTCGCCGAATATCATGGCCGCGGCGCTCACGCGGCGCACGCGCAACGCCAACCTGGTCGTGCTCGGCAACTCGATCGCGCTCTACAATCCGCCGATTCGCGTCGCGGAGGAATTCGCGATGCTCGACGTTATCTCGGGCGGACGCCTGATCGCGGGCTTCCCGGTCGGCACCTCGATGGATACGAACTTCTGCTACGGCGAAGTTCCCGCGACGATTCGCGAGAAGTACTACGAGGCTCACGACCTGATCATCAAGGCGTGGGAGGCCAAGGACGTCTTCTCGTTCAACGGCAAGTACACCAAGCTGCGTTACGTGAACCTGTGGCCGAAGCCGCTGCAGCAGCCGCGTCCGCCTATTTGGATTCCTGGCGGCGGATCTGTCGAGACCTACGACTTCTGCGCCGACCACGATTACCAGTACAGCTTCCTTTCCTACTTCGGGTATATCGCGGGCAAGAAAGTTTCCGATGGCTACTGGGAAGTGATGGCGAAAAAGGGCAAGGAGCTCAATCCTTACAGCCTCGGCTTCGCGCAGGTCGTCGCCGTGTCGGAGACCGACGAGCAGGCGGAGAAGGATTACGCACCGCACATGGATTACTTCTACAACCGATGCCTGCACGTCTATAACGGTTTCGCCGACGCGCCGGGCTATCGCACGGTGAAGACGATTAAGGCGGGAATCCTCGGCCAGGTCGGCGATCAGGCGGCGATGCGCCGCGAGGGTCTGAAGTGGAAGGACTTCCTCGATCAGGGCTACGTGATCGCGGGATCGCCCAAGACCGTGCGCGATCGTCTGCGCGAGGCGATGAAGTCGCTCAACTGCGGGCATCTGATGATCCTGCAGCAGATCGGATCGATGCCGCCGGAGCTCGTGCGCAAGAGCACCAACCTGTTCGCTACGGAGGTCATGCCGCACATGCGCGATCTGTGGACGAACTTCGAGGATCGATGGTCGCCCAAGCGTGACCTGCCGCAAGCCGACTTCGCGAAGCCGGCGCCGGTCCATTTCCAGAAGGCCGAGACAAACGGCACGGTGCGCGCGAGTGCGTCGGCGTCGGCTGAGGTTCGAAGCGCGAAATGAACACCACTCAGAAACTTCTAAACGGAAAGTTCTCGCTCGAGATGCAGACCTACGGCAGCAGCGGAGAGCCGCTGCTGTTCATCCACGGGGCCGGCGGCCTGATGCCGGTCGAGCCGTTCCTCGAGGAGCTCGGCAAAAGCTTCAAAGTCTACGCGCCGCAATTTCCGGGCTACGCTGAATCCACCGGCAACGAGCACATAGATGATATCGCCGACGCAGTGCTGTTCTTTCACGAGCTGATGGATGAACTCGGCATCCCGACCGCCAACATCGTCGGCCATTCGATGGGCGGGATGCTCGCGGCGGAAGTCGCAGCGTTCGACGTGCATCGCGCGAAGAAGTTGGTGCTGATAGCGCCGGCCGGTTTCTGGATCGACGAAGTGCCGATACCCGACCTCTTCGCCGCGCAGCTCACCGAGATTGCGCCGCTCCTGTTTCACGATCCCAACTCGCCCGCGGCGCAGATGATGACGATGATACCGTCGGACTTCAAAGCGCTGGAAACCATGTACGTCGAGCGGGTCAAGCGTTTTGCGACCGCCAGCAAATTCCTGTGGCCGATTCCCGACCGCGGCCTCAAGAAGCGCGCGTACCGGATTCAGGCGCCGACGCTGCTCCTGTGGGGCGACGACGACAAGCTGATCCCGCCGGCCTACGCGAAGGAATTCACCAGCCGCATCAAGAACAGCAAGCTCGAGCTGATCAAGAATGCCGGCCACATGGTGATGTACGAGCAGCAGGAAGCGCTGGTCGCCGCGATCCGAAACTTCCTGAAGGGCTGACCACTGTCTCAGCAGATCGAATGACGGCCGGAGCATCCAACGCTCCGGCCGTTTTCTTTTAATGCTTGAATCTGAATGCGCACGCGACTACCTTCCCGCGCATGGCAAATGAAACCGCTGGCCGTGGATGGTTCCTCACCGTGATGACGGTGCTGTTCCTCTTGCTCGCGCTTTCCGATTTCACCAAGGCGCTGCAATTCGTCAACGATCCGGCGGTCGGCGGCCTGGTGATCCTCGGGCACAAGCTCCACGGCGTCGCCCACAACCTCATCCTCGGTCCGATCTTCGGCATCATACTTCTCATCTACGCCTACGGCACCTGGACCCTGCGCGCGTGGGTGCTGCCGCTTGCGATCGTCTATGCGTTCTATGTGCCAACGAACCTGGTCTTGTTCTGGTCGCTGCACCAACTGCCGCCCCCGACGAAGAGCTTCATAGTGATGTATCTTTTTCTATCCCTGACCGGTTCGGTCGGCACCGCAATCTATCTCGCCTACCATCGCGAGCGCCTCGTCTGAAAAAGCTCAACTCGCGGGATCGATGGATCTATGTGCTCGAGAAATTCGCGCACGCGATACGTGAGCCGGCGAGCAAGCGTCACTGGGCGCCGCAGTTCGAGTGCGCATCGCGCGAGCGTATCCGCGATATCCAGGAACAAAAGCTCGCCGCGATGATTCCCTACCTCTACGAGCACAGCCCGTTCTATCGCGCGAAATTCAAGGCCGCGAAACTCAAGCCGTCCGACATCAGGACGCTCGCCGATCTGCCGAAATTCCCCGTCACCACCAAGGATGAGATGGCGCGCGACGTCGAGGCGAATCGGCCGTGGGGGACGTACACGCCAATCGACGAAAAGACCTGGCGCACGCGCGGCTGGATGATCTTCTCGACTTCGGGCACCACCGCGACGCCTCGCTCGTTCCGCTACACGGCGCTCGATCGTGAGTTGTGGGCCTCGACCAGCGCCCGCGCCTTGTATGCGATGGGCGTGCGCGCGGGCGACAGCGCGCTGACCTGTACCAACTACAATCCGCACGTGTTCTTCTGGTCGATTCATCACGCGTTCAACCTGATGAAGGTCGCGGTTGTGCCCGGCGGCGTGCCGACCGAGCGCCGCTTGCAGATGATCGACCTCTACCAACCCACGATCCTCGTCGCGACGCCGTCGTATTCGCTCCATCTCGCTGGTGCGATGCGCGAGGCCGGCGCCGACCCGGCCGCCAGTTCGATCGCGAAAGTGATTTGCGGCGGCGAGCCGGCCTCCGGAATCGCATCGACGCGCCGCCGGATCGAAGAGACCTGGAACAGTGAGCTGCACGACGTTTACGGATGCACCGAAGCAGTTCCCGCCGGCTGGGCGTTCACCTGTCGCGCGGCACTCGAACGCGACCCGGTCGGCACGCACGTGCAGGAAGACTTACAAATCTGGGAGCTGGTCGATCCCGACACGTTCGAGCCTGTGCCGCCGGGCGCGCGCGGACTGACAGTGGTGACCAATCTGAATTCCGAAGGATCGCCGCAACTGCGGTTCCTGATCGGCGACTTCGCGACCTTCGACTACCGCCGTTGCGCGTGCGGCCGGACCTTCGCGCGCGCTCGCGGCGGATTCAATGGACGCGCCGACGACATGCTGAACATCCGCGGGCTGAAACTCTTTCCCAGCGTGATCGAAGAAATCGTGCGCGGGTTCGACGCTCTCGGCAACGAATTTCAAATCTTGCTCGAAACCGAAGGTGTGATGGACGCGTTCACGATCGTCGTCGAGACCTCGGCGCCGGTCGATGACGTCTACGCGAGCGAACTTCGTGCGCGGCTCGAAGCCGAAGTCATCCGCCAATGCGAGCTGCGGCCGCGAATCCAAATCGCCGCTCCCGGCACCATCCCGCGCACGGAATTCAAAGCGCGCCGCGTGCTCGATCGCCGCCGCCCGTTGTAGTCACGGTTGACGCCAACTGCGACCAGTTTTAGATTGCAACCACTATGAAAATTTACGACTTTGCTCTCGCGCCTAATCCTCGACGGCTCAGAATTTTCGTGGCGGAAAAAGGACTCAAGATTCCGGTCGAGCAGGTCGACATTTTCGCCGGTAAAAACCGCACGCCGGAGATGCTCGCGAGAAATCCCGCCGGCGGCCTGCCCGTGATCGAACTGGACGACGGCACTCACCTCGCCGAGTCGGTCGCCATCTGCCGCTACCTCGAAAGCTTGCATCCCGAGCCCAACCTGATGGGCAAGAACAGCCGTGAGCAAGCTGAGATCGAGATGTGGAATCGAAGAGTCGAGCTTGGCTTATTTGGCGCCGCCGGGCGCGCGTTCCAGCATACCAATGAGCTCTTCAAGGAGCGCCTCAAACAGTTTCCGGAATACGGCGAGACTCAGCGCGAGACCACCAGGCAACAACTTCAATGGCTCGACGCGCAAATCGGCAACAAGCCGTTCATCGCGACCGACCGCTTCACTATCGCGGATATCACCGCCGAAGTGGCGGTCGATTTCGCCGCGCAGCTGGCGGGCGTCACAGCGGATCCTGCGCTCCGGAATCTCGCGCGGTGGTATCAGTCAGTCTCAAGCCGCCCCAGCGCGAATGCCTAGCGGTTGACGGCAAGCATCACACAGTTTTAAATTGCAACCATTATGAAAATATATGATTTCACCGGGGCTCCGAATCCACGCCGCGTGCGAGTTTTTCTCGCGGAAAAAGGCATCAACAACATTCCCTTCGAGCAGGTCAATCTCGCGACCGCCGACAATCGCAAGCCCGACTTCCTGAAGATCAATCCGATGGGCGGGATACCGGTGCTCGAACTCGATGACGGCACTCATATCGCCGAGTCGGTCGCGATCTGCCGCTATTTCGAGAGCGTCAAGCCCGAGCCGCCCCTGATGGGCATCGACGCGAAGGACAAGGCCGTGGTCGAGATGTGGAATCGGCGGATGGAGTTCGAAGTGCTGGGGATGGCGGCGGGCTCATTCCGCAATACCAGCGACTTCTTCAAAGGGCGCATCCCGCAGGTCAAGGAATACGGCGAGGTTTGCAAAACCGCGGCGGTCAAGCGCCTGGAATGGCTCGACACGGTGCTGGCGGATCGCGAATTCATCGCGGGTCCGCGCTACACAATTGCGGATATCACGGCGCTTATCGGAATCGACTTCGGGCGCACGACTCAAATCAGGATCCAGGAGAATCAGAAGAACCTCGCGCGATGGCATCAGGCGGTTTCGAGCCGCCCGAGCGCCAAAGCCTAGTACCGATTCGTCTCACCTAAGCGTGACGGAAAGATCGGGGCGGTTCGCGGCGCGTGCGAACCCACCCGCTCATGCGCGCGGGAGGTCCGGGACGGCTTTCCACGCGTAGCGGCGTCCGTGGATTTGCCCTCCGCCGGGCGGCTCCGAGAGCTCGCCGCCCCAGTCGCTGGCGCCGAGGCGCTGGTAGAAACGCTGCGCCAATTGGTTCTGCTCCAGCACCCACAGGTAAAGACCGCAGTCGGCGTAGTTCATGCGACACCACGCCGCGACCTCGGCCAGGAGCCCAGCGCCAACGCCCCGCCGGTGGTACTCGGGTTGGACGTGGATGTTGTCGAGAAGCGAACCCCAGGTCTCGTCGTGTCCACCGTAAGCGCAGGCAAAGCCGATCAGGTGGTGATCCTCTTCGGCGAGAATCACCAATTGATTCCGCGCAGGCGTTGACAGCCGCTCCTCCCAGACGCGGATCCGGTCCTCGACGACGTCACCGTCGAGGTAGTCGTCCCGATAGGCTCCGCGATAATGGGCCCGCCAGCTCTCAGCGTGCAGCTTGGCGACGGCAATCGCGTCCGCTCTGGTGGCTTCTCGAAAGCGCATAGCAAAGCCCGGCGTAATCGAGCTCCTGGACCGACCGGCGCGTTCTTCAGCGCGAGGCTGATTGCGCGATGGCCGTTGCCGGCAGCGAATATATCGGCGTGTACAGTTGGTAGCACATCAGGTAGACGATCACGCCCGTCACTGACACGTACATCCACAGCGGCCAGGTCCATCGCGCGATTCGTCGATGGCGGCGGAAGTTGCCGCGAAACGCGAACACAATCGTCGTGATCGCGAGCGGCACGATTACGCCCGCCAGGATTACGTGCGGAATCAGAATCGAGAAGTACAGCGATCGCACCCATCCTTCGCCGCTGAAGCGCACGTTGCCGACGTTGTAGTGATAGATCAGGTAGGACGTCAGGAAGACGGCGGAAAATCCCATCGCGCTGATCATGCACGCGCGATGCGCTCGCACCCATCTTTTCTTGATGAAGATGAATCCCAGCAGCAACAGGACCGTGGCGCATCCGTTGAGGAACGCGTTCAGCGGCGCCAGCGAATGGTAAGAATCCAAATTGGATTCCTGGGCGCTCAGAGCTGCGGAATCGGCGCCTGGTTGTTGTTCTGATTGTTCTGGCTGTTCGGGATCGCCGGCGGAGGCGGTGCCACCGGATTCGCACCCATCTCGGCCGGATTCGTCACCGGCCTCGGATGGTCGAACCGGGTCCACATCCGCGTAGTCAGATCGGGCAGCAGCATGAAACAGAGAAACGTGACGAGTATCACCGGAATTATCGCGATGATCGCGAGGCCCTTTTTTTCCATAGCCAGATGCATGAAGTACATCGCGACCAGCACGGCCTTGGCCCACGCCAGCGCGATCAGCAGACCAACCTTGGCTACTTGCGGCAGGCCCATCGCGTAAACGCCCAGCTCGATCGCCGTCAGGACCGAGAGGTAGATAAAAACCGCAATGTAGTTCGGGTCGCTATGCTCAGCGGGATGCCCTGAAATCGCAGCTTGCGTCGTCATGATTTGAATTTCATCTCCAGCGCGTAGTCGTTGGAAAGCGGTTGCTCCCTAAATCAAATAGATGAACGTGAAGATCAGGATCCACACGAGATCGACGAAGTGCCAGTAGAGCCCTGCGACCTCGACCAGGTTCGCTTTGGCCGGCGTCAGCTTGCCGGTCATGCCGCGAATCAACAGCACGCTGTTGTACACGACGCCGCCGAAAACGTGACAGCCGTGAAAGCCGGTCAGAATGAAAAACGTCGCGTCGAACAGATCGACCTTGATCGACATCCCTCTTTCGCCGAGCAGGTGATGCCACTCGAACGCCTGCATCCCGAGAAACATTATGCCGCCGAGAACCGTCAGCGCCATGAAGTTGCGATAGCGCGCCATCCGGCCAGTCTGAATCGATCCAAGGGCTTCCACCATCGTGACGCTCGAGCAGATCAGAATGAAGGTCATGATCGCGGTGGTGGTGATGCCGAGAAATGCGGCGGGCGAAGGCCAGTTGGGATTGCCGATGCGCAATGCGCCGTAGGCCGCGATGGCGGCGCCAAAGGTCATTGCGTCGCCGGCCAGGAACGACCACATGCCGAGCTTGCCGAGATTCCCCGGCGTAAGCGACGGTTCTAACTGGTCCTGGACCACGCCGTGATCGTGGGTCTCTACTGCGGCAGCCTCGCTCATCGCGACCATCCTCTTCGTGGCAAATAGCTATAGTCAGTCTTCATTTGAAATGACTACTTAGTTGAGTTCCGATCCTGGCGCTGCGACCGCCGATAGACCAGGTAAGTAATCC
>DATNLS010000172.1:0-5393 GCA_035602775.1 Candidatus Acidiferrales bacterium | reverse complement strand
GACCTGTCGAGTCTGCGGCTGCTGGGCTCGGTCGGCGAGCCGATCAACCCCTCGGCGTGGATGTGGTATCGCAAAGTGATCGGCGGTGAGCGATGCCCAATCGTCGATACCTGGTGGCAGACCGAGACCGGCGGAATCATGATCAGCCCGATGCCGGGCGCGACCCCGGCCAAGCCCGGCTCCGCGACGTTTCCGCTCCCGGGAATCGCGGCCGACGTCGTGACGCGCGAGGGTAAGAGCGTCGGCGCCAACCAGGGTGGGCTGCTGATAGTGCGCAAGCCGTGGCCCGGGATGCTGCGGACTATCTACCGCGACCCCGATCGCTACAAGAGCAATTATTTCTCGCAGATTGAAGGGGCATACCTCACCGGCGACGGCGCGCGTCGCGACGAGGACGGCTACCTGTGGATCATGGGGCGCGTCGATGACGTGATCAAAGTGTCGGGCCATCGGCTGGGCACGATGGAAATAGAGAGCGCGCTGGTTTCGTATCCTGCCGTCGCCGAGGCAGCATGCGTCGGGCGCCCCGACGAGGTGAAGGGCGAGGGCGTGATCGCATTCGTGACGCTCGAAGGTGGGCGCAAAGGCGACGACAAGCTACGCGACGAGCTGCGCGCGCACGTCGTGAAAGAGATCGGCGCACTGGCGCGTCCCGACGACATAAGATTTACCGAAGCGCTGCCTAAAACCCGCAGTGGCAAAATAATGCGCCGCCTGCTGCGCCAGATAGCATCGGGCGATCAGACCCTCGGGGACACCACAACGCTCGAAGATCTGTCGGTCCTGTCAAAACTCCGCGACGACGAGGACTGAGTCGTATTCCCTCCTCCAACGTTGGAGGAGGGTTAGGGTGGAGGACCGCATGTGGCTGAATTTTCCGTCCTGCCGCAGATTCGGAATTTTGGAAATTTTGTCCTCCACCCGCCGCTCGAAGACGAGCGGCGGCCTCCCCCGAGGCGAAGAAGGACTCAATTCTCACTTCGCGGCGCGAGCTCAAACGCTATGCCGCCGATGTGCGGTGCGATCAGATTGTACACCCAACATGAGATCGCAACCCCGATGAAGCTGAAGATGCCGCCAATGATCGGCATGACGACCAGGAAGATCACCATGTGGTGAGGTCGCCGAGAGCCCATCACAAAAAAGGGGAGCTCGATCAGCCCGAATACTGCGAACATGATTGCATACATCACTGCGACAACCTTCGCAGTCTGAAAAATGTTGAACGACCTAATCTCATGCATTGGACATCCTCCCTTTGGCAACTTCGAATAGTCACTTCATTTGCAGTTGATTAACTACTTCGACAACCCGAGCTGGATCCACAATGACTATTACCGCGGCGCCGACTACGAACATGATCACGAATCCCGCCATCAGGCGCAGGTAGAATGCCGGCTGATGGCTGGTTCGTGCTTCTCCGGATTTGAAAATAGCGTTCACCGCGTGTGCCAATGTCAGTCCGATTACCGCGTCGCGCGCGGGGCTAGTGCCGGACTGAACGAAAGCTGCCAGGGTCAGTGAGATCGCGGTAACATCCACTAATCCGCTGATCGCCGATACGATCATCTGGCCGCCGAATCCCGCGTAATGCTTGGCGACGCGGGTGAGCAGCAAAACCAGCGCGAAGATTACGCCGAACTCCAGCGCGGGCCGGATCGAGAACGGGTTGCGAAAGGTCGATGCTGCAATCGAGGATTGTTCCGCTTTTTTCACCGGCGAGCGGGCGAGTACCAGGGCAGTGACGAGGCCCGCAAGCATCATCGCAGCGAAAGCGGGAGTTGCCGCAATAGCCAGTGTTGGACTGACTACTGCGACTATCAGGAGTGTGCGCGGAAATAGTATCGAATTGGCTATTAGCGAATAGCGGGCCGCCGGTACCGCCGACTCCGGCGCATCGGCTACCGCCTGCGAGATTCCGGCCGTGTAAGCAGTGGTCGATGCTACCGCACCGACTATTGCAGTTAGTAATCCTCCGCGCTCGTCGCCGGTAAACTTGGTCAGGAAGTAACCTACATACGAGACCCCGGACACCAGGATTACGAATAGCCAGATCTCGCGTGGGTTGAAAAATCCAAATGGTCCGTAGCTGCCGGTCGGCAACAGCGGGTAGATGATGAAAATCAGGCCGAGAAAACTCAGCGTGTCGATGTATTCGCGGTCGGAGATCGCGTCGCGCACAAAGTGGCGGAGCTGATCGCGCTCGGCCAGGATCGCGGCGAGCACAATTCCGAGTCCGGCGCCGAACTGGCGATCCGAGGTCAGACACAGGCCAGCCAGCGCAAACGTCGCCACCGCCGCCAGTTCGGTGGTGACGCCGTTGCGCTCCGGATGGTGCGCGCGCATGACGAGGACCGCCCCGATCGTACCTGTGAACAACGCAATCGCGATCGCGGCGTTGCCCGAGTGGCCTGCGACCGCGCCCAGCAGCGCGATTATCAGGAAATCGCGCATCCCGGGGCGCGGTGGATCGTCGGGACCGGGTTCCCGAGTGCGGCCGACCAGGAATCCTATCGCCAGTGCGAGCAGGAATCCGACGGCGGGTGAGTTAGGATCGGTCAGCTCGGGCATCGAGAGTCGAATATTATCGGAATGCTACAAGAAATGCTCGATGACGGTTGCCAGGGCAGAGGTAGAATCTCCCGCCTTGCTGACACCTTGTCCGCGGTGGTATCTTGCTGCTTGGAAGTGGGCGCGTGCCCACTTTTTTGTTGGTGTCGCCAAAAGGGTTTCGTAACATAAACCGCGCCGACGGCATTGGTGAGCGGAGAGGTGAGAGCAGATGACTGCCCTGACGCTTCATCCGACCGCGGAAAAAGTGGTCGCGCTGCTCGAGCCGCATATCGAACGCCAGGGTTACGAACTGGTTTCGGTGGATTTTCGCAAGGGCACGCGAAATTCGATGCTGCGCCTGCTGGTGGACAAGCCCGGCGGCGGAATCGCGCTGAGCGATCTCGAGAAGTTGAGCCCGACCTTAGGCGATTTGCTCGACGTGTACGATCCGGTCGAGGGCCGCTACACGCTGGAAGTTGCGTCGCCGGGAATCAACCGGCCGTTGCGCAAGCTCGAGCATTTCGCGGCGGTCAAGGGCGAGCGGGTGAAGGTGCGGACGCATCGCGCCCGTGACGGCCAGAAGGCGTTCGTGGGCAAGCTGGTGAATGTCGGCGAAAGTGGAATCGAGCTTGACGACGAGACCAGCCGCAAGCGGCAGGCGATCGGTTTCGACGAAATGACCGGAGCGAATTACGAGTATGACTTTGACAAATGAAAAAATTGGCGCGCTACTTTTTGCGTGCCCCGGGGAGGCGCTATGCAGGTCGATCTGAACCGGGTAATCGAGCAGGTCAGCAAGGAAAAAGGCATCGACAAAACGATCGTGATCAACGCGGTCGAGGAGATGATGCATTCGGCGGCGCGGCGCACGTTCGGGCCAGACCGCAATATCGAGTCGCGCTTCAATCCGGAGCTCGGCGAAATCGAGCTGTTCGAGATCAAGACGGTGGTCGAGAAGGTCGCCAACGCGGCAGCCGAGGCCGACGTCGCCGAGGCGCGCGCGAAATACGATCCCGAGGCAGAAGTCGGCGACGAAATCCTGATTAAGCTCGACACCGCCACGATGGGCCGAATAGCGGCGCAGGCGGCCAAGCAAAATCTCATCCAGCATATTCGCGACGCCGAGCGCAAACAGATTTTCAACGAGTTCAAGGATCGCAAGCAGGAAGTCGTTTCCGGAATCGTGCAGCGCTTCGAGCGCAAGAACATGATCGTCAACCTCGGACGCACCGAGGCGATCCTGCCGGAGAAGGAGCAAATCCCGCACGAGCGCTATCGCCAGGGCGATCGCATTCGCGCGCTGATTCTCGACGTCGATCTGTCGGAGAAGGGGCTGTCGATCGTGCTCTCGCGCACCTCGAACGACTTCCTGATGAAGCTGTTCGAGCAGGAGGTGCCCGAAATTTACGAGGGCATCGTCGAGATCCGGCAGAGCGCGCGCGAGCCGGGCGGTCGCGCCAAGGTCGCCGTCTATTCCAAGGACTCGGACGTCGATCCGGTCGGCGCATGCGTGGGGATGAAGGGCACCCGCGTGCAATCCGTCGTGCAGGAGCTGCGCGGCGAGAAAATCGACATCGTGCCGTGGACCGACGACCAGGCCGAGCTGGTCTGCCGCGCGCTCGCGCCGGCGAAAGTCTCCAAGGTGATAATCGACGAGGACGAGCATGCGATGGAAGTGATCGTCCCCGACGATCAACTGTCGCTGGCGATTGGCAAGCGCGGCCAGAACGTGCGTCTCGCGCATCGGCTGACCGGATGGAAGCTCGATGTGCGGAGCGAGGCGGAGGCCGAAGAAGAGGCGCGGTCGGCGCGGGCGTCGCTCAACGCGATTCCCGGCATCGGCGATATCAACGCGGAACTGCTCTACCAGTGGGGCTTCCGCTCGGCGGAGCAACTGTCGGAGGCCGACGAGACGGCGTTCGACGTCGAGGGAATCAGCGCCGAGCGCGCGATCCAGATAATCAACGCGGCGCGCGATCACGTCGCAAACAAGAAGATCGCGGCAGCCGAGAAAGCGGCGGCCGCGGCGGAAGCGGCGCAGGCCGCGACCGAATTGGCGGCGGCCACCGAAGCGGAAGGCGCGGAGGCGGCGACCGAGACGATCGCGGAAGAATCCGCGCCGCCGGCCGCCACCGAAGATGCAGGAGAAAAATAATTTTCACCGTCCCCAGCGTACATGCCTGGGATGCCAGGCAAAGGATGCGAAGGCGGCGATGGTCCGGATTGCGGTCGTGAACGGACAGGTCGAAGTGGATTTCGAGGCGCGACAGCCGGGACGCGGAGGATACTTGCATCCGACGGTTGAATGCGTCGAGCGGTTCGTTGGTCTAAAGGTTAAGGAATTTCGTGCGCTTCGGCGGAAAATTGAACGTCCCGAGCGGCTTCAAATGGCGGCGGCAATAAAACTCCGACTGGATAGAAACTCGAAGGTCGAATAGTATAACTCGGATGGCGCGAAAGCGGATCAAAACTCTTGCTAGTGAATGGGGATTCCCGGTCGAGGATTTGCTCGCCGGATGTGCCCGCCTGAAACTCGGGCATACGCAGTCCGAGTCGAGTCTTCTCTCACCCGAAGAGGCCGACCGGCTGAAGGCTGACCTCGACGACCAGGCGCATCGCGCGACGATTCTGCGGCGCGAGACCGTGCTCGAAACGAGCAGCGGGAAAATTCTCGAGAAGCGTCTCAACGCAACCGTGATGCGCCGACGCCATGCCGAGGGCGGCGCGCCCGCTGGCGGCTCCGATACGCCATTTCATTTTGAAGTTGAAGAATCGCGCGACGATTCCTTCGTATCGCCGTTTCTCGGTGATTCATCGGCGGACGCCGAAACCCCTGTCAT
>DATNLS010000146.1:0-7010 GCA_035602775.1 Candidatus Acidiferrales bacterium | reverse complement strand
CGCGACAGGATCTCCGCGCGGATTTTGTCGAGGTCGGTGCCGGTCGACAGGTCCATCACCGAGTCGGCGCCGTAGCGGACCGCGGTGTAAAGCTTCTCGACTTCCTCGTCGATCAGCTGATGGAAGTTCGACGCGCCAATGTTGGCGTTGACCTTGGTGCGCAGGCCCTTGCCGATTCCGATCGCCCTGAAATCGTGATGCAGGTTGTGCGGGATCACGACCTCGCCGGTCGCGACCAGCGCGCGAATTTCTTCGGGCGAGAAACCTTCGTCCTCGGCAACTTCGGTCATCTGCCGGGTAATAATATTTTTGCGGGCGGCCTCTATCTGAGTCATCGCGTCACCTCCGCGGCCGGCGAGAGCGCCAGCCTTGGATCCCTAAGTATAGCTCAATCCTAATCTTCGCCGTACTCGATGCCGTTCTTCTCGCACAGCGCGCGCAGTTCCTGGATCATCCGCTCGGCGCGCGCCAGGTGCGCCACCGCGATAAAATTCGCCAGCGCCACCAGCGTCAGCGCGCCCGTCGCCCAGTACATGTGGCTCAGCACGTCGCCGCCGTGAATGACACTGACGCCCTTCGCGTAGGCGATAAACAAAACGATCAGGCCCGCCAGGGTCAGGCCGATAGTCACTCGCGTCATCTGGCTACTTGCCGCTGCGCGCCGGATGCCGATCGATCACCGTGAGGTCGTCGATATGGTCCGGCGCCTCCGCGTAATGCTTGGGCGCTTCGCGATTGGTGAAGGTCTTCATCTCGGGCCGCTGCGGATCGTAAACCGCGGCATCCTGCTCGCGATACCACTCGAGCATCTCGTTCATGTTGCCGTCGCGGCCCTTCTCGGCCAGCACGCGCGAGCGATGCATCAGCAGTTCCTTCTGCTCGACGAAATCCTTGCGATCGAAGCCCCAGATGCGCGGATGAACGTAGGTGTCCATCCGAATCGCGTCGCACGGGCAGGCCTCGACGCACAGCCCGCAGTAGATGCAGCGCAGCGTGTCGATCTCGTAGCGCACCGGGAATTTCTCGACGTGCGGATCAGGCGACTCGCCCGCCTCTATATATATGCACTGCGCGGGGCACGCGGTCGCGCACAGAAAACACGCGGTGCATCGCACGCTGGAATCTTCGCGCAAGGTCAGCCGATGACTGCCGCGGAAATTGTCCGGATAGTGCTTGCGCTCCTCGGGATATTGCGTGGTCTGGGTCGCGTTAACGTTCTTCTTCAAGCCGAACAGATGCGCGGTGTGCAGCATGAAGTTGCGCGCGAAGTGGTAGTTGGTGATGGCAAGACCCCTGAGGATTTCAGGGATATAGATCTTCTCCCAGAAGGTCATCTGTTCGCTTCTCTGCATCTCTAAACCAGTACGAAATCCGTTGTCTGACGTGGTTTTCTGCGTTTGCCGCAGATTAGCCGGACTCCGAAGCTAAACTATAAGGAGGCGAGGGAATTGCAGTCAAGTTAAGCTTCACGGCTGCGCGTCGGGGTTCGCCGCGGCCGCGGACGGCTGCGCCCAGCTGTGATGGTAGTAACCGTTCTCGTCGATCGTCGGCGGCGTCGGAGTACCAGCAGCCAGACTTCCAAAAGCATTCATGCCGCCGAGCGGCGGATCCTCACCACCCTCGTCGATTTCCACCGGAAAGCCTTCGAGTTGCGACGGCACTTCGTGCGTCACCGAGTCGATATTCTTTTGATCGTCCACCTCGACCAGAATCGCAGCCTCTTTCTGCTCATCGATTTCGCCGGTCACGACGCGCACATGCGGGATTTTCATCAGCTCCGCGCGATGCCGGTCGCAGACCGTCTCGGCGTCCCGCAGATCCTGCACGGCCTGGTCCTTTTCCAGCGTCTGCGCCCCCGCATTCCTCCCGACGTTCGCGACCAGCACAATCGCAATCAAGGCCGCCGCAATTTTCCAAATCTTCACTACTTCAATCGCGTATAAAGCCTGGTCGGATTCTCGTCCAAAATCTTCCTCGCCACGCTCGCATCGAACTCCTTGCGCCCGGCGGTCAGGCTCACCGTATGCGGAAATCGGCCGTCGAAGTGCGGATAGTCCGACGCATACAGAATATGATCCGCGCCCACGCTCTCCACCACGAAAGGCAGGGTCTCCTCGTCGGGATCGCACGAGATGAAAAAATTCGCGCTGCGAATCACTTCCGACGGCTTGCGATGCAGAAACGGCACGTACTCCGGCATCAGCTCGTAATGCTCGTCGAGCCGCTCCATCCAGAACGGCAGCCAGCCGGCGCCCGCTTCGAGAAACGCGACGCGCAATTTCGGGAAAATGTCGAGCACGCCGCCGCCGACAAGCGATGCGATCCCGCGCATCACCTCGAACGGATTCGTCGCCGAATGCTGGATGAAAAGATTGTTGCCCATCTCGAACGTGCCCATCCCATACGGCGGACGCGCTGTGCCGCCGTGAAAGCACGCGGGCAAATCGGTCTCGACACACGCCTTCCAAATCGGATGGAACGCAGGATGGTCGAGCAGCTTGTCCTCCATGTGCGCCGACAGGTAGATGCCGACGCACCACGGCTCGTCCGCGACGCGCCGGATTTCCTCGGCGGCAAGCTCAGGCGCACGCATCGGCACAATCGCGACGCCCTTCAGGCGCGTCGGATACGACGCGCAATAGTGGGCGATCCATCGATGGTACGCACGAATCATCGCGACTTCGAAATCGACGCTCGGCAGCGCGCAGAAACTCGAGACCACCGTCGCGAACAGCACGGCGACGTCGATTCCCTCGCGCTCCATGTCCTTGATGCGCACGTGCGGATCGAATCCGCCGCGAAGGTCAGGCTTCTCGCCATGCGGCCTGCGTCCGGTTCGCATCAACGGCTTGTCGGGTGCGGCGACGCCGAGCGGCCGCCCGGTGTTCAACTGATGGAAGTAGCCGAAGAAATATTTCGACGCGCGGGTCGACGCGATCCGCTTCAATTCGTCGAGATCGGGCTTGAACTTCGGGTCGAGGTATTCGTCGTAGAGCTCGTTGGGCTCCATCACATGCCCGTCGGCGTCGATCACCTTGATGCCGTTGAACATGGATCACTTATCGCGCATCGCATGCGCGTAACTCAAGCGATCCTCGATTCAACGGTCCTCGCAATAATGACAAAACGCGCTGGTTCGATTAAACATCACACGCCATGGAATCTCCGGCCGCCATCGAGCCTGTGCGCGCGATCACTTCCGCCGAGGCCGCGCATACTCTGCTCGCGAGCTTTCTCGGATGGGCACTTGACGCCTTCGATTTCTTCATCCTGATTTTCGTGATGCCCGCGGTCGCGCGTGAATTCCATCGCCCGATCTCGCACATCGCGTTTACGATCACCGCGACGCTCGCGCTGCGGCCGGTCGGGGCGCTCATCTTCGGCTGGATCGCCGACCGCTACGGCCGCCGCATCCCGTTGATGGTCGACGTCGTCTTCTATTCAATCGTCGAAGTGCTGAGCGGCCTCGCGCCGAGCTACGGATGGTTCCTGGCGATGCGCGCGTTGTACGGAATCGGGATGGGCGGTGAATGGGGCGTGGGCGCGTCGCTCGCGATGGAAGCGGTCGCGCCGCGATGGCGCGGATTTTTCTCCGGCCTGCTGCAGGAGGGTTACGCGGTCGGCTACCTGCTCGCGGCGGCCGCGTTCTTCTTCGTCTTCCCACACTTCGGCTGGCGCGCGATGTTCTTTCTGGGCGGCGCGCCCGCGCTGCTGACCATCTACATCCGCACCAAGGTCCCTGAGTCCGCGGCATGGCAGCGCACGCGCCCGGACATGTCGCAGATTCGCCACGCGATTCGCGCCAACTGGAAATTGTTCCTATACCTGTGCGCGCTGATGACGATGATGAATTTCGTCTCGCACGGCACGCAGGACATGTACCCGACCTTCCTCGAAAAGACCCGAGGCTTCGACACCCGCACCGTCGCGACCATCGCGCTCATATACAATGTAGGCGCGCTGCTCGGCGGCCTGACCTTCGGCTACCTGTCCGATCGTTGGGGCCGACGGCGCACGATGGCGACGGCGGTGATCTGCGCCGGTCTCGTCATCCCGCTGTGGATTTATCCCTCGACGCTCGCGGTGCTGACGATGGGCGCGTTCGTGATGCAGTTCATGGTGCAGGGCGCATGGGGCGTCATTCCGGCGCATCTGACCGAGCTCTCGCCGCCGGAAGTTCGCGGGCTGTTCTCGGGACTTGCGTATCAGATCGGCGTCTTGATGGCTTCTGGAGCCGCCGTCAGCCAAGCTGTCCTCGCCGAGCGATTCGGTTACGCGGCGACACTCGCGAGCGTCGCCGCAATCGTGATGATCGTTGCCGCCGTGGTCATCCTGCTCGGCCGCGAACGCATGGGCCGCGACCTGCATTCTTCCGAGGCGTGAGTCGACCAATGGACGCCGCGCAATTCGAAACCAAAACTCCCTCTGCCGCGAGGCGATTGATTGCGAGGCTCGCGCAGTTCCCAATCGTCTCGCCAATTGCGCGAAAGCTGCGGTCACGTTTCAGCGAGGAGAAGTTCGTCACGTTTCCGCTCGGCGAGCGTGGACAATTGGGGAACCAGCTCTTCCAGATCGCCGCGACTATCGGCGTCGCGCGACGCAGCGGCTGTTCGTTCGTCTTCCCCCCGTGGCCATATGCACGGCATTTTGAATTTCCGATTCCGCAAGCGCGCTCCATCCGGCATTTCGAGCGGCGGATGCCGTCCACCTGGGCCTATGAAGAAATTACGGTCGATCGCACGACGGAACTGTGGGGCTACTTTCAGTCGGAGCGATTCTTCGCGCACTGCCAGGACGAAGTGCGCCATTACTTCACGCCGCATCATGCACTCGCCCAAATGCTCGATAGACAATTCGGTGATTTGATGGGGGCCAGGACCTGTTCGGTGCACGTGCGCAGAACCGACTACCTGGGCGATTCCGCGTGGCCCGAGTTGGCGAAAGGCGATTACTACGAGCGCGCGATGTCGCAGTTCGATCCCGCCACGACGTTCGTGATGTTCTCCGACGACCTCGAGTGGTGTAAGGAGCGGTTTCGCGGCCGCGCGATCGTCTTCGTCGAAGCGCTCAGCGCGATCGAAGATCTCTTCCTGATGGCCCGTTGCAAAGCGCACATCATCGCGAACTCAAGTTTCTCATGGTGGGGCGCATGGCTCGATCCCAACCCGGACAAAAAAGTGATCGCACCCTTGCAGTGGGTAACCGGAAGGCACGGCGACCCAGCCAAGCCGTACCGGCCCCGCACTCTCAATGGATACTACGACACCAGGGATCTAATCCCGCCCGCCTGGATAAGAATCTGATCGGCTACTCGGCTCCGCGCTATCCGGCCAGCCGAGCGCTCTCGAACAGGCTCGGCATATGCCGCCGGACCTGTGCCTCCATCTCCTGATCGGAAATCGAGGTGGTGCGGCCGTCGTCATACTGCGCATCGACCCACTTTGCAATCTCGAGCACCTCGGGCGAGCGCTTTTCGACCTGGGTGCCGCGCGCGAGACCGAAGTACGAATTGATCCACCACGCGATCCCCGCCACGCCCGAGGTCTTGTCCACCGCCACGCGCGGCGGCCGGCCGAGAATCTTCGCGGTGTCGAAGACGTTGTAGATTTCCTCGTCCTTGAGCAGTCCGTCGGCATGAATCCCCGCGCGCGTCACGTTGAAGTCGCGCCCGACGAATGGATAATTGGCGGGAATCCTGTAACCGGCTTCGCGCTCGAAGTACTCGGCAATTTCGGTGATGACCGACAGGTCCATCCCGTTGGCGTTGCCCTTGAGCGATACGTAATCCATGACGAGGCCTTCCAGCGGAGGATTCCCGGTGCGCTCGCCGTAGCCGAGGATCGTCCCGTTGGCGTACATGCATCCGTAGAGCCACGCGGCGGTCGCGTTGGCGAGCACCTTATGAAAGTCGTTGTGCCCGTGCCATTCCAGTTGATCCGGCGTCACGCCGCATTCACGCCGCAGCCCCAGAATCAGCTTCGGCACGCTGCGCGGAAGCGCGACGCCGGGGTAGGGCACGCCGAATCCGAGGGTGTCGCAGACGCGAATCTTGACCGGAATCCCGGCCGACTCGCCGTGTTCCATCAGCTTCGACACGAACGGCACGACGAAGCCGTAAAAGTCCGCGCGGGTCGCGTCCTCGAGATGGCAGCGGATTTTGAGGCCCGCGTCGAGCGCCGCGTTGACGATTTCCAAATAGTCGTCCATCGCCGCGCGCCGCGTTTTCTTAAGTTTGTTGAAAATGTGGTAGTCGGACGCCGAGGTCAGAATCCCGGTCTCGCGCAGGCCCATCTCCTTCACGATCTTGAAGTCGGACTTCACCGCGCGAATCCATCCGGTGACCTCGGGGAACTCGTAGCCGCGCGCGAGGCATCGATTCACAGCCTCGCGATCGGTCTTCGAGTAGAGGAAGAACTCGGTCTGCCGGATGACGCCGTTGGGACCGCCGAGGCGATGCAGCATGTCGAACATCGCGACGATTTGTCCACTGGTATACGGCGGACGTGCCTGCTGCCCGTCGCGAAAGGTGGTGTCGGTGATGAAAAAATCCGGCGCGGGGTCGGGTTTCTCGAATTCGCCGTCAAAGATAATTCGCGGCACGGCGTCGTAGGGGAATTGTTCGCGGATAAGGTTGGGCTCGGCCACGTCGATGAGTTCGTGTTTCATGGCGGGATCCTCAATCTCGATCTAAACCGCACTAATCAACATATGTCAAGCGATATGCAGGAGCATTGATGATGCATCGATATCTATGAGGCGTTGAAAGGGCGGCGGCGCCGAACAACCTACCCCCTAAACCCTTCCCGAGCGGGAAGGGGAACCGGATTTTGGAGGTGGCCTCTCCCAAAACCCTTCTGATAGGGGCGCAGCCCCGCATCTTGTATTTTCTTTCCTGATACTGGGTGCAGGGGTCACCCCTGCCGAAGGAAGTGTGAAACCCACCGTGGGTTTCACATTCAATAAAGTAATTTGGTACCCGCTAACTGCGTCGCGCCGAAATGCGCTAATCT
>DATNLS010000189.1:0-5019 GCA_035602775.1 Candidatus Acidiferrales bacterium | reverse complement strand
TCGTCTTTCGCGGACGCACGCATGCGATAGAAGAGCAGGGCGAGGAAGTCTCCACCACCAACAAATCGTTGTACGCCGCCACCATCGAGCATTTGCAAAGCCTCAAAGCGGCCAAGACCTACGGCGCCGAGGAGCGCAACTATTCGATCTTCTCCAGCCTCAGCGCCGATGTAGTTCGGGCCAACGTCGACGGCGCGCGTCAGCAGGCGATCGCCGCGACCTGGTTCGAGCTCGGCTCGGTGATGATTCTCGCGGTGGTGGTGTTCGTATCGATTCGAGTGCTGGCGGTGCCGGCCGCGTCAATTCTGATCCTGTTGCTGCTGTTCGTGCGCATCATGCCGCGAATCATGACCGGCCAGCATCACTACCGCTCCTTCGTCAACATGCTGCCGTCGTTCGCCAACCTGCTCGATATCGAAGCGCGATGCACCGCCGCGGCGGAGCCTGCCGCGCATCCGCACGATCGCCTCTCGCTCACCCGCGAGCTCGCCGCGGAGGGCGTGTCGTTCACCTACACCGAGGGGCGCATCGCCGCGGTCCGGGATTTGAGCCTGGTGATTCCGGCAGGCAAAGTGGTCGCGTTGGTCGGGCCGTCGGGCGCGGGCAAGAGCACGATCGCCGACATCCTGATGGGCCTCGTGCTGCCCGACTCGGGTACGCTCAGACTCGACGGGCGCCCGCTCGGACCCGAAACTGTGCGCGGATGGCGTGATCAAATCGGCTATGTCGCACCCGACACGTTTCTCTTTCACGACACGATTCGCGCGAACCTCAAGTGGGCGCGGCCCGACGCCAGCGAGGACGAAATGCTGGCGGCGCTGCGGCAGGCGGCGGCGTTCGATTTCGTCACGGGACTGAAAGACGGACTCGATACTATCGTCGGCGACCGCGGCATGATGGTGTCGCAGGGCGAGCGCCAACGCCTCGCACTCGCGCGCGCATTCCTGCGCCGGCCGTCGCTGCTGATCCTCGACGAGGCGACCAACAGCCTCGATTCCGAAAACGAAGGACGCGTGCTCGACGCGATCGAAAGCCGCCGCGGTGAACTCACCGTCGTGCTGATCGCGCATCGCCTGTCGACCATCCGATGGGCCGATCTGATTTACGTCATCGAAGGCGGCAAGGTGGTCGAGTCAGGCGATTGGTCGTCGCTGAGCGCGGTGCGCGACGGCCGCTTTCGCGCACTGTGGGAAGCGCAGAGCCTGACCATCTAGTCGCGCGCGGCTGCCTGTTTACAACTCGTTTCTGCCCTCTGTTCACGTCACATTCTATTAATCCGCGACTAATTATTTCGACATGTCCCTCAATTAGGGTGGCGCCGTTCGTTGAGCGGAGGCGTCCGTTCGCGCGGATGTGCTCAACGACGCCACAGATCGACTTGGTGGGAGGGGACATGAAAATTCGATCGGGTATTTCGTCGTTTCTGTTGCCGGCCGTGGCCGCAATCGCGCTGTTCGCCAGCGGATGTGCGCAGCAACGCGAGTTGGGTTGGTGCACCGTTTACGGCGCCGCCGCCGGCGCGTTGATTGGCACTGGCGCCGGCTATGGCATCGGCGACGCGAGCGAAGGCAAGGACGGCTCGCAATCCAGAATTATCGCCGGTGCAGTTGGCGGTGCGGGAATCGGCGCGGTAGTTGGCGGCATCGCCGGTCATTACTATTGCGATCCGATCGTTCAGCCGCCGCCCCCGCCGCCGCCTCCTCCTCCGCCACCGCCCCCGCCACCCCCGCCGCCGGTGAAGGAGAAGCTGGTGCTTCGGGGTGTGCATTTTGATTTCAACAAATCGAACATCCGGCCAGGCGATGCGGCCGTGCTGGACGAGGCCGCCTCTACGCTCAAGGCCAATCCCGATGTCGATATCGACGTGAACGGATACTGCGACGCGATCGGCAGCGTCGATTACAACCTGGGGCTGTCCGACCGGCGCGCGGATGCGGTCGTCGATTACCTGGTCAAGGATGGCATCAGCGAGGTCCGGCTGCATTCCCACGGCTACGGCAAGAGCGGTTTCGTGGCGACCAACGATACTGCCGAAGGACGGGCGCAGAATCGTCGCGTCGAATTGGTGCCCGAACAATAGAGACGCATACGTAAAAGGGGGCGCTCGCAATTCCGCGAGCGCCCCCGCATTTGAAAGCCGTCAGGGTGCGACGAGCCGAAAGTGCGATCGGCGCCTTCGCCCTAGAACTTCTCGAACGGTGGGGGTTCGTTGGTCAGGGCGTTGGGATTCACGGCCGGAATTCGTGCGCCGGACGCCGTGGTCGCATTCGCTATCGAAACGGGAGGAGGCGTCGCCTCGGCATTCTCACCTTCATCGACTGGAGTGCTTCTGACTACCGCCGCTGCGTCGTACGCATGGGCATCAGACGCAGGTTTGATGCCTTTGTACATCTGGATCGTCGCGGTGACGAGAAATTCGTCTGCTTTCGCGCCGTCAGCATTGGTGTTTCCCACATTCGGCGCTACCACAAAGTAATCGTACCCATCCTCCAGCGTAACGTCCGCGCACCTTCTTAGAAGGTAAGACTGAAGCGTCTCCGGCGAACTGAACCGATTGCCGCGGAAAGAAACCCGCTCGGTGTTGCTGTCAAGCCGCCGATCGAAGTATCCCCCCGCGACGCCGTCAGGCTGATATGCCGTCGCACAACTGGTGAGCAAACAAGCCGCCGCCAACGCGGCCAATCTGAGCGGTACTCGCATCGTGGTTCTCCTACGATTGGTATTAAGGACTATACCCTGAGTAGACTAACCAAACAATCAGTACTCTCTCGTTAGCCGGTGCAACGATTGGTAAGGATGCGAGAGAGGGACTTGAACCCCCGCATAGAGGATCTGCTACCGTCCCGTGGGGCTACCCGCTAAGGTGACGGAAGGATTGTCTGTCGTGACAAAAGATAGTCACTGGTCGGCGTTGGAAGATCCGTGGCAGATAGCGCTGACTCAGGCTTGGGAGGCGCATATCGGGGGCAACGTCGGCGTCGGCGCGGTCCTGACGGATCCTCGCAGGCGTGTCGTTGCCGTCGGACGAAATCGTGTGTCGGACCAGGAAGCCCCGCCAGGAAGGCTTCGATCGACACCCATCGCCCACGCCGAGCTCGACGTTTTGGGACAATTGATGTCGGGCGACTATCGGCATCATACGCTCTGGACCACGCTCGAATCCTGTCCGCTCTGTTCGATGGCCATTGTAATGAGCAACGTCGGAACTGTCACCTTTGCGGCAAGAGATCGGCTCTGGGACGGAATATCCAGGCTCACGGAACTCGACGAATTCATCGCCAGCCGCTGGCCCATTCGGCGTGGACCACTCGGCGGTCCTGTTTCCGTGTTCTGTGAATTGCTTCCCCTGCTTTGGTTTCTGGAGCACAAGCCGAGCGGAAGCGTCGTAGAGAAGTACGAAAGCCAACATCCGCGACTTCTGGCGCTCGCCAAGACCCTCAGCACCGATAAAGGACTCACCGATTTGAAGGCGCATCCACTCGATGTTGCGCTGAATCAGCTTTGGCCGGACCTTGCAGCGATCGGCAGTGAGGAATCGTCGGACACGGGGCACGCTTAGGCAATGCCCGGGCGATGCGAGAGGGGGGACTTGAACCCCCACGCCTTGCGGCACTGGATCCTAAGTCCAGCGCGTCTGCCATTCCGCCACTCTCGCGCGGGTGAAAAGCTGGCTCCTCAGTCTACGCCACCAAGTGCAGGCCCGCGACTATCGTCTTGCGGACCGCGAACCACGCTGGTACCAGCGCGCTCACGACTCCCACCAGCCACGCCAGACCGACTCCCAGCGGAATGATCGCCTTGCTCATTGGCAGCGGAATATTCACCCCCGGGAGCGAAGGCGCGAACTGTCCCAGCACCAGCCATGTAATCAACCCGCCGAGCATCCCACCGGTGATCGCGATTATCGAGGCTTCCGATACCAGATAGATCAGCACGCTGCTCGCGCGAAATCCGATCGCCCTCATCACCGCAAGTTCGCGACTGCGTTCTCTAATCGACATCGCGGCCGCGTTGGCCGCCACCAGCGTAACCACGCCTACGACTATCACGCCGAGGACCGCTGCCAGCGTGAAGATCGACGCGAGGCTGCTGAAAACGTTGCGCGTGAATTGCCCTTCTGCGTCGGTCTTTGTCTGATGCTCGGAGTTCGAGAACGTCTCATCGATCGAAGCGATCACAGGATCGATTGAAGAGAGACTATCTGCCTCGGCCCAGATGAGCGTCACCAACCCCGGAGTGCCATTCAGGGCTTCAAAGTAGTCGCGACGGAACACGAGCATGTTCAGCGGGCCGCTCGACGAGGGCCCCGGATTCAACTCGCCCACAATCTGCATCGGAACGTCGAGCGTCGGGAGCGTACCGTGCACGATTATCTGCTGGCCGACCTGCCATCGGTGGCGACGCATCAGCTCGGGGCCGATCAGCGCGGCGGTCCTTTGATGTTCGAATGCCGTCGCAGCGGAGGTTGAGACGCCCCATTCCGGCCACAATTCGTGCATGTCGACCGGATCGACGGCATAGCTGAGAAACTGATCCGAGGCGCCGGTGAACTGTGACGGCAGAAATTCCCACGCCTGGACGATCTTGACGTGTGGCAGTACCGAAATCTTGCGCGTGTAGGACTCAGGCAGCGAGTACGTCATCCCGGCAGCATTGCTGCACACCAGCCGGCGCGATCCCGCATTGCCGCGCATCAACATCGCGGGAATCTCCGCGATGCTCGCGAGGCCGCAGAACATGAAGATCGAGATGGCGATCGAGATAGCGGTAAGGATATTGCGGCGGCGATTGCGCCGCAGGCTTCTCGAAATGAGCCAGATGAATTTCACGATTCGCCGCCATTGTGGATCACGGCGACCATGGGGAACAAGGCGCAGCTGTGCGTCGAGCGTTACTGGACTGGATGCATCGTCGGTACCGGTGACGGCTTCGGAGCTGTGCGGATATGCTCGAATACCGTTTTGTTGGCGGTCGCCAACTGACCCACGGCCGACACGATTCTTTGCGACATCTCGTCGG
>DATNLS010000317.1:0-4880 GCA_035602775.1 Candidatus Acidiferrales bacterium | reverse complement strand
GATCGACATCGGATACCAGAAGCATCGGCGTGCATGTTCCGACTGCCCAAGACGATCCATCAGTTGCGCGACGGTGAGACGACGCAGTTCGCCGCCGAATCGTCTCATCGCAAGCATCCGCAGACCGCCGCGCATCACGCTCAGCCGCTCGGCCATACTGAGATGCTGGTAGCCGAGCAAGGCAGCCGTCATGTGGAGGGGGCCCGGCAGCCGCGCCGTTTTCAGCGTCGCACTTTGGCCGGGACCCGCGAGCATTTCGATTTCCAAATCCTCGTGAAACACCAGTTGATCGTACGCGCGGATTCGTTTGAGGAAGTCGAGCGTCTCAGTGTAGCAACCCATCAGGACGTGCTGGCCGTTGTCGACGAAATCGCCGGTGTCAGGATCGGCGAACGAATACGCACGTCCGCCGAGCGCGGGCTTTCCCTCGAGCACCGTGACCCGCACGCCGCGCTCCGCGAGCGCGACCGCACTGCTGAGCCCCGCGAAGCCGGCGCCGATTACGACCGCATCCTTTTTCGCCGATGCCAATTTTTTATCCGCGCAGAGCGCCGAGCCGGCCGACCGCCCAGGCGCGGCCGACGAGATAAAGTTTGTGCGGCGCGGAAAGGCTGTGGCGGCGGTCGAGCACGCGATAGTTCGACCTGATGATTCGTTCGAGCAGCGCGGCGTAGATGAGCCGCATTGCTTCCGCGGTCAGCAGGGTGGCGCGATCTTCCGCCGCGAGCTCGCTCTGCGCCAGCGCGTAAAGTTCGCGCGCGCGTCTCGCCTCGAAATCCATGAGGCTGATGAAGGTCGGCGAGTAAACGCCGCGGAGAATTTCTTCCTCGCTTACGTTGAATCGCGCGAGGTCTTCGAGCGGGAGATAAATTCTGCCGCGATCGGCGTCCTCGCGTACATCGCGCAGGATATTTGTCAACTGAAGCGCCAACCCGAGATTTTCCGCGTAGAGCTTGGCCGACGGATTGCGGTAGCCGAATATTTCGATGCAGATCAGCCCCAGCGCCGACGCGACGCGCCAGCAGTACGGCCGCAGCTCTTCCCAGCTCTGATAGCGCTTGCGCGAGAGGTCCATCTCGACGCCGTTGATAATTTCCTCGAACAGGGCGCGCGGAATATTGAACCGCCGCGCGCTGTCGGCCAGCGCGCGGGAAAGCGCGCGCGTTGGCGTGCCTGCATACACGCGATCCAGTTCCTCGCGCCAGCGCTGGAGCAGCAGCGCGGGCTCGCGAATCGATTCGTCGTCGGCGATATCGTCGATGAACCGGCAGAACGCATAGACTGCGTAGAGCGCTCGACGCCGCTCGGCTGGCAGCAGGATAAACGCGTAGTAGAAGCTGGAACGCGAGCGCCGCGTGACTTGAGCACAGCGTTCGTAATCGGCGTCGAGCGAGGAGTCGTCGCGTCCAGTCGGCGCTTCGAGGCCGGTGGCATGGCTGTCAGGCTTCAAGACGGCCACGAATCGCGCTCCATCCCAGTTTCAGGTAATCGAGTTTCGCCAATTCCGGACGCTGGCGGAACACGTCGTAGTTGACGCGATCGAGCGCGCGCAGTATCGCCAGTCCGCCACCCGCGAACATCACAATGTCGCGCCGCAACCGCTTGTCCACGCGATTGTGCAGCTCGCCGCCTTCGACGAGCATCGCGCGCGCCACTCCCGCTTCATGACGCATCAAATCGATGAACTCGCGCGACGACGTATGCGCCGCCAGGTCGACCGGCGTTACGCCGAATCGCTCCATGTCGCGTCGCGGAAAATAAATTCGTCCCTTGTCGAGATCGACCGCAACGTCCTGCCAGAAGTTGGCGAGCTGCAATCCGCTGCAGACCAGGTCCGACAGATGCTGCCGTTCCGCGTCGCGATAGCCGAACAGGTAGAGCACCAGGCGGCCGACCGGATTCGCCGAGTAGCGCGAGTAGCCGAGCAGATCGTCGAGCGTGTCGAAGCCCTTGAAGTCGACGTCGGAGCGAAACGCCGTGAGCAAATCCTTGAACGGATCGCGCGGAATCTCGAAGCGGCGCACCGTGTCCGCGAGCGCGATGAACACCGGATGGCGCGGCGTGCCCGCGTACGCGAGGTCGAGCTCGCGCTCCCACTGGTCGAGCATCGCGCGGTCATGATGCTCATCGGCGAAGTCGTCGGCCATCCGCGCGTACGCGTAAATCGCATACATGTGCGGACGCATCTCGCGCGGCATCAGCCACGACGCGACGGTGAAATTTTCGTAGTGCGACTTCGCCAGCCGCTCACAGAATTGGTACGCGGTCGCGACGTCGAAGGTCCCGGGCGGCATCGACGCATCGCGCACCGTATTCGGCGCGTACGACGTTACCCCGCCCTGCTCGCTGGCCCGCGCGCTTGCCATCGTCTCAGGCTGCAACCGGCCGCGCTGCGATAAGTTCGCGCGCCGTGGCCCGCGCCCATCCGTCGGTTTCGAGCAAGTCTTCGAGCGTGCGCGCCGCCGAATTGTGATGGCGATTCATGACCGTCTCGATATGGCGCGGGATGTCCATGAAGCGCACGCGCCCCGCAAGAAAGCCCGCGACGAGCTCCTCGTTGGCGGCGTTGAGGCACGCCGTCATCGTGTTGCCGGCCGCGAGCGCGTCGTACGCGAGCCGCAGACACGGGAAGCGCCGCAGGTCGGGCTCCTCGAACGTCAGCCGCGAATTCTCCGCCAGCGACAGCGGTTTCAGATGCGTCATCGGCAGCCGCTCCGGATACGCAAGCGCGTACGCGACCGGAATCGCCATGTCGGGAATCGCCATCTCGGCAATCACCGAGCCGTCGATCATCTCGACCATCGAATGAATCACGCTCTGCGGATGAATCACGACCGAGACTTCGCCGGCCTTGAGACCGAACAGCCAGCGCGCCTCGATCACCTCGAGGCCCTTGTTCATCAGGGTCGCGGAGTCGATCGTAATTTTGCTGCCCATGACCCAGGTCGGATGCTTCAGCGCCTGCTCGATCGTAATCGCCTCGAAACGATCCGCCGGCAGCTCGCGAAATGGTCCACCCGACGCGGTTAGAATGATTCGTTTCAACGATTCGCGTCCGCGACCTTCAAGACATTGAAAAATCGCGTTGTGCTCGCTATCGACCGGCAGCAGCCGCACGCGATTCTCGCGCACCGCCGCCGTGATCAGATCGCCCGCGATAACCAGCACTTCCTTGTTGGCAAACGCGATGTCCTTGCCGGCCTTGATCGCCGCGAGCGTCGGCTGCAAGCCCATCGCACCGACCAGCGCCGACATCACCAGCTTCGCTTCGGGATGCGTCGCAACGGCGGTCGCGCCTTCGAGGCCGTGCACGATCGTCACGCGATGCGTGCCGAGGCGCGTTGCCAGCTCGCGTGCGAGCTCGGGCGTCGCCACCGAGACCAGCTCGGGATGAAAGCGCTTCACCTGATCCGTCAGCAGATCGAGATTGCGTCCCGCGGCGATCGCGACGACGCGAAACCGATCGCTGAAGCGCCCGACCACGTCCAGCGTCGTAACGCCGACTGAGCCGGTCGAGCCGAGAATTGAAATCGCTTTCATCGCGAGCCGTTCAGTTCCGCGCCGTCTCCGCCAGCCGCTTGCGGAAGCGCCCGAGCGCCATCAGCGGAAAGTAGTGCGCATACATGTGATAGCGAAGATAGAAATGATTCGGAAATCCATTGCCGGTCGATTCCCGCTCGTCCCACGCGCCTTCGTCGTTCTGCCGCTCTGAGAGCCACTGCGCGCCACGCATCGCATTTTCGCTGATGCCCGCTTCGCCCGCGATCAATCCGATCAGCGCCCACGCCGTTTGCGACGCGGTGCTGGTCCCGCGCCCATGCCACGCAGAATCCTTGTCCGACAACGGGCTCTCGCCCCATCCGCCGTCCGGATTCTGCTTCGACTTGAGCCATGCGACCGCGCGCTTGATCCAGAGCTCGTTGATATCCACGCCGATCGCGCGCAGGCCGGACAGCGCCGAGAAAGTCCCGTAGATATAGTTGATGCCCCAGCGGCCCCACCATGCGCCCGACGGCGACTGATTTTTCTTGAGCCACTCGATCGCGCGCTTCGCCACCGGATGCTCGCTGCGATAGCCCACCGACGCCATCATGTCGAGCACGCGTCCGGTGAGATCGGGACAGGTCGGATCCGTTACTGCTTCCACGTCCGCCAGCGTCACATGGTTGAGCCAGGTCGAATCGTTGTCGGCATCGAAGGCCGAAAAGCCGCCGTCCCTCGATTGCATTCCCATCACCCAGTTCGCGCCAGCCTTGAGCGCGCGCTCCCTGGCCGCGGCATCGTCGGCCTTCGACCCCGCCATCACCGACAGGATCACCGCCGAGTCGTCCACGTCGGGATAGTTGTCGTTAAAAAACTCGAACGCCCATCCGCCGGGCTCGAGGTTGGGCCGCTTCACCGACCAATCGCCCTTCTTGAAAATCTGGTGGTCGATCAGCCATTGCGAAGTTTTTTTCAGCGCCGGATGGTCGCCCGGCAATCCCGAGTCGATCAGCGCCTGCCCCGCCAGCGCGGTGTCCCAGTTGACCGAAACGCACGGCATGTACATGTCGTAGTCGTTGAAATGCCAAATCAGTTCCTGCGACGCCTCGATCGCGCGCTTCAATACCGGATGGTCGTTGCGGTAGCCGTTGGCTTTCAGAGCCATCGCGCTCAGCAGGTAGCATGGCTCGATTCCGCCCCACGAGCCGTTCGCCTCCTGATGTTCGAGCAGCCATTCCTCGGTGTAGCGCAGCGCGCGGGCGCGCAAAGATTTTATTTTGTGCTTATCGTAAAAGCGCAGCGCCTTGTCGGCGAAGTTCAGCGCGTTGCGCAGCGACAGCATTTTTTTCCCGCGCGGCTGCTTAAACTTGGTGAAGTGCGGCGGCTCGATGTACAGC
>DATNLS010000048.1:0-5930 GCA_035602775.1 Candidatus Acidiferrales bacterium | reverse complement strand
GATCGACGAGGTCGGCCCCGACGTGGTGCGATTTTTCTTTTTGTTCCGCAAATCCGACAGCCAGCTCGATTTCGATCTCGAGCTCGCCAAAAAACAGGCGCCGGAGAATCCCGTCTTCTACGTCCAGTATGCGCACGCGCGCCTCGCGAGTATTTTCCGCGAGGGCGCCGCAAAGGATCTGGCGCTGCCCGCGGACGCGTCGTCGATCGATCTCAACCTGCTCGGCCCCGAGGAACTCGATCTCGCCAAGCGCGCGATGGGACTCCCCGACGTCATGTCCGGCGCTGCCGAGGCGCTCGAGCCGCATCGGATTTCCTTCTACCTGCTCGACCTGGCCGGCGAGTTCCATCGCTACTACAACAAGCCCGCGAATCGTATAATCGGACCGGATCGCGATCTCAGTTTGGCGCGGTTGTACATGGCGGCGATTCTGAAAGATGCGATTGCGGGCGGGCTCGAGTTGCTCGGGGTGAGCGCTCCAGAGCGGATGTGAGGACGCGATGCGATTCGAAATCAGGGCGGGCGGCGGCTTTCTAATTTTGACCGGACTGGTCGCGCTGTCGGGTGCGGTCTTCGCGCTCGGATTGGTCGCGGGCTACGAGATGGCGCGCCAGAACCAGCCCGATCTGAGTCAAACATCATCGGTCTATCCGATCCCGAATCCACCCGCAAAACCGCCGCCCGTATCCGCAATGTCGCCTGCCGCGGGAGCTTCGCCTGCGGTTGCGTCCGAGCCCGCTTCCTCGCCGGTCTCGATCAATGCGCCCGCAGCTGCTATCGGCGAGGCTACCCCCTCTGCGCACAAGCCACCCGCGGCCGTCGCGCGCATCAAGCCAGCGCCCGAGCCCGCGGTTAATCGTGGCACCACCGAAGATGAGGACACGGACACCGATTCCGACGAAGCTTCAGCGCCACCCGCAGCACCCGCTCTTCCTCCCGGCGCGAGGCCGTACAACATTCAGATAGAAGCCGTGATGGACAAGAGCGGGGCGGACGAGATGGTCTCGAGGCTGAGGGCGCTCGGCTACAACGCGCAGGAAGTGAAAGCCCAGGTCAACGGCCAGACCTGGTACCGCGTCCGCGTCGGCCCCTACGCCAGCGCCGACGAAGCAACCGCCGCCCAAGACCGCCTCCGCGAGCAATACAAACAGGCCTACACAACCTCGCACTGACTTCCTATTCCCCTCTCCAGAAGGGAGAGGGGTTAGGGGAGAACTCCCGCGCGAATGTCTGTTGCGCCGCACTTCACATCTGAAGCGATCGATGCCCCTTGACACCTACAACGACACCCTCTTCAACGGCAATCGCGCGCGCCGCTTCCTGCACGAGCGCCGCTTCTGGTGGCTCGTCAACCGCTTGCGCCAGTTGAGCATCCGCCGCGCCGACATAATCGAAATCGGATGCTACGACGCCAAGACCATCTCGTACCTCGAACGCAGCGGCATCGATGTCAACCGCTACGCCGGCTACGAGGCCGACGACGCCATTTTCGACCGCGTACAGGCGCAATGGTCCGCGCGCCCCGAAGTCACGATTGCGAAATCTACATCTCCATCCGACATCGACCTGACGGCTCCGTTCGACGTCGGGATCTGCATGGAAACCCTCGAGCATCTTCCCGACGAAGTGGTCGACGGCTATCTACAGGTGCTGGCGAACGTCGTGCGCGGCCCTGTGTTCTTCACCATCCCGGTCGAGCGCGGAGCGATGCTGCTGGCGAAGCAACTCGGCTACCGAATCTTCGGGATGTACGGCGACCGCCTGTCATGGCGCGATCTAGTCGCCGGCGCTCTAAGCCAAACCGAAAAAATCCCCCGCCACGAGCATTGCGGCTTCGACGACCGCCTCATGATCGAGCGCATCGCGCGCTACTTCAACGTCACCGAATCCGGCGGCCTGTTCGTCCCGTATTTCACAACCTTAAACTTCACCGTCGGCGTAATGGGCACTGGAAAACAGCCGCTCGACGGACCCTCCGCGTAACCTCCCGCCACGGCATCCTGCTCACCTCCCATTGGAAGTCCAGCATGCCGCTTAGTGTTACCCATGTCCTCGCACACCTGTTACCCATGTCCCGCGCACAAACACCCGAGCGGGAAGGGGAACCGGATCGAGAGGAACCCGAGCGGGAAGGGGAACCTGACGCGGAGAGAGATAGGCCTTCTTCCTTTCGCCAGTTCTAACAGGGACGAAGTCCCGCATCTTTCCTCAATCACTAGGTGCAGGGCTCAGCCCTGCCGAAGGAAGCGTGAAACCCACCGCGGGTTTCACATTCAATGTTCCGATTCTCCCGCACGACCGCTCCCCCGTTGACAATCCCCCGCTTCATCTTCATCATTAAGTTCACGATGAATCTCACGAGCCGAGATGTTCGCGCGGGATGGTGGCGGTGGCACCTCGATGTACCCGCCTGCGCGCCGGCTTTGTAATTTATCGCAAAACCGATTTCCCAAAAGGGCCGCAGGCGGATGACCTGCGGCCCTTTTCTTTTTGGCGATCGATGGAAGCGGAAGGGAGAGAGAGGAACGAAATGCTACAGCCCTCTGAAAACGAATTCGAACAATTAGCGGCGAAGGGATTCAACCTCATCCCCGTCTTCGAGGAAGTCGCCGCCGATCTCGAGACTCCCGTCTCCGCCTTCCTGAAAATCGCGCGCGGCGACTACGCCTTCCTACTCGAAAGCGTCCGTGGCGGCGAGAAATGGGGCCGCTACACCTTTCTCGGCTCCGATCCTTTCCTCGTGATGCGTGCGCGCAAAAACCGGATGGACATCATCCGGCCCGGCCGCGGCGTCGAGGTGCGTTCCGTCGCCAACTCCTTCGAGGAGTTGCGCGCCGAGGTCAAGCGGTTCCGAGCACCCGAGTTGCCCAACCTGCCGCGCTTCTTCGGCGGCGCCGTCGGATTTCTCGCGTACGACATCGTGCGATGCTTCGAAAAAATTCCGGAAACCGCCGCTGACGATCTCGGCACGCCCGATTTCCATCTGATGTTCACCGACACGGTGCTGTGCTTCGACAACGTCCGCCAGACGCTCAAAATTATCGCCAACGTGCCGGTCGAGGAGTTCGCCTCGACCAAGATGGCGTACCAGAGCGCGCGCATTAAGATCGACGAGACTATCGAGCGCCTTAAACGTCCCGCCGTGCCGCCGTCGCTCGAAGGCGCGAGCAGTGTGGCGATCAACGACGCGTCGATCACGTCGAACATGACGCGCGAGGGCTACATGGCGATGGTCTCCGCGGCGAAGGAATACATCGCAGCCGGCGACGTCATCCAGGTCGTTCCGTCGCAGCGCTTCGAGGCGCCCCTGACCGCGCATCCGTTCAACATCTACCGCAGCCTGCGCACGATTAACCCGTCGCCCTACATGTTCTACCTGCGCCTCGGCGATCAGACGCTGGTCGGCGCGTCGCCCGAGGTGATGGTGCGGGTCGAGGGCCGCGAGATCACGCTGCGGCCGATCGCCGGCACGCGCCGGCGCGGCGTGACCGAAGCCGAGGATCGCGAACTCGAAGCCGAGCTCCTCGCCGATCCCAAGGAACGCGCCGAGCACGTGATGCTGGTCGACCTCGGGCGCAACGACGTCGGCCGCGTCTCCGAAATCGGATCGGTGAAAGTGACCGAGCTGATGGTCGTCGAGCGCTACTCGCACGTGATGCATATCGTGTCGAACGTCACCGGTGTGCTGCGCGACGGATGCGACGCGTTCGACGCCTTCGCGGCGACCTTCCCGCAAGGAACCGTCTCGGGCGCGCCGAAAATCCGCGCCATGGAAATTATCGACGAGCTCGAGAGCGTGCGACGCGGCGTTTACGCCGGCGCGGTCGGCTACTTCAGCTATACCGGCAACACCGACACGGCGATCGCGCTGCGCACGCTGCTGATCAGGAAGGATCGTGTGTATATACAAGCTGGCGGTGGCGTCGTGGCCGACTCGGACCCCGGCGCCGAGTTCGACGAATCGGTCAACAAGGCTCGCGCGATGGTGCGGGCGCTCCAGGCCGCGCGCGATTTCGAAATCGCGGCCAAGAGGTAAGTTGAAATGCAAGAAGAACTCCGCCTCCTGATGATCGATAACTACGACTCGTTTACCTACAACATCGTGCAGTACCTCGGCGAACTCGGCGCCGACGTCACCGTCAAGCGCAATGACGCTATCGACGTCGCCGGCGTGCGCGCGCTTCATCCCGACGCGATCGTGATCTCGCCGGGCCCTTGCACGCCCACCGAGGCCGGTATCTCCCTGACTCTGCTGCGCGAGATGGCGGGCGAAGTTCCGATTCTCGGCGTCTGCCTCGGCCTGCAATGTATCGGCGAAGCGTTCGGCGGCAAGGTGGTACGCGCGGATCGCCTGATGCACGGCAAGACCTCGCCGATAATTCACGACGGCAAAACGATCTTCGCGGGTATCCCCAGTCCGTTCGACGCGATGCGCTATCATTCATTGCTGGTCGACGCGGCGTCGATTCCGCCGGCGCTCGAAGTCAGCGCTCGCACCGCGGAAAACGAAATCATGGGGCTGCGCCACAAACAGCACGCGGTCGAAGGCGTGCAGTTTCATCCCGAATCGATCCTCACCTTCGAGGGCAAGCATCTGCTGAAAAACTTTCTCGACAGCCTCGGCAAAAACGGAAACGCGCGATGACCGGACTGCACGAAGCGCTGCAAGGCCTCATCGACGGGCGCTCGCTCTCGGACGCCGAGGCTGAACTTGCGATCGGCGAGATCATGGACGGTGGCGCGCCCGACGCAGTCGTCGGCGCGTTTCTGGTGGCTCTGAAAATCAAGGGCGCCGAGGCCGACGAGCTGGCCGGCGCGGTGCGTGCGATGCTCAAGCGCGCGCGCCCGCTCAATCTTCGCGAACGCGAGGTGCTCGACACCTGCGGCACCGGCGGCGACGGCGCCAGTACTTTCAACATCTCGACCGGCGCCGCGTTGATCGCGGCGGCAGCGGGCGTCCCCGTGGCCAAGCACGGCAACCGAGCGATCAGCGGAACAGTCGGCACGGCAGACGTGCTCGAAGCGATAGGCGTGAAGATCGATTGCGATCCCGACGGGCTGAAACGATGCCTCGACGCCGCCGGATGCTGTCACATCTTCGCGCAGGCGTATCACCCTGCGTTCAAGAAGATCGCACCGCTCAGGCGCGAGCTGCGAATCCGCACTATCTTCAATCTGATGGGATCGCTCGGCAACCCGGCGCGTCCGCGCCTCCATCTGCTGGGCGTCGCCGATGAAAATTTGATCCGGCCGATGGCGAACGCGCTCAAGGCACTCGGGACGCGGCGCGCGATGGTCGTGCACGGTGGGGACGGAATCGACGAAATCGCGATCAGCGGCCCGACCAGGATTGCGGAACTGCGCGACGGCGATCTGACGGAATATGAAGTCTCGCCACAGACCTTCGGCATATCGCGCGGCGACCATCGCGCATTGGTCGTCAGAAATCTCGACGATGCGGTGCGCGTGCTGCGCGGCGCGCTTGATGGCGGCTCGGGCCCGGCGCAAGATGTGCTCGCGCTGAACGGCGGCGCCGCGATTTATGTCGGCGGCAAGGCCGCCTCGCTGAAGGAAGGCGTCGATGCGGCGCGCGAAATTATCGCCAGCAGCCGCGCCCTGGAAGTTCTCGACAAAATGCGGCGCGCCAGTAACGGAATGTCATGAGCTCGATCCTTGACAACATTTACGCCGCCAAACGCGTCGAGGTGCGCGCGCGACGCGCTGTCGTCTCACCGATGGCGATCGTCGCCGAGGCTGGGCGAGCGCCCAAGCCACGCGATTTTATCGCGGCGTTGCGCAGTCGGCGTCCCGCGATAATCGCGGAGATCAAACGTGCCTCGCCGAGCAAGGGCGACATTATGCCGGGACTCGATCCTGCCAATGTTGCCCGCGAATATGTCGCCGGCGGGGCTGCTGCGATTTCGGTTCTG
>DATNLS010000022.1:0-3038 GCA_035602775.1 Candidatus Acidiferrales bacterium | reverse complement strand
TGCGCGCCTTCAGCCGATTGAGCGCATTTACCAGCGCGAGCGCGCTGGCCATGACGATATCGCTGTGCGCCCCTTGGCCCGCGACCGTCACGCCGTTTTCGCGAATCATGCAGCTCACTTCGCCGAGCGCGTCGGTGCCGCCGGTTATCGCCTTGACCGCGTAACGCTCGAGCGCGGGATTGATCGCGGCGATTTTGTAAATCGCCTTGTAGCACGCGTCCACCATCCCGTCGCCCTCGCCCTCGGCCGAACACTCTTTTCCCTCAACCCGCAACGTGACTTCCGCGTGCGGCGTGCTCTTGCTCGACGATCCGACCTTCAAATCGACCAGCTCGAAGTGATCGGTCGTCCGCCGCGCGCTCTCGGTGACCAGCGCGAGGATATCGTCGTCGTACACGATTTTCTTCTTGTCGCAGAGCGCCTTGAATTCGGCGAACGCCTTGTTCACGTCGACGTCGTCGACATCGACCCCAAGCTCCTCGAGCCGGTTGATGAACGCGTGACGCCCCGAATGTTTGCCCAGCACCAGCTTGTTCGACGGGATGCCGATATCCTCGGGCTTCATGATCTCGTACGTGAGCTTGTACTTCAGCACGCCGTCCTGATGGATTCCGGCTTCGTGCGCGAACGCGTTGTCGCCGACGATCGGCTTGTTGGCCGGCACCGGCTGTCCGATCACTTGCGACAGCAAGCGTGAGGCCGGGTAGATCTGGCGCGTGTTGACGTGCGACTGTACGCCCATCAGGTCGTGACGCGTTTTCATCGCCATCACGACTTCTTCCAGCGAGCAGTTGCCCGCGCGCTCGCCGATCCCGTTGATCGTGCATTCTATTTGGCGCGCGCCGTTGCGCACCGCTGCCAGCGAGTTCGCGACCGCGAGCCCAAGATCGTTATGACAGTGGGCACTCCAGATGACCTTGTCGGCGCCGGGAACTTTCTCGCGCATGTAGGCGAACATCCGGCCGAATTCCTCGGGGATAGCGTGGCCGGTGGTGTCGGGCAGATTGATCACGGTAGCGCCGGCCCGAATCACCTCGCTGCAAACGTCGACCATGTAGTCCCAGTCGGATCGCGACGCGTCCTCGCACGAGAACTCGATATAGTCGAGATGTTTCTTCGCGCGGGTGACGGCCCACGTTGCGGCGTCGAGCACGTCCTCGCGATTCATGTTCAGCTTGTACTTGAGATGGATATCCGAGGTCGCGATGAAAATGTGAATCCCAGGATGCGCCGCCTTGTCCACTGCGCGCAGTGCCGAATCGACATCGTTTTCCTGCGTGCGCGAGAGGCTGAGCACCACCGGCTCCGTCAGCGCCTGCGCAACGCGGCTAACCGACTCGAAATCGCCCGGCGAGGAAACCGCAAACCCCGCCTCGATGATATCGACGTTGAGCCGTTCCAGTTGCCGCGCGAGCGCGATCTTCTCCTCGACGTTCATGGTGCAGCCGGGCGACTGCTCGCCGTCGCGCAGCGTCGTGTCGAAGATCCGGACGTAATCTGTGCCGTCGCTTGAAGCCGTGTTCGCGTGTGCCATCGTCATTCCTCCCGCATCGTTGCCGCGGGATCAGTCTGCCGATCGTGCGCCGTGAGCGGAAGTGAAAAAAGAAAACGCCCCGGGCGGCTTCGATCGGCCCACTGCCCGGGGCGTGTGTCTCAGTTTAATCAGGCCGTTAAACCTGTCCGGACGCGCGCCTGGCGTGGGCCCCTGTAAGGGCCAGGCTAAGCAGCAGCTCCGGTAGCAGGTTGGAAAACATACTGTACGGATTCTAAGCGGCGCCGAAGACCTCAGTCAAGGCCGAAAAAATGACGGATGTCTTAAATATTTTTCGGCCAACCGGGGCATTTTCGCAATTCCCGCAGGATTTGAGTCATAACGAAAAACGGGTTGGGACCAACCACCATTTCTGAGTACACCACTTGGTCGGATAGTTCGGCCTCATCGAAAGCGACTTCGAACAAGTGGCGGCACCTGGCGCAGTCGCGCACATGCTCTGCTGTCGATACTTGTGCGTTCAGCGCAATCGCGCTCCACAGCTTTATAAGTGCCGCTTGTGCCTCAGACTTCATTTTTCGGATACCAGTCGAGAGATACACCTGCGGGCAGCACAAGAGAATGCTCAGTCTGGCTGACAGCCATTGCCCTCTTCATAGTGAAAACCCGCCCCACAGCCTGTGCGGAGTATCCTCGTGTCGTTCGACTTGCCCGAGTCGATCATGCCCGCGTCCGCATCTGGCAGCGAGTGTTCGCCGCTGCAGGTGTAATACACTGCGCCGACCTGTTCGCATTTCTCGGGCGAGTAGGTCATGCGCGCCATCGCGGCCTGCTTGTCAGTGTGATTCTCGCCTGAACTGCAGGCGGGCAGCATAGTCAAAATAAACAGTCCGACGCCGACCAGGCAATAGCTGGCAACTGTCAGTGGAACTGACTTGCGCTTCATACCACACGCTGTTTACCAGAAAGCAAAAGGCCGGAACAAGTGTCCGGCCTTCGTACCGATGAGCGCTAGCGTTGCCCGGGTTGATGGTCGCGGAGGGCGCGGGTGATTCGGGCCGTGTCGGCGTGAGCCGCGGCGCCGTTGGCTTCGTGAGACTTCGCGGCTGGGACCGGCCGCAGCACTGGGACTTTTGCGCTCAATCGTTCGCCGCGCAGCATCAGCCATGGACCTGACAGCACGTATGCGGTCGAGAGCAGGCAGGCGGTGAGCTGCGGCATCGCGAACAGCATCGCCGCCGCCACCATCATCGTGATTACCAATTCGACCTGCGCGCGCTTTTCGAGCTTCATCGTTTTGAAGCTGGGGTAGGGCACCCGCGAAATCATCAGGCCACCGAGCGCGAGCGTGATCGGCACCATGATCGTGCAGAGCATGCGCGGCGAGTCGAGCTCGAAGTAGCTGTACGCCAACGCGAGCCCGGAGATCATAATCGCTGCGCCGGGCACCGGCAGCCCGACGAAGCGGCTCTTGTCCGCGGTCGCAGTCTGCACGTTGAAGCGCGCCAGGCGCAACGCCGCGCAAATCACAAACAGTCCGGTGACG
>DATNLS010000360.1:0-35734 GCA_035602775.1 Candidatus Acidiferrales bacterium | reverse complement strand
GCGTGACGGTCTTGGGATCGAGTCCCGCCTTTTGCAGCAGATCGAGATGTTGCTGAAGATCCGTTTTGCGCACCATCGCGGCCATCACCAGCGTACTCTCGCCCTCGCGTCCGACGCGGGTGAACGCCACGGTGCCATTGTCAACCGGGAACGGCAGATGCTCTTCCAGCGCGAAGGGAACGACCTGATGCAGCCGGCGCGCATCCTTGAACGGCAGTTCGAGCAGACGTTTGACCACGCGATCGGCGGGCAGTGCCGAGAGCACGATGTCGGGCTGACCAGCTTCGACCACCAGGCGCGAGAGCGCGCCGCTCAGATCGGCTTCGTCGTCGGCGCGAACCTTGTCGTAAACACCGGTGAGCGTGAACGAGTTCCACGAGCGCTCCGCGAGCGCCGCGCGAACGCGGTCGCCGACCAGCTCCAGCGCAAGTATTCGTTGAGCCATTAAGCGCCCTCGACCTCAGTCCTCATGCCACGCCGCCAGCGTTGAGATGCCAGTGGTTTCGCGATGGAAAGTTGCTGTAATGATTTTGCGGGCGCCGGCGTAAGTCCCGGTCCCGATAATCGTGAAAAACTGACTGCGCAAGTCGACGTCCTTGGAAAGCAGCTGGGCGACATCGGCCAGATCGGGCAGGTTCATGATGTCGGTAACCTGGGCGAACGGCCGGATCGTGCGCGCTTCGATTATCTCCACCACCAGTTTCTGATCTTCGGTCAACTGCGGCTCCAGCGCGGCCAGCACCTGCGGCGACGCGGTGTCGGCGTTCACCGCTGTCTCGGCCATCACGGTCAGAAACGGGCTGACGCGGTTGAAAATCGCCTCGTTGAAACCCTGGACCAACTGCAAGTCCGCGATCGTCGGCATCGCGCCGTAGCGCGGCTGATATGGCGGCTTCAGGGTCAGGTAGTAATCGCCGATGCTGCCGCCGGAACCAGTGCCGTTATTCGGCGTGATCCAGTTGACGATACCTTGCACCAAGTCGGGGCTTACGTCGAGGATCGTGAACAGCCGCTGGACCTTCTGAATCGCTGCCTGGTTGGGGACGCCGTTCTGCACCATCGCGTTGAGATTGAGTTTGCGGCCTTCGTCGATGATCGACAACGTGACCGTGCCGCCTTCGAGCGGCATCGGCGGAAACGGCACCGCCCATACGTCGCCCAGGGTTTCGGCCGGCGTCGCATTCTGCAGTTTGTTGCGCGCGTCCTCCGCCAGCAGCCCGAGGCCGATGTTGATTCCCGAGCGGGCAAGGTAGCTGGCGCGCAGTTCGTTGGCCTGGTTCGCCGCCGACACGAATCCGAGTCCCGAGCTCATCGCGAAATCCACGACGATCAACGTCATCAGCGCGATTCCCAGCAGGACCGCCAGCAGCGCCACGCCGCGCTCGTTCTTGCGCAGCCGGTTTACCATTGCTGCATCGCCATCGGCACGGTGACCTGGGTCGCGAAGTCCATCACGCGCCCGCCCGGCGCCGCCATCTGAATCTGGATCGCCACCGCGATCGGCAACTGGGTTCCGCGCGGCATGCTCGACGAATCCCAGCTCTCGTCCCACTTCTGGCCGTCGAAATAGCGGAAGTGGAGCGACAGGATATTGTCCGCGAGCACCATCGATTGCTGCGCGACCGTGTTGGTCAACAATCCGCTTTGCTGCGAGCGTTGCAGCATGTACCAGCCCTGCTGATCGGGATTCGGCGTCAAATTGTAAGTGACGATGGTCTCAGGCGTCATCCCGGTAATCGCGCGGCGATGCCCACCGCTGAAGGTGGACATCGTGATGGTATCGATCGGCGCGCCATTGCCCATGCGTCCGTTGCCCAGCAGCGCCACGTTGCTTTGCGTGTACGGAGTCTGCACGGCGTTGCGCAATTCCTTGGTCAGTTGCCAGAGCAGGGCGCGGCCCTCGCGATCGACCATCAGCCGTCCTTCGGCGTGCACCTTGCTGTGCGCGATGGTGTTGAAGGAGCTCGCCAGCATCGTGAGGATCAGCGCGAGCACGCCAATCGCGAGCATCATCTCAATGAGCGTGAAGCCGCGCGGCCCGCGATGGGTCGAACTACGCCGGCCGGTCATGGCGGCGACCCCTGGACCGTACCACCCGAGACCGTTCCCGGAGGTAGCGAATCCGTATCGGGCGGGATCGGCGAATGCAGGAACTCGACCAGCCCGAAGTTTTGCGAAAGGTTGGGGCCGTAGCGAATCATCACCTCGACCTTGCGCACGTCGGGAAACATTCCTGAGGCCTCGACGTTGCGCGCCCATCGGAAGTCCCGGAACTGGCCGGGAAACGACGATTCGAAATCGCCGCTGGTGACGCCGAGATCCGGAAAACGCTCGAGCTCCGCTTCGGTCATGACCGCCTGCGCGAGCATCGAGGCTCGTGTCGTCTGCTGAGCGCGAACGACAGATTGTATGCTCTGATGTTGCAGGCCGAGCAGGCCGAGCAGCGCGATCCCGAGGATCGCGATCGCGACCATCACCTCGAGCAGCGTAAATGCGGGCGCGCGCCGGCCAAGAATATTCACTGCGTCATCCCCGGCGGCATCACGTCACCGCTGACGATTGCGACCTGGCCCGTCAGCGGCGAGAATTCCAGCGTCATCACGTCGCCGGATGCGTCCTCGAGATGCACCACGGTCGCATCGACGTAACCCTCGGGATAAAAGTTGGTCGCGACCACTCCGCGATTGACGGTGCCGACTCCTTCGATGGTCACGTCGCGAATCCGTATCGCCGCCGGCAGCATCACTGGCTTGCCCGACAGGCTGTTGTCGGGCGCGAACACCGGCTGCACGGCGTAGGGATCGAGCTGCGCGGCCGCGTAGCCGTTGTTGTCGATATCGAAGATGAGCCGCAGCACGAGTTTGTGGCCAGTGGCCTCATCGAACATGTAAGTTGCGCGGCCAGCCAGCCGGCGCGCCTGGCTCTTCAGCGCGGCCTCGCGAAATCCGCCGAGATACGGCAGCGCCACCGTCAGCATCAGGCCCATTATAAAGATCACGACCGCGAGCTCGAGCAGCGTGAAGCCCGGCGACGCGCATTCGACGAAGGAGCCCGGGCGCATGCGAGCCGTCACTTTGTAGCGGTGGCAAGCTGACTCGGACTCCCCTCTCATGGCGCCGTCACGACGATTGGCTGGCGTCTATGTCGTCGGAGCTCTCGACCCCGTCCGGGCCGAACGACTTCAGCACGTACGAGTTCCCGTCGCTCTGGTAGAAGTAGGCCGTCCCCCACGGATCCTGCGGCAGGCGCTCGATATAGCCGCCACTCTCGTAGTTGGCGGGCACGCGGCCGTTGGTCGGCGGCGAGACCAGCGCGTTCAAACCCTGGTCGGTGGTCGGATAGTAGCCGTTGTCGAGGTAGTAGCGATCTAGCGCGGTTTTGATCTCGGCGAGGTCGGCTTGCGCCTTGGTCTTCTTGGCCTTGTCGGCGGCGCCGCGCAAACTCTGCACGACGATAGTCGCGAGCAGACCGAGGATCAGAATAACCACCATGATTTCAATCAGGGTGAAACCGTCTTGATTGTATCGGCGTGACTTCATCGCCTTTACCTCCGGCGCATCTTTCATTTTCATCACTGCATCAACTGGTTGAGCTGGAAGATTGGCATCAGCACCGCCAGCATCATGAACACGATAATAGCAGCCATCGCCAGCGTCATCACCGGCTCCAGCACGGTGGTCATCTGGCTCAGCGAGTGCGAGACTTCGCGCTCGTAATTGTCTGCCACTCGCTCGAGCATCCGCTCGAGTTCGCCGGAGCGCTCGCCGACGCGGATCATCTCGATCAAAAGCGGCGGGAACAGCCCGCTATGCGACAGCGTCTGCGCCATGCCGTGGCCCTCGCGGATACTCTCTCGGCTCTGCTCGACGGCGTCGCGCAGCAGACCGTTGGTGACAACGCCTTTGACTGCGTCGAGCGACGGCAGCAATTGGACGCCGCTGGCAAGCAGCGTGGCCAGGGTCCGCGCAAAGCGCGCGCAGATTATTCGAATCATCGTCGGCCCGATGTAATAGACCTTCAGAATCGCGGTGTCGTACATGCGCCGGCCGCGCGGCGTCGCCATCGCGGCGGTGAATCCCGCGACCATCCCGACCAGCAACAGCGCGAGCGGAATCCAGTAGCTGGTGACGATCCCCGAAAAGGTAATCAGGATTTTCGTCGCCAGCGGCAACGCCGCGTGCTGCTGCTCGAAAATTGTCGCGACCTGCGGCACCACGTAGGCGACCAGGAACGCCATGATTCCCGTGCCCACGCACATCATGATGATCGGATAGGTTAGCGCGCCGCGCACCTTGGTGACGAATTCATTCTGGCGCTCGCTGTACTCGGCCAGCCGGTCGAGCACCGCTTCGAGCGCCGCCGCCTGCTCGCCCGCGCGCACCATCCCGATGTAGAGGTCGGAGAAAACGTCGCGATGATTGGTCAGAGCGTCGGCCAGCGACGATCCCTCGCGCACCCGCTCGCGCACCTGCGAGAGCATCCGCTTGGTCGCGGCGCGCGACGATTGATCGCTGAGCGCACTGAGCGCATCGACCAGCTGCACGCCCGCGCCGAGCAGCGCGCTCAACTGGCGCGTCAGCAGCGCCAGGTCCGAGGCCGGCATCTTGCGCTTCCACAGGGAGGGCAGCCACTCGCGCTTGGCGGCTTGGCGTTGGGCCGCGTCTGCTTCTTCGTTCAGCTCGGTCGGGAAAACTCCCTGCGAGCGCAGCTTGCCGCGCGCGGTCCGCGCGCTGTCGGCATCAACTACGCCGGTGACATTGCGGCCGTCGGCGCCAAGTCCTCGATAAGCAAATACTGGCATCGGTGAAAAACAATAAGCGCGGGCGCTCTAGTCGATGTCTTCCTGGGTGACCCGCAGCAACTCCTCGATCGAGGTCTCGCCGCGCAGCACGCGCGCCGCGCCGTCCTGGCGCAGCAGCGTCATTCCCGTGCTGGTGCATTTGCGGCGCAACGTGGCGGCATCGGCGTTCTGCATTACGAGCGATCGGATTTCGTCGTCCATGATCATCAGTTCCTGGATCGCCATTCGGCCGCGATAGCCGGTATTGCGGCAACTGCGGCATCCCTTGGGACGGCAGGCCTTGGCGGTCGTATCGATGCCTTTGAGTCCGATTCGCGCCAGTTCGGTATCGCTCGGCCGGTAGGGCTCGCGGCAATCGGGGCAGAGCTTGCGGACCAGGCGCTGCGCCAGCACGGCCAGAATCGACGACGAGACCAGGAACGGCTCGATTCCCATGTCGACCAGTCGCGTCACGGCGCCGAACGAGTCGTTGGTGTGGAGCGTCGAGAACACCAGATGGCCAGTCAGTGCGGCCTGGATCGCGATTTCGGCGGTTTCGCTGTCGCGGATTTCGCCGACCATGATGACGTCGGGATCCTGGCGCAGAATCGATCGCAGGCCGCTGGCGAACGTCAGATCGATCTTCGGATTCACCTGCATCTGGCCGACGCCACGTAGCTGGTACTCGATCGGATCCTCGATCGTGATGATATTTTTTTCGGGCGAATTGATTCGCGTGAGGCACGCGTACAGAGTCGTCGATTTGCCCGATCCGGTCGGTCCGGTCGCCAGGATGATCCCGTGGCTCTGCCTGATTAACCGATCGAGCCGCTGCAGGTTGTCGCCTGAGAAACCAAGGTGGTCGAGGTTGATGGCTTCGACGGCTTGCGCGCGGTCGAGCAGTCGCAGCACGATCCGCTCGCCGAACGCAGTCGGAATCGACGAGACACGCAAGTCGATATCGCGGCCCGCGATACGCAGCCGGATTCTGCCGTCCTGCGGCAGCCGCTTCTCGGCGATATTGAGACCCGCCATAACCTTGACGCGCGATGTAATCGCAGGCTGAAACCGCTTGGGCGGCGACAGCACGTCGTACATCATGCCGTCCACGCGGAAGCGCACCACCATCTCTTTCTCGAAAACTTCGACGTGGATATCCGACGCGCGGTCCTTGACCGCCTGCGACAGGACTCCGTTGACGAGCTTGATTATCGGCGCCGAATCGTCGGACTCGAGCAGGTCCAGCGGCTCCGACGCGAGTTCATTGGCCACCACGTCGAGCCGCTCTTCCTGGAGATCGATCATCAGATCCTCGGCCGAGGTAGCTGAGGCCTGGTCGTACGCACGGTTGATCGCCTCGGCAATTACTTCCGCAGGGGCTATCAGCGCATTTATCTGCGCGCCGAACAGGATTCGCAAGTCGTCGAGCGGCTCGAAGTTGGCCGGGTCGGCGATTGCGACCGTCACGACGCCGTCCGCGCTCGACAGCGGCAGCAGCCGGTTCTTCTTCGCGTAGTTGATCGGAATCTTCGAGACCAGCTTGGAATCGAGCGAGTTTTCGTCGATATGGGCCTGGAATGGCAGCCGGTATTCCTGCGCGAGAGCGCGCGCGAGGCGCTGCGGCTCGAGCGCGCCCATCTCGACCAGCACGTCGGCCAGCTCCTGCCCGGGTTTCTTGCGCTGGCGCGCCTTGTCGAGATCCTGTGCCGAGACCCACGAGCGGTCGAGCAGGATTGCCTCGAAACTCTTGCGCGCGGTCGCCATCAGGTAAGTCCCGGGGCGAACTCGCCCGCCGACGCCAGGACGCGCCGGTTCAGGTCATATCGGGTCATTTTCAACGACAATGACACCCCACCGAACATACCACCATTGCCCCCATCGAGGGTCAATTAGACACGATGGTTCTGACTAGTTGCAAGTATGCGTTCCCCTTGGCACTGACCGGTCGCGCAGCCTCCCCGGCTACGACCTAGTAGTGCACAGCCCCAGGCTGTGTCTGCGTCCCGTTCCCAATCGGACCCTGGTTGATCCCCAATCCGATGCCGGTATGGCCCTTGGCCGGCATCGTGTGTTCGGCTTCCTGCCATGAGACGAGTTTACCCCCAACAAACTTCAAATCTAAAAACGTCCCCTTGTCGCCGTCCTTGGACGACGTGTACATCACCGCCGCCGCAACGTCGTTGCTGTTGGGTTTATAGGGGTAGCTCCAGACCTCGGTCTCGCCCGGCAGGTAGGTTCGGAGGTCCGGCTCGCCCCATGAATGATGCACCTCGGGCGACGTCTCGCCGACCTGCAACGAATTCGACATCGTCGTCGCCTTGATTCGGGTGCCCGCCTGGTACGCCAGACCGCATCCGGCGAAGGCGATCGCTGTCGTCATGATTGCGAGCGATATCAATTGGGAAAATCGAGCATTTTTCATGATTTGGCACTTCGACCGCCTTCCATCCATCGGCGCGATTTTGTGGGCGCCATCCCTGATTGTCAACGGTATGCTATAGAGCAACGAATATGAACGAGGGAGACCCCCGATGGCGCGTAAGCTGACTCTGGTGAAAGGAGCGTCGCAGCGCGGCTCGCTGGTTTACGGGATGCGCATCTTCGACCCGGGCAGTGTCGCGGGGGTCGAGGACGCGCGCGTTAATCTGGCGGACGGCACCAGTGGCCGCGTCACGATGCATCTGATCGAAGGCACGCGCGTCCAAATCCGGCGCCAGTTGATGCAAAGCATCGATGCGTTTTTCGAATTGTTAGACGAACAGTAATTTAGATTGGAGAATGGAAGGTGAAAAGATGGATCTGAAATTTATCAAGTACGAGAAGCGCAACCATATCGCCTACATAACCTTCAACCGGCCCGAGCGGATGAACGCGTTGCATCCGCCGTGTCACGTCGAGATGGACAGCGTGTGGGACGACTTCATCGCGGACAAGTCGGCGTGGGTCGCTATCGTCACCGGCGCCGGCGACAAGGGCTTCTCAGCCGGCAACGATTTACGCTGGACCGCGGAGAATCGCGGGCAAGTGCTCGAGGGCCTTCGCAGCAAGGGCGGCTTCGCCGGAATCACGGCGCGCTACGACATCTACAAGCCGATCATCGCGGCCGTGAACGGATTCGCGCTCGGCGGCGGATTCGAGATCGCGCTCTCGTGCGATATCATCATAGCTGCCGAGCACGCGCGCTTCGGACTCCCGGAACCGCGCGTCGGCCTGATGGCGGCGGCTGGCGGAGTGCATCGCCTCCCGCGCCAGATTCCATTGAAGATAGCGATGGGCATGATGCTGACGGGCAAGCACATCACGGCCGCCGACTCACTGCGCTTCGGAATCGCGAACGAAGTGGTGCCGCTCAAGGATCTGATCCCCACCGCTGAGAAATGGGCGGCCGAAATCATGGAATGCTCACCGCTGTCAGTGCAGGCGACCAAAGAAGCGGCGATGAACGGCCTCGGCACGCCAGTCCAGGAAGCGCTCGCGAAGCACTACGATTTGCAATCGAAGCTGTTCAAATCGAAAGACGCAGTGGAGGGCCCGTTGGCATTCTCGCAAAAGCGAAAACCAAACTGGACAGGAGAGTAGGGCGCCCGACACCCTCGCGACATGAATGCGCCGCATGTCATCCTGACGAAGCGAGCGACGCGAGCGGCAGGAAGGATCTCGGGTAGCTTCGCGCCAGCGAAGCCGGTACCGGTTCTTCGTGGTTGCGACCCCGATGAATGAAATCTTTCTACTGCACGACGCCATCACGATGCTGCTGGTCGCCGCGACGACCGCGGCCTTCCCGCCAATAGGCACCGGTGCCTTCTGGACCATCGTCGCATTTTACGGCGTCATCTCAATCCTGTTCGACGACGAAACCCCACGCGGCGTCCCCGGCATGGACTACTTCTACGCCACGCGACCGCACCTGAAGGATCCGCAGAGTTAGCGAGTGAGAAGGATGTCCCGCAATTCGAAATGAGAGTTCGGAGGGGGTTATTCGCTTTCGGTGTGCTCGCCACGATCTGGTGGACTTGTGCCCTCGGCGTTTCGCCGCTGATGGCGTGCTCGTCGTTGCCTCCGCCTTCCTCGCCGGATTTTCTCGAGCATCTCACCAGCTACATGAACGACCTGTGCTACCAGAAGGCAAATTGGCCGCACGACGCCCAAATCCGAAGCAGCGACGGAGTACATCCGTTCGTTAAAATCTGGTACTCGCCCGCGATTTACGACTGGATGGCGGTCAAGGATCGCAAGGTGCCGGTTCCCAACGGAGCGATCGTCGTCAAAGAAATGTACACGAGCCTGACTGCTCCGCTCAGCGAGTGGACGGTGTTGATCAAGGATTCGAACGTGTCATGGGACGGCTGGTACTGGGCCGACCTGGTGAATCCGAGTGCGAAAAATCCGAACGCATCCCCGGTGCCGCCCAAGGACGGATGCGCCGAGCCGCAGGTCCTGTTCAACGGAACGGGACTGTACTGCCTCAACTGCCACGCGTCGGCGATCGCGAACTCGGATACCTACTCGAACACTGCGTACCTTGCACCAGGTTCAGGAACGGTCGGCCTCGCGACCGAGGCGATCAATGAGATGGCGCCGTTCCAGATCGAGGACACCGCTGGAAGCGGATTGCAGGCGAGACTGGCGCCGGAGTTCATCGAACGAATTCCCAGTTCGGTCTTCACCAATCTCAAGCCACTGGCCGACGTGAAAGTGCCGTGCATGGTGTCCGAGGCTCTCGATCACGTAGTGACGCCTAGCCCCGCTCATGGCGGACCGCAAGAGTTCGTCACCTCCGATCAGTGCAGCGGCTGTCACGACGCGACCGGGACGCTGGCCGGGCTCACTCCGAACATGATTTTTCAGACCACCGACGGGACGCCGGTTAATCTCTCGGAGTACGGCGAATGGCGTTATTCGATGATGGGGCTGGCGGGCCGCGATCCGGTTTTCTTCGCCCAGCTCGATACCGAATCTACCTTGCATAAGGACCTGGTCGGCAAACCCGACGGCGCGGCATTCGTGCAGAACTTGTGTCTTCGATGCCACGGGGTGATGGGCCAGCGGCAGTTCCATATCGATAATCCAGGGCCAGACCAGATGTTTACGCGCAAGATGTTGCAGGACCCGAAGTCGAAGTATGGCGCTCTGGCTCGCGACGGTGTCTCATGCGACACCTGCCATCATATGTCGGCAGTCGACCTGGGCGCTCCTGCGACCTACACCGGCCTGTTCAATGTCGGACCGCCCACCGAGCTTTACGGACCATACCTCGATCCGACTGAATTGCCGATGCAGAATGCGATCGGAGCAACCCCGATGTTCCTGTCGCAATTCGGCAGGCCTCAATTCAGCAAGAGAGACGCAAACCTTTGCAGGTCATGTCACACGATTCAGCTGCCCGTATTCGACCGCGACGGCCACCAAGTGCTCGACGAGCACGGCAAGCCCAAGGAGGATTTCGAGCAGACGACCTTTTTCGAGTGGCTGAACAGCAGCTTCTTCATACCGCCGCCGAATCAGGTGACCTGCCAGGATTGTCACATGCCGACCGACTACCACGGCACCGCTCTGGAATTTGAAATCGCAAACATAGAGGACGATACGTTTCCGCCGGTCCCTGGCGAGGGCCCATCCACGCGCGCACCCGACAGCGAATTGACACTGCCGCTACGCAGCGACTATGGCCGTCATCGGTTGAACGGCATCAATCTGTTTGTGCTCGAGATGTTCGACCAGTTTCGTAAAGACCTGGGTCTGTTCAAAATCGACCCCAATCTTCCGTCGTCTATAAGAGACCAGATAAATGGCCAGCGGACGGCGGTGGCGGAAGGTGTTCTTCAAGCGCAAACGGCCACGGCTAAAATCGAAATCGACTCCGTCTCGACCGACGCCACCACGCTCGCAGCGAAGGTTACGGTGACGAATCTGGCCGGTCACAACTTCCCGAGCGGTGTGAGCTTCCGCCGCGCTTTCGTCAATTTCCAGGCGCTCGATGCAGCCGGCAATGTGCTGTGGGCTTCCGGCAATACCAACGCCGACGGTGTAATCGTCGACAATACGGGAAGTCCTCTGATGACCGAATTTTTCAGCCCCACCCAGCAAAAGTTCCAGCCGCATTTCTGGACGAACTCTCCAATCACCAGCGACCAACAGGTTCAGATCTACGAGGAGCTGGCGATCGATCCTCAGGGACTGCTGACGACGAGCTTTCTTAGCCTCGACCACAAGGTGAAGGATAATCGGCTGCAACCGGAGGGTCGGAGCCCGAGCGGGCCGTTCGCGGAATTTACCGAGCCGGTCGGTACCGGCGACGATCCCACCTACCAGTCAGGATGCGGCTGCAACATGCTCAGCTACCAGATACCGCTGGCGGAGATTCCAGGTGTGCCTGCAGCGGTGCAAGCCACCATCTACTATCAGAGCATTCCGCCGTATTACCTGCGCCAGCGGTCCGAGGAAGGTCACGGTCCCGATACGGCACGGCTGATCAAGTTCGCCAGCGAGCTCGACGTAAACAATTATCCAGAAATCGCGAGCTGGAAGTTGGCAATCGCCAACTCGGGAATCGTAGGGATCAAATGACGATTTCCGAATAGAAATGTTGCGCAAGGAACGAATTTCAGGAGAAATGTCGACTCATTCGATTGACTTACGGCATGCACAAGATTTCCTTGCGTTGTGCTACGATTACCAGCATAGGTGATGGCATGCCGACTAATTCTATGATCCCCTCTCCGATTTTCGAGACGCTCAGGGACTCCGAGGATACCCTTCGGACTACCCTAGCCGAGCTGGCCCAGGACAAACGCAAGCAGCGGCCGAAAATCTCGGAGCGCAAGCTGGCCGAGTATCTGGCCGACCAGATGGGCTATCGCGGCGCCAAGAATGTGGAAGCGCTGGTAGCCTCGCGCGAGCGGATCGCGAAATCGCGGCAGGCGGTGGGGTTGGGGAAGTAACCTCTCCTAGTGCCCGAGGTGGCGGCCGAAGAACGCTTCGATTCGCTTCCAACTGTCTTCGGCAGCCTCGGGATTGTACGTCGCTTTCATCGGGCCGATTTTTCCTATCCATGGCAGGAATCCGCTATTGCGGCTCATGAAGCTGTGGCCCGCATCTTCGTAAATTTTGACGTCGTGATCGATTCCCCGCTCCGTAAGCAGCTTTTCGAGCCTGCGGCCCTGCGCCGCGAATAGCCGGTCCTGCCCGCCGTAGCCGCCGAGCACCGGGCACACGCCGCGCAACTGATCTGAACTCTTGGGCACGTCGCCGTAAAACGTCGCCGCTACGCCGAGCGGAGCGCGCGACGCGTACATCAGAGCGAATCCTCCGCCCATGCAGAAGCCGATGACCCCGATACGCGCTGCGTCGACGCCAGGCTGCTGCTGCAGGAACTTGCGCGCACTGTCGAGATCCTTGAAGGCGTCACCCTCCCCGCGATTGAGCGTCAGCAGGGTGCGCGCGATACAGATGAGGCGGTTGCCGTCGTGGTCGTAGAGGTCGGGCGCGAGCGCGGCATAGCCAAGGTCGGCGACCATCCCGGTGATTCGCCGGATATCATCGTTGAGCCCGAAGATCTCGTGGATAACGATCACGCCAGGATGCTTCTGAGAATCGGAAGGCGCGGCGTAAGCAGCGCGCATCGGCCGTCCGCTGTCAGTGGGAAAGGTAATGTCGGTAGTAGTCATCGAGTAACCTCATCACAAGGTTGTCGATTCGGGCAAACACCGGGTGCAGGGCTCAGCCCTGCCGAAGGAAGCGTGAAACCCACCGCGGGTTTCACATTAAATCAAGTGATTTTCCCTTCCCTCTCCCTCACCCCCGCGACATCGCGCTGACGATTCCCGAAGTCACCGCATCCGTCGACGCATTACCGCCGACATCGCGCGTGAGCACTTTGCCCGCTCGGAGCACCGACGCCGTCGCCGCGCGAATCTTCTCGCCGGCTGCGCGATGCCCCAAGTAGTCGAGCATCATCGCGCTCGACAGGATCATCGCAATCGGATTCGCGACGCCCTTGCTCGCGATATCCGGCGCCGTCCCGTGCACGGCTTCGAAAATTGCGCCCTTGTCGCCGTAGTTCGCGCCCGGCACGAGTCCCAATCCTCCCACCAGCCCGGCGCACAAATCCGAAACGATATCGCCGTAGAGATTTTCCAGCAGCAGCACGTCGAACGACTCCGGATGCGTCACTAGCCGCATGCAGGCGGCATCGACGATTTGTTCCTGGTAGCGAATCTCGCGGTAGCCCTTCGACACCGCGCGCGCGCATTTCAAAAACAGCCCGTCCGAGAGCTTCATGATATTGGCTTTATGAATCGCCGTGACCGATTTTCGCCGATGGGTCCGCGCATACTCGAACGCGAACTTCGCGATTCGCCGCGACGCGCGAGCCGTGATCACCTTGATACTCTCGACCACGCCGGGTGCGATCTCGTGCTCGATTCCCGAATACAGGTCCTCCGTATTTTCACGCACTACGATCAGATCCACGTTGTTGAACGGCGTATGCACGCCGGCAAAGTTCATCGTCGGGCGCACGTTGGCGTAGAGGTCGAAGGTGCGCCGCAGATGCACGTTGATCGAACGCCATCCTTCGGCGACGCGCGTCTCGAGCGGACCCTTGAGCGCGACCCGCGTGCGCTTGAGCGATGCGATCAGCGCGTCGGGCACCGGAGTTCCGAAACGCCGAAACGCATTCATTCCCGCCGCCTGCCGATCCCATTCGAGCTTGATTCCGGTCGCCTCGATCACCGCCAGCGCCGCGCTCACCACTTCCGGCCCGACCCCGTCGCCGGGAATCAAAGTGACCGCGCGCCCCCCTGCCGAAGACGTGCGCCCGGTCTTTCGCGAGGGAGTTGCTTTTATTGTTTTCTTCACCGTGCTGAATTTTGCCCGCACTTCCTCCCCTCTCCCTGCAAGAAAGAGGATCGAAGGTGAGGGTCCTTATACAGCGCGCTCTTTTGCGCGCGATTCAAGATTCTGGTTTTGCCTGAGTTTGTCCAGTGAGGTTATGCAAAGATTTCTGCGAAAAGGAGAGGGCGCTGGATTCGATCATTCATCGCTCAGCCTAATAATTTACCAGCCCCACAAAAATGTCGCTGACATTGGTCCCGGTCGGCCCCGTCACGAACAACCCGCCGGACGCCTTGAAAAAGTTGTACGAATCGTTGCGCGTCAACGCGGTCGTGGCGCCGACTCCCGCGCGCTCGCCGTCCTCGACCGCAGCTGGCGACGCGAATGCGCCCGCGGCGTCGGTCGGGCCGTCGATTCCGTCGGTCCCCGCGAACAGCGCCGCGATTCGGCGCCCGGACCCGATCTGCAACAGCTCGATACTCATCGCGAGCGCGCATTGCTGGGCGCGTCCGCCCTTGCCGCCGCCGCGCACCGTGACCACCGGCTCACCGCCCGCGACGACGCACACCCGCTCATCCGTGATCCCGCATAGATACTCCGCCAGCGCGCGGCCGGCGTCGTTGGCCTCGCCATGCAAAGGTTTCCATCGATGCGTACGATACCCCAGTCCGGCAGCCGCCCGCTCCGCGCCTTCCAGCGCCAGGTTGTTATCGCCGATGATCACGTTGGTCACGCGCTCGAGGATCGGATCGCCGACTTTCACGGTCGCGCCAATCTCGCTCGCAGCCGCGCGCTCGAGATACGCGCGCACCGCCTCCGGGGCACGGCCCCATATGCTCCGCCGCTTCATCACCGCGACCGCATCGCCAAAGCTGCTCCAGTCGCCCGCGGTCAGTCCCGATCCAATCGTTGCCAGGTCGTTGCCCGGCACGTCGGACAGAATCAGGCCGATCACACGCGCGCCGCCGCAATGGCGCAACAGGCGCCCGCCTTTGACGGCCGACAGATTACGCCGCACGATATTCAGTTCGCGAATCGACGCACCGGCCTTGAGCAGCGCCTGGTTGACCGCAATCTTGTCGGCCAGCGTCAGCCCTTCGGCCGGCCGCGCGAACATCGCTGACGCGCCTCCACTGATCGCGACAATCACCAGGTCGTCGGTCGTCGCCCGATGCAGCATCTCGCACGCAAGATTCGCAGCCGCCTCCGACGACTCGTCCGGCACCGGATGGTTGGACGCTACCATCCTAATATTGAAGAAATCCGTCGCGACATCGGAGCGGGCCTTAATCCTGAAAAGAGCCGGCTCCGTTGTCGCCGCGGAAGTTTTTGGAACCACAACGATCGCGTCGGCGAGCTTGTCACCGATTCGACGTTCGATCTCGCCCGCCATCGCGCGCGATGCCTTGCCCACCGCCAGCATCAGCACTCGCGACGCGCCCGCAGTCAAATCAGGAACCTGCTCCGCACCCAGGCACCCGCCGTCCATCGCGCGCCCGACGAGCCGGGCAGGATCGACGGCAGCGACGGCAGCGCGATAAATCTTCTCGAGGTCGTCCCTCTCCGGTCTTTGTATCATTGGGAGAGTTTTCGGATCTTCAAGAACTCTGTTTTCCAGGATTCGTTCCCCTTCCCACTATGGGAAGGGGTTAGAGGTTAGGGCGCACGCGTCGTTCGCCATTCCCGCGTCGCCAGTCTTTGCGTAGACGGTGGCTTACACTGTCAGCGTTTGAGCGTCCGAATCTTCCCCGATGCTTCCGCCACCAGCACCACATCCGCCATCGCGATGAAAATCCCGGTGCCGACCACGCCCGGAATCGCGAGCAGCTTGCTATCCAGCCGCGCCGAATTCTCGATCTTCTTCACCGCGCAATCGAGAATCAGGTTGCCGTTGTCGGTAATGAACTGCGCGCCGTCTTTTTCGCGAACGCGCGGCTTCATCCCAAGCGCTTTGATCTTCGCAGTGACGAGCGACAATCCGAACGGCACCACCTCGACCGGAATACTCCCGCGGTCGCCAAGTTTCTTAACCATTTTTTCGTAGCCGACCAGCACGACGAATCGCCGCGACGAGGCCGCCACGATTTTTTCGCGCACCAGCGCGCCGCCGTACCCCTTGATCAGATTGAGCCGCGGATCGACCTCGTCAGCTCCGTCGATATCGGTATCGATTTTCCCCGCCTGCTCGAGCGTGACGATCGGAATCCCTACCGAACGTGCCAACTCTTCGGCCGGACTGGAAGTAGGAACGCCGCGCACCTCGATTCCGCTGGCTCCCAGAGCCCGAATGAACGCGCTAGCCGCCCGCCCCGTGCCGAGCCCAATCGTATGCCCTGGCTTAACGAACCGAAGCGCATACCGCCCCAGCGCCTCCAGCGCCGCATCATCTGCCGCCATCATGTTTCAGTTATTCGGTTGCGGTGTGTAGCATCATGGTTTGGACTACACACTAGGTGAAGACGCATGCGAACTAATATCGTCATTGATGACCAGTTGTCCTTAGTCGGATTCCCCCGCCTCAGCTCGTGGTTGGCGATTTGATCATGGCAGAAGTACTTCAGGGCTTTGCCCTCGAGCGCGACTTTCGAATCGCGGAGAGTGCTTTGGCTGCTCTTCAATTTAGGGCGATGGGAGGCTATGAGATCGCAATCGCCGCCGCCCGCAATCATCGCACGCTCAGATCGCGCGGCGTAGCGGCGGCGCAGCACAGTTGACACGATCATCGCGACCTTCTGTATAGCCGGGGGCCATGACCTTCTTCATCGCCACCGCGACTTTGATCTCTTCGAGCGTCATCTCGGCCTTCGCGTGCTGAGAACCTGACGTTCGTTCCTTCCCCGATTCGCGTTTCGTTCCCCTGAACTAAAGTACCGTTTCACGTGAAACATTTTCGCCTGGAAAGCTGACCCAGTGTGGGCTCTTCTCGCTGAAAAAAGCGAAACTCGCGCCGCTTTACGGCTTGCCGTTCCGCAAGAGTTGCATGAATTCCTGGCGCGTCTCGGTGTTGGTGCGGAACACGCCCAGCATCGCCGACGTCGTGACGTAGGAATTCTGCTTCTCGACTCCGCGCATCCGCATGCACAGATGCTCGGCCTCGAGCACCACCGCGACCCCGAGAGGATCGATCTCCGACATTATAGTCTGCGCGATTTGCGTCGTCAGCCGCTCCTGCACCTGCAGCCGTCGAGCGTAGATCTCGACCATCCGCGCCAGCTTCGAGATTCCGACTATTTTGCGATTGGGCAGGTACGCGACGTGCGCCTTGCCCATGAACGGCAGCAGGTGATGCTCGCACAGGGAATAGAAATCCAGATCCTTGCACAGGATCATTTCCTGATAGTCCTGCTCGGAGAACAGCGCGCCGTTGATCGCTTCCTTCGGATCCTTGGCGTAGCCGCTGGTCAGGAACTCGTAAGCCTTGGCGACGCGTGCCGGCGTCCGCTCGAGTCCTTCGCGATCCGGATCTTCGCCGATATGGCGCAGGATGACACGGACCGCATCTTCGAGCTTGGCGGTACTCGGCGCGCCGTTCTTGTCGGCGCCAACTTTGGATCGTGAACCATTTGCCTGGGTCCGGTTCATTTGCCGATCTCCTTGCGCCAGCGGCTGAACTGGAGCGCCAGCTCGATAGCCAGCGAGGGGCCGCCACCGCTCATGATGATGAACCCCGCCGCGTCGCGAGCCAACGACTTCATCAACGCCAGGTTGTCCCGAATCGAAACCGCGCGTACCTCTTCTTCGCTCATCCCGGCGAATCTGTCCAGATGGCTCCGCGCGCCGCTTAGATCCTTGACCCGGTCGATCAGGTAATTGGCCATCGCTTCGCGCTTGACCGGCAGGATTCCGAGCATCGTCTTGATTCCGAGGCTGTTCGCTTTCGCGACGAAACGCCGCCCGGTGTCTGCGTCGAACACCGGCTGCGTGATGACGAAGCGCGCGCCTGCGGCCGCCTTGCGCTCGAGCAGCTCGAACTCGCGCTCGATATTCTTTCGATTCGGATTCGCGACCGATCCCGCGACCAGCGACGGCAGCGCCCTGAGTGGCGCCTTGCCCTCGCCGGTGTCGCCGCGATTCAGTGCCGCAACCATCGCGAGCAATCCGTACGCGTCAATATCGTGAGAGACGACCACCTTGCCGTCGGCGCCGGGCGGAATCTTGTCGCCGTTGAGCGCGACCAGCGCGTCGATCCCGATTGCAGCCGCGCCCAGCAGATCGGATTTCAGTGCGAAGCGGTTGCGGTCGCGGCACGAGACGTTCAGCACGACCGGAATTTTCAGGCGCTCCTTGATTGCCGCGCCGAACACCAGCCCCGACATCTTGACCTTGCCCATCGCGTTGTCCGTCAGGTTGATCGCATCGACATGCCCCGCAAGCTCGGCGAGACGCTTGAGCAGCGGCGCCGGATTGATTCCGCGCGGCGGCGAGACCTCGAGCCATAGCGCGGGCGCGGTGGAGTTGAGGCTGTCGAGGATTGAAGACAACGGATTCTCCGCGGATGCGGTCGCGGTCAGGGGCGGGCGTCACGCCTGGCGGCGTTCGGTCGCTTTCACCTTCTGATATTTGCGGTAGTCGTATCCGGTCGCCATCGCCATCAGTAGCGGTTCCATCCCGCCTTCGCGCTCGCGGCGGAGTACGCGCAGCCGGTCGAAAAACTCGCGGAAGTCCTTGTCCACGCGATGCTTGCCGTCGACGGGGGTCAGAAAGAAATCATGCAACCGCGTGACCGTGAAGCGCAGTGAGGAAAAACGCAGCTCGTTGGGGAACGCGTCCCATTCCGCCAGCGACAGCGTCCGCACCGACTCGTAGCCCGAGAGCAGGTAGCGGAAGCGGTCGAGTGAGTAACTGCCGTCGACGAAGCACAGCGCGTTGACCGCGGTAGCGATGTCGAAAATAAATTTGCCGCGGCAGGCCGCGTCGAAATCGAGCATCGCCGTCAGCTTCTCGCCGCGGAACAGCAGGTTGTCCGAGAAGATGTCGCCGTGGATCACGCCCTTGGGCAGCTTGCCTTCGAGATAGCGCGTCAGGTACTCGACTTCGTCGTCGAGCGTGCGGCAGATCTTGCGGAAGTAGTTCGGCAGCCGGTTGCGCACGGTCAGGTACAGGTCGGCGATTCGCTCGAAACTGAAGCGGTTGTCGATTCCCTTTTTGTAAGCCTTGCCGATCACATGCAGGTCGCCGAGCGCATGGCCGATAGTTTCGAGCTGGCTCGGCTTCATGCGCACCGGCACCAGCACCTTGCCTTCCTGGTACTTGAACAGCGACACGCAGCGGTTGTTGAAATTGCGATAGAAGCGGCCCGTCCGATCCTGCATCGGATGCGGGCACGGGAACGCATGCTTGCGCAGGAACGACAGCAGGTCGATCTCGCGCTTGAGCTCGTTCTCGCCCTTGACCTCGTCCACCCGCAGCAGGAATTTGCCCTTGGCCGCTTCGAGCACGTAGTTGGAGTTGACCGAGCCTTCGGGGATTCCGGTGGCGCTGGCTACACGCCCAAGGCCGTAGTCGTCCGACAACTCCTTGAGAAACGGTTTGCTTAGCTCGGTATAAACGGCCATAGGGACGCGGGCTGGATCAATTGAGGACTATCAGCCCGCCAAGTCTAAGGGGTGACTGGCGGCTCGTCAACTAGGGGCCACGAAACCCTTGTAAAACGGGGGGTTCGTTAATTCCTGAGAGTCGTCAAAACCGGCTCCCGGAACGTCCAAGTTGCCTCAAACGCCGAGCGCGGCTAAATCAATCCCATGCCGACATCCAAAAAGACCGCCACCAAGGCTCCAAAGAAATCCGCCACCACGACATCCAAAAGCGCCAGCGCCGCGCTCGAAGGAAAGAAGGCGCCGCACTTCGATCTCTTCGACGCCGACGGAAAGAGCGTCGCGCTCAAGCAGCTCATCGGCGCGAACAGCCTGGTGCTGTATTTCTATCCCAAGGACATGACGCCCGGATGCACCATCGAGGCGTGCAGCTTTCGCGACAATATCGCGCCAATCAAAAAGCTTGGTGCGAAAGTCGTGGGCATCAGCGCCGACTCGACTGACTCGCACGGCAAGTTCATCGCGAAGCACGAGCTGAACTTCCCGCTGCTCGCCGATCCGGGCAACAAGGTCTGCAAGCTCTATGGCGTGTACAAGATGAAATCACTGTACGGGCGCGAGTTTATGGGCATCGAGCGCACTACGTTCATCATCAACAAAGCGGGCATCGTGCGGCGGGTGTTCCCGAAGGTGAAGGTGAACGGGCACACGGAGGAAGTGATGGAGGCGCTGAAGGAGATTGAGTAGTTGGGGAACCTAACCCTTAACCCCTTCCCTCGAGCGAAGGGGAACCGGATAGGAGAGAGAGGAGGTGTGGAACCCACCGCGGGTTCCACATTCGATTCTTACGAGGCGGCGGCGCTGGTGGTTTCCAGCAGATTGTCGCGTAGGAAGGCGCGTAGTTCGGGCTCGACGCGTTTGCCGAGGTCGTGCGAGGCCTGCGGGAAATAGTACGTCTGAACTTTCACGCCATGCGCTCGCAACGCGTCCGCGAGCTTCACCGCTTGTCCCACCGGCATCCGATTGTCCATCTGCCCGTGCATGATCAGCACGCTGCATTCGAGCTTATCCGGCAGATGCGCGATCACGCTGCGCTCTTTCAGGATCCGCTTGCTCGGCCAGACTTCGCGCAGAATAGACAGCTTGGTGCGCAGCGGCGCAGTGGGCCACAGCGACAGCGGATCGTAGCATCCCGATTCCAGGATCAGCGCGCGCGGGCGCGAGTCGTAGTCCATCAGCAGGCCTGCCGCGACTGCGCCATGCCCAAGTCCCCAGACTGCGAGCCGCGACGCATCGACGTCATCGCGTCCCGCGAGCATGTCGAGCGCCTTGCGCGACGCCAGCACCGACGGCTGTCCGACGAAGCGGCTCGGCCCCGATGAATTCCCGTAGCCGGGGATACTCACGCATGCGACCTGGATGCCCATGGCGGCGATTCCCTGGCTCATCTGGACGCATCGATCGACGTTGCCTTCGCCGCCGTTGAGCACCAGCAGCCCGGGGCGCCGTCCCTGCTCACTGCTGCGGGTCAGGTAGCCCTCGATATGGTAATTCTTAGGGCCCATCGCTACGTCGAAGTTGAACTGGTCAACGTTTTTGTAATTCGACTCGATCGACTTGCCGGGGATGTGGCACGCGATCGCCGACATGGCGAGAACAATCGCCACGACAGAAAGTTTCGCCAAACGGCGGACGGTGGTTGGAATCATTTTCAATTGTGAACGAGCGATGGGCTCGGCAAGTCGTCTGACATCGGCCCGTAATGTACACGCATTGGCATTATTTTAAAACAGGTAGATGTTGTGCGCGTGACATATCGCATTGAATCGCGCCGGAGTTTCCCCGATACTGCTTGATTCACAAGCGCTATATTTATCTTAATGGGCAATTGAATTCAGGCAAAGCAATGGCAACGCAGGGACATCCAGCCACGGAAGCATCGGCGGCGATCGATTTCGACAAAAACGGCGGCGTCGTTGCCGCGATCGCGGTTGATCATTTGAGCCATCGGGTGCTGACCGTCGCCTACATGAACCGCGAGGCCTTCGACGAGACGGTCGCGACCGGCCGCGCGTGCTACTTCTCGCGATCTCGCAACAAGCTGTGGCGCAAGGGCGAAGAGTCGGGGAATTTTCAGATCGTGCACGAGATTCGGGTCGACTGCGACGCCGACGCTGTGGTCGTCGCGGTCGAGCAGCGCGGCGACGGGGCCGCATGCCACGAAGGCTACGAGTCGTGCTTTTTTCGCAAGCTCGAACACGGCGCGTGGAAGATCGTCGATCAGCGCAAGGTCGATCCCGCCAAGTACGGCCCCAACTACGGGCATCAGCCGAAGAAGACGGCCGGTTGAGACGACATGGCTGACAAAGTTCTGAAATTCGGCATCCCCAAGGGCAGCCTCGAGGAGCAGACGCTCGAGCTGATGCGCAAGTCCGGCTGGCGCATCACGGTCGGCTCGCGCTCGTACATCCCGACCATCAACGACGCGACGCTGAGCTGCCGTATCCTGCGGCCGCAGGAGATGCCGCGCTATATCGCCGACGGCTCGCTCGACGCGGGCATCACGGGCAGCGACTGGATCGTCGAGAACAACGTGACGCTGCACCAGGTCGAGAGCTTCATCTACGCCAAGGCGACGCTGACGCCCTCGCGATGGGTCCTATGCGTGCGCAATGACTCGCCGGTCAAGCGGCTCGAGGATCTCCAGGGCAAGCGCATCGCCACCGAGCTGGTGCAGTTCGTCACGCGAATTCTGGCCGAGCGCAAAGTTAAAGCTGAAGTTGAATTTTCATGGGGCGCGACCGAGGCCAAGGTCGCCGAAGGCATCATCGACGCCGCCATCGACGTGACCGAGACCGGATCGTCGCTGCGCGCCAACGGCTTGCGCATCGTCGAGGAATTGCTGATCTCGAATCCGGTGCTGGTCGCCAACCCCGCATCGTGGACCGATCCGTGGAAGCAGGCGAAGATTCGCCAGCTCGGCATCCTGATCCGCGGCGCACTCGACGCCGAGAATCGGGTCGGGATCAAGATGAACGTGGCGAAAGAGAATCTCGAAAAAGTGATCGCGCTGTTGCCGTCGATCACCGCGCCGACCATCTCGCATCTCTACCCGAGCCCGGCGCTGAAGGGGGTCGAATGGCTGGCGGTCGAGACGGTGATCGCGGAGCAGACGGTGCGCGAGCTGTTCCCGAAGCTGCTCGAGGCGGGCGCGGTGGGCATCGTGGAGTTCCCGCTGAACAAGATTATCGGGTAGCGGCTTTTTCTTACGTCATTCTGAGCGGAAGCTGCTATAGCGAAGAATCTCGACGGACGCTCCTGCGTTCGGCGCCCGCAGGCAGACGCGCTAACGCGCGAGATCCTTCGCTGCACTCAGGATGACGGAGTTAGCTCACTCTCTGGTCAGAGCCTCGTCGTTGTGGCACAACAGAATCACTCACCACGGAGGTCGGCATCATGGGTCTACCAAACGGAGTCCATCATCTCGCCATCTGTACCAAGGACATTAAAAAGCAGATCGACTACTTCTCGCGGGTCGTCGGGATGGAGTTGGTCGCGCTCTACTGGATGCATGGGGTCGACAACACCTTTCACGGCTTCATGAAGCTGAGCGACAGCTCCTCGATCGCGTTCGTGCAGCATCCCGATGTCGCGAAGATTCAGCCGATCAAGGGCGTCTCGCACGCCGGGCATACTACGCAGAATGTCGCGCCCGGAGCGATGCAGCATCTGGCGCTCAACGTCGATTCCTACGACGATCTGATGGCGATTCGCGATCGCGTCCGCGCGCATGGACACTGGGTGATGGGCCCGCTCGATCATGGGTTCTGCAAGTCGATCTACCTGGCCGCGCCGGAGGGAATCATGCTTGAGTTCTCGACCTCCGAAGGCGGATCGATCGACGCCGAAGCGTGGATCGATCCCGAAGTGCAGGCGCTGGCGGGAATCACTGCAGAGGAGGTCGAGAAGTACAAGCATCCCGCGCCGTTCGAATCGAAGGGCGGCACGATTGCGCAACCCAAGCCCGATCCGTCGAAGCCGCTGATGGATTATCCGCCCGACGATCGCATCTGGACGATGAGCGACGAGGAAGTGACGCGCCGCATGAGCGAGACCACGCCGCCGGTGCAGAAGAAGCCCAAGGCCGCTTAGCGGCGAACGCTATTCGCGAGAGGGCTGGAAAACTATCTCGACGCGATCCAGGTAGCTGAGCAGCTGCCGCGCGAGCGTCTTCAACGCACTATCGTCGTGCAGCGCGGCGGCACGCTCCAGCGAGCGGGCCGTCTCCGTCATCGCGTCGAATCCGTAGCTGCCGCCTTCGCCCTTGATCCGATGCGCGATGCGGCCTATCTCGGCGTAGTCGCGTCGCGTTACGGCCTCGAAAATCGTGTCGATGTCGGCGCGCTTGTTGGTCAGAAAACCGGGGATCAGGTCGCTTAGATCCTCGTCCACTTCCACTATTACCCGGTCCGGCATGTTTCCTCCTTGTGATTGGCGACCACGGCCTCGTCGTCATCCACCGCGCTCATTTCCATTGCGTCGCGGATGGCGTCGAGCAGCGTCGATTTTTTGACCGGCTTGGTCACATGCGCGTCGCATCCCGCGGCTTTCGTGCGATGCACCGCTTCTTCCAGCGCTGACGCGGTCAGCGCCACGATGGGCGTGCGGGGGCGGCTGTTCGCGACCTCCCAGATTCGAATCGTCGAGGTCGCTTCGTAGCCGTCGATGATCGGCATCTGGATATCCATCAGGACCAGGTCAAACTTGCCGGCGACGAATTTGTCGATCGCCTCCTGTCCATCCTCGGCTTCTTCGAGATGGTAGGGCGTTTTCTTCAAGTACGCGCGGATTAGCGCGCGGTTGTCCTGCGAATCGTCGGCCATCAAAATCCGCAGCGGGCGATTGAGGAACGCGGACGGAGCCAGGGGCGGCGCGACCGCCGGCGGCCCGAACTTGTCGCCGCGCGCTTCGACTTGCGCTGGGGCGCGCGCCCGGGCAACTGCCGCGAACAACTCGGCGCGCCGCACCGGCTTGACGATATAGTTGTCGACTCCGGCGGTGCGCAGGGTCGCGACCTCGATGGTCAAGTCGTTGGTCGCGAGCATCATCACGAGCCGCGGCCGCCCCGGACCGCCACCCATCAGGCATTCCGCGACTTCAAATGCGCCCCGCGCCGGCATGGTGCCGTCGAGCAGCAAGACCTGGAAGCGAGACTCGCGAGCGCCGTCGTCCCGTAGTTGTGCGAGCGCGCCCCCCGCCGACATTTCCTGGGTCACCTGCGCCCCTCGCGCGCTCAGCAGTTCAGAGAGAATCGAGCGGCTATCGTCGTTGGCATCGACCAGCAAAATTCTGAGGCCGCTGAGCGCGTTCTCGCGCGGCACCGGGTGGATCGTCCTATTGGCGGCCAGGCCGAATTGCGCTGTGAACGAAAACGCGCTGCCAATCCCCGGCTCGCTCGCCACGTCGACTGTGCCGTGCATCAGCGCGACCAGCCGGGAGACGATCGCCAGTCCGAGCCCGCTGCCGCCGTATTTGCGCGAGGTCGAAGAGTCAGCCTGGCTGAAGGCGTGGAACAACAGGTGGCGCTGGTCGGCGGGAATTCCGATACCGGTGTCGGTCACGGTGAATTTGAGCGCGCCCGCGACCGCCGCGCCTGTGTCGCGCTCTACCGACACCAGCACCTGTCCGTGTTGAGTGAATTTGATCGCGTTGCCGACCAGGTTGATCAAGATCTGGCTGAGCCGCAAGGGATCGCCGAGTACGACTTCGGGGATCTCGGGCGCGAACCGCACCATCAGTTCGAGGCGCTTTTCATGCGCGCGAATCGCAAGCGTCTCGAGCACCTTCTCGACACTGTCCTTGAGATCGAACTCGACCGCCTCGAGGTTGATGCGCCCGCTCTCGACCTTGGCGAGGTCGAGGATACTGTTGATCAACGCGAGCAACGCGCGGCCGTTGCTGATGACGGTGCTCAAGTATCTGCGCTGTTCGTCGCCGAGCGGGGTTTCCATCAGCAGATCGGCCATCCCGAGGATCGAGTTCATCGGCGTGCGAATCTCGTGCGACATGCTCGACAGAAACTCCGACTTGGCGCGCGAGGCCGCCACCGCCGCCTCGCGCGCGGCGACCAGTTCGCGCTGCGTCATCTTGATATCCGCGATATCCCGGCAGATCGTCAGGCAGCACAGCTGGCCGTAGAGTTCGAGGTTGGTCGCTGACAGGAGCACTGGCCGCTCCGTGCCATCCTTCATTCGGAAAGCAACCTCGAGGTTCCTGACCTCGTTGGTCCGGGTGAGTTGATCGGCGAAGCGAATCATTTCGTCCGGATGAATCCACATGTTCAGATCGGCGAAATGATGGCCGACAGCCTCCTCCCGCGAGTAGCCGGTGCCCTTGACGAATTCCTGGTTAACATCGATATAAATTCCATTGACGCCGCTGAGGGTCATGCTGTCGAGGTTGGCGTCGAACAGTTTGCGGAAGGTCTCTTCGCTCTCGCTGAGCGCCTTGACCTGCCGCGACAAGTCCTCGCGCGCCGACAGCAGGTCGCGCTCGATCCGCTTTCTGGCCGTGATGTCGCGAATATACGCGACCACGCAAGGCTGACGGCCAAAGTCGAGCATCGCGGCCGAGATCAGCGTCGGGATTGGGGTATGGTCGCGGGATAGAAATTCGATCTCCATGTTGCGGATTTCGCCCTCGGCCGCCAGCGCGGCACTGAAGCGGTCGCGATCGGGCGGTTTGCTCCACACGCCGAGCTCGAGATCGGTCTTGCCAATCGTCTGCTCGAGGGTGCGCCCGCCGAGCCGCCGAAATTCCGCATTCACCGCCACGTATCTGCCGTCGTGCGCGCTAGCGACGGAGATTGCGTCGGGACTCACGTCGAAGATGGCGCGTAGGGCAGCCTCGCTTTCCTCGAGCTTGCGCGAGGCTTCCCGGGTCTGCGTGAGATCTCGAATCATCGCGACCACGCAGTCCTCGCCCTTGAGCTCGACGCGCACCGCCGACAGCATCGCCGGCATCAGGCTGCCGTCGGGCTTCAGGAAGTCGGCGTCGAGGTTGCGCACGATGCCTTCGGCGACAATGCGGGCGCGAAACTCCTGATGCACCGCTTCGTCGGCCCATAGCCGGCGCTGGCCCTGGTTGGAATCGTCGAGATCCTGTTGCCCGTAACCGAGCTGCGCGAACTGCTGATTGAAATCGATGTAAGCGCCGTCGGACAGCCGCGTCACCACGATAATGTCCAGGGTCGCGTCGAAGATCTTGCGCAGCGCCGCGTGGCTGGCGCGCAGGCTGGTCTCGACGCCTTTTATCTCGGTGATGTCCCTGACCATCGAAATCACGCACGGCTCGCCGTTCACTTCGGTGGTCGAGGCCGAGATGAGATGAGTCTCGTCGTCGGTGCCGTTCTTGCAGCGCTGCACGACTTCCATGTTCTTGACGTGGCCATCGCGTCGAAGGATCTCGACAAAGCGGACGAGCTGATCGTCGTGCCGCCACATCGCAAGCGCGATAATGCTGGCGCCCATCACGTCGTCGCGGGTGTAACCGGCGACATCGTAGGCCTCGTTGACGGCGATGAAACGTCCGTCGACCAGGCTGTTGATTGCGATGTTCTCCGGTGAGGCCTCGAAGACCTTGCGCAGCATCGCCTCGCTGGCTTGCAGTTGGGAGTGATCGCGTTCACGCGCCGCAGCGGCTTCCGCGCGCAGAGCTATCTCGCTAATCAGCAAACGCTGGTTAGCGGCCAGCGCCGCAACTTGATCGGCAAACTTTCGGCGATAGCGGGCGCCATGGATCGCGGCTATCTGCGCTATCGTCATCGCGGCAACGATCCGGGTCCAGTCGAGCGCCAGGCCGGAATCCAGATCAGCGGCGTGCATCGAGTAGCCCGACATCGCAATGACGCCGCTCGCGCCGAGCGCCGCCTGCCAGCGCGGACTCCACGGAAGCAATGCGCCCGCGGCAAACAAACACAACACAATCGACGCGACCAGCACATCGCTGTTGCCGTCGATCAATGCAATCCGCGCTGTGCTCGCGATAATCGCCATGCAGACCAACAGCGTCATCGCGCGCCAGTTACGCATCGGAGCCGGCGTCGCCCGGCCGGAACTGTGCGACGCTTCGATCTGAGGGTCCACACATCAACAGCAAGCAAGTCCAATGCCCTCACAAGCCATGGCAATGATTTGCTATCGCAACCCGAGGCTGACTTCGGTGTTCGAACTTTTGCGCGGTCGCAGAGAGTGTCCCGAAATGAGTTGGCCGGCAGCGAAACTCTCAGCCGCTCAGCGCTGCCTCAAAATCCTCGAGCAGGTCGTCGCTCGATTCGAGCCCGACCGACAGCCGCACCAGACCGTCGCCAATTCCAGTCCGCGCGCGATCGGCCGCCGACATGCCCGAATGCGACGTGGTTGACGGCCGCGTGATCAATGTCTCGACGCCACCGAGACTCGGCGCGCTGATTGGAATCGTCACGCGATCGATGAAGCGCTGTGCCGCGTCGAGGCCGCCTTCGAGCTCGAAGCTCAGCACGCCGCCGAAGCCGTCGAACAGCTCGCACGCGCGGAGATGATTCGAATGGCTCTCGAGGCCGGGATAGTTCACACGCGCGACCGCGCGATGCTGCTCGAGCCATCGCGCGAGCTTGAGCGCGCTCTCGTTCTGATGGCGCACGCGCACCGCGAGCGTCTTCATCCCGCGATGTAGCAGGAAGCATGCGTGCGGATCGAGGCTGCCGCCAAAGTGGTTCAGCGTATGCGTGATGCTCTCGACCAGGTCGGCGCGCCCGATCACGGCGCCCGCGACGATATCGGTGTGGCCGTTGAGATACTTGGTGCCGCTGTGGATTGAGAGGTCGAAGCCGATTTCCGCCGGGCGAAAATTAATCGGGCTCGCGAAGGTATTGTCGATGATCGAGAGCAATCCATTCGCGGCGGCGAAATCCACCGCCGCTTGCAAGTCGCTCACTTGAAGCAGCGGATTCGACATCGCCTCGACGTAGATTGCCCGGGTGTTGGGACGAATCGCCTCGCGCCAGGTGGCCGGCTCGTCGCCGTCGATAAAATCGACCGACAGCCCGAGGCGCGGGAACTCGTCGACGAACAGATCGTGGGTGCCGCCGTAAACGCAATCCTGCGCGAGCAGATGTCCGCCGCCGCCGAGAACGGTGAGCAGCGTCGCCGATATTGCCGCCATCCCGCTGCCCGCGACCAACGCCGCCTCGGCGTTCTCGAGCGCCGCGAGCTTGGCGTGCAACACCGCGTGATTGGGCGTGTTGTTGAGGCGGATGTAGCGGAGGTCGTGGTAGCTGGTCTGGCCGGCGTACTCGTAGGTCGAGGATTGAAAAATCGGCATCGTGACGGCGCCGCCGATGAGCGGCTCCGGCTCGCCGGCGTGAATCAGCTTGGTGTCGAGCCCTTTGATCAGTCGCGCCATGCCACGACATCTATCATTCGGCGCGTCAGGGAAAATAGGTGTCGGTGGGCTTACCGTCGGGGCCGGCCACATTGCCGGCGACGGGTCCTCCCGGCAGTGCGGTACGTCCGAACAGCGCCGCGACTTGATCGCTATATAGTAGATGCCAGCGCGGATCGTTCCTGACGACGTCGGCGCCCTTGTCGTGCACGCCCATCAGCACGTAGTCGTGCGGATACGCTTCCAGCAGATGGGCCGCGCCCGGCATCCCGTAGAAAAAAATCGCGTAGTCGCCTTCCTGCTTGTCGGTGTAAACCAGCTCGCCGCGCGGGTCGATATAGACTTTGAACGCGTCGCCCATGTGCCACAGCACGTACGAGCCCCATTCGAACTTCGGAAGGAGGTTGCCGTGAAGCTGGTGCTGCTGCATGAACGCGAGTGCGCCGGTCGGCATCGGCTTCCAGGTTTTGAGTTGGTTCGAGAAAGTTCCACCGACGAGCGCGAGCGCAAGCGCGCAAATCGCCAACAACAATGCGGGCGGTTCGTTGTCGTCCAGGGCCGGCGCGCCAGCCTTGTTCTCGGTACCGCGCGCCAGTGCCAGACTGGCGTGACGCGCCAGCGGAATCGCGACCGCGATCACGCCGACCGCGACGTTGCGCGCGGCATAGAAGGCGGCGCCGATAAAGATGGCCGCGACCGCGAGCAGGGCGGCGTCGCCGAGGTCGGGAGCCAACGCGACCGCCGCGATGAACCCGGCAAACATCAGCATCGGCGCCACGTACTGAAGCAGCGCCTCCGGCGAACTGCGCCAGTTCGATAGCATCATCGTCGCCAGCGGCACCCAGTCGGCGATCACTCGCCGAATCAGCGGATCGCCGACCGAATGCGCCACGCCCGTCCACAAGCCCATGCCGAACGGATTGAGTATCGTGGCCGCCGCGCATCCAAGCGTGACCATCGCGAGCCGCCACGCCGACTGCATGCGACTCGCGTCAAGCATCCAGGCCTGGACGAACATGACCGCGCTCGCGATGCCCATCGCGCCGAGACCGACGATGTAACCGCCGTGAAAATTCGCCCACAACGCGAACATCGGGATCAGCGGCCATAGCGTCGCGTCGCGCCGATAAACCTCGATCGCCAGCGCCATCATGACAACCGCGATCATCATGAAGGTGAAGAGCTGCGGGCGAAATTGCATCTGGGTGCAGATCGCGACGGCGCTGAGAATCAGTGTCAGCCGTTGTACTCGCGCCGCCGCGCCGGTGGCGGAAATCCCGATCGCCAGTGCAATTATTAGGATGCTCGAGCAGATCAGCTTCAGCAGCTTGAGGCCGAAGACGCCGAGATGCGCGTAGAAAAAAGCCAGCGCCACCTGCGACAGCCATTCGTGATTGTGCCACGGCGCGCCGGCCGCGCTGTAAGAGTAGGTGTCGAAGCGCGGGATGTGGCCAGTGCGCAGAGTCGTCTGGCCGGTCAGCATGTGAATCCACAGGTCCGGCTCGGCGAAATTGTCAGCAGTCGTGAGCGCAATCGACAGGACTACGGTCCATGGCGACGCGGACAGCAGCGAGTAGCGCGAAGGCTCAACTGGCTTTGCCACGGGAATTTCGGCTAGGGGAAAATCCGTGGAGGCGAATCTCGAACGATAGGAACGCCGAGGATCCTGGCAGCGGCCGAATCGTCGCGCGCATAAAGCAGCGCGATGTTGTCGCGATAGACCAGCTTCCAATCCTTGCTGTCGTTCATCAGCGGAACGGCCTTGGCGTCGGGCGCGAGCATCACGAAATCATGTGGATACGACGCGAGCACCGCCGCCGCGCGCTCCCGGTTATGCTGAAAATCCTCGAAGTCTTGCGCGATGCGGTCGGGATAAATCATTTCGAAACGAGAATCGATGAAAACGCGGTTTTCTGGAGCGCGGTGATAAATGATGTAGTCGGTCCACATCAGCGGCGTCAGGACGTTGCCGCGAAGATCGTGCTCGGTGATGAACGCCAAGGCCCCCGCCGGCGGCGTAAACATAAAGTCGATGGCCGGCGAGAAAACACCGAGTCGAATCGCGAGCACGACTGCCAGCAACGCGAGGACGCCTTGCGTGAGCCAGCTCGCTCTCGGAGCTGACTCGGGGTCGGCTGCTGCCGGCGTGCGGCGATATATAGCGATTGAGAGATGGCGAGCCAGCGGCGCGGCCGAGGCGATCAACGCAAGGGGAAAATTCCGAAACATCGAAATCGCACTGGCAATCATTGCAGCAGCGACCGTCAGCAACGGAAAATCATCGCCAAACGGAGCGACTGCGACGCTTAACAGCATCGCGGCGAACATCAGCACGAGCTCGAGGTCGAACAGGTAAGAGAAATTCGGCATCCGCCAAATTTCCACCATCGCCCACCGCAGGCTGTGCCACTCGACAATGTCGGACATCATCGGGGGCCGCGACAACGTGCGCAGGACCGAACGCCAGATTGCGAAACCGTACGGATTGATCAGGGTCGCGAGTGCCGACGCCGCCGTTATCGCGCCAAGATACAATGAGTGAGAAAGACCGCGGCGCGCGATCAGGTCCCGCACGGCCACCGCCCCGGTGTAGAGGCCGAGCGCGCCAAGTCCCACCACGAATCCGCCGTGAAGGTTGCACCACAAGATCAGCATCGGGATCGCGAGCCACAGCGGAGCGCGGCGGCCGAAGTTATCGCGCGCCAGCATCCACACCAGCGCGGACAACATCGCGAAGGTGAAAATCTGGGGACGAAACTCGATTGCCGGCACGACGATGGAAGTCGTGAGCGCGAGCACTATGAATTGGATTGGGATCGCGGCGGAGGTCTCGGCGACAGCTCCGGCGATAGACACGATCATCACCGATGCGCAGACGAAGCGGACCAGCTTTAGCCCGACCACGCCCAGGTGCATGTACATCCAGGCGAAGATCGCTTCGGACAAGTACTCGTGATTAATCCAGATGGGTGCGTTGACTGAATACGCGTAGGGATCGTGGACCGGCAGATGGCCGCCGGCGATCATATCAGCGCCCGAACGCAGATGTCCCCACAAATCCACGTCGGCGGTGTTAGTGCCGCAGGCCGCAACGATTAGCAGCGCAACCATCGCCGGCGCAAAGCCGAGCAACGACGGCGCGCGCCGTTCGACAGTTCGAGATTCCGCCCGCGCCTCTGAATACTCGACAACCGGCACTGCAGAAACGATATCTACAATGTTGCGCAACGTGTCCTCGCCTCAGCTCCTCTACCCTACCGCCGACGCCGATGAGCAGCACTTACTATGCCAGATTCGTCCGGGCTTAAAATCCACCTGAACTTTGATCTGCGACGATTTTGATGCGTCGTTCGATCCCAGGCCATGTTGCATCGACGCAACAGATTCGGCCCGTCCACATATGTGCATGAAGGCCGGATTGCGGCCGAGGCGCAATCCATCGCGGCCGGCGGGTTGCTGAAACGAAGCCCCGGCTCAGCTAAGTTGGAGCGCATTGAGAAGCGGGATGACACTATGACTGGGTGGCGGAAACCCGCACTGGCGAGCGTGGAGCCGGGTCATGGCGCGGCCTCTATCCGGTCGACGGCGAGTCCCGCGCGACCGACCAACGCGCGCTCTCTTCTCAGGTATGCGCCGGCCTTCGTGCTGCTTGCGGCGGTCATGGCGGACACGATTCAGGTGGCGGATACCGATCTCTGGATGCATGTCCGGTTCGGTCAAATCGTGCTCCATACCGGCCACTTGATCCGGAGCGATATCTTCTCGTACTCGGCGCCCGGGGCGCCGTGGTTCAACCACGAGTGGCTCGCGGACGTCGTGATGGCGTTGTTTTACGGAGCTGGGGGTGTGGTCGGGCTCAAGCTGATGAAGTTCTTGTGCGCGGCGGCGACGATGGCGCTGCTCGCGATTGGCACCGCCGAAACCGGCGCGGATTATCCGGCACAGTTGGCCGCTCTCATGTTGGCGGCACTGGGACTCCGGCTCCAAATTCAGTTTCGGCCGCAGTTATTCGATTACATCTTCCTGAGTGCGCTGCTCGCGATGCTTGCCCGCGAGAGCCGCGGCCGCCGAGCGCGCTTGTGGCTCGCGATCCCCATGATGGCAGTATGGGCGAATCTTCACGGCGGATTTTTGATAGGGCTGGTCGTGCTCGGCCTCTACGCCGCAGTGGTGGGTGTGCAGGACTGGCTGGCGGGGCGCCGGTGCCGGCGCGCGATATCCCTCGGCGCGCTTACCTCCGCCGCGCTGCTCGCGACTTTGATCAATCCGTTCGGCATCCACGAATTGTACGTCGTGCTAGGCAAGTTCAGTGAACCGATCCTCACCTTGAATCGGAACGTGGAGTTCCAGAGCCCTCTTTATTTGCTGACTACGAGTGACAGCTGGCTTGGCCTCTTTTATGCCTGGCTGTTTCCTATCGCGATAACGATAGGCGCTCTGATCACCTTTGCTCTGACGCCTCGACGCGAGGATTTCGCGCTGATGGCGGTGGCGGTGATGATGATCTGCGCGTCGCTCTATGCAGTGCGCAACATGGCGTTCGCGGTGATCGCCTGCACCGCGCCGCTAGCGGGGCATCTGCAGCTCGTGACTGTCTCGGCGAGGAGACGCGGCGCTGAGCCTCCGCGCCATGATGCGGTTGCGAGCGCTTCGGGCCGGGCTCAGCTGCTCGCGCTGGCGTTGGCCGTTTTCCTGGCCGCCTCTACTAAAATATTTTCCCCGCGGTTGCGGATCTACATGGACTATCCGGTGGGAGCGGTCGCGTTCATGCAGCGCAACCACCTGTCCGGCAACATCCTGTCGACCTATGCGTGGGGCGGATACATTATCTGGCACGACGTGCCGCCCTCGAAGGTGTTTTTCGACAGCTTTGACGAGCGTTATCCGCAAAGCGTGCAGTACGACTACATGCGCTTTACCACGGGTGGCTCTGGCGACACCCAAGTGCTCGATCGCTATCCCCACGACTATGTGCTCGTGCCCGCCGCTTCCTATCTGGATCTCTTGATGGCGAAGCGGAGCGATTGGGCGCCCATCTACCGCGATCCAGTATGCGTTCTGTTCGCGCGCCCCGGTTCGGCGGCAGCGGCGCGCGTGTCGGTCACAGCAGTTGCGCCACCGAGCGAATTTCCATAGGCGCGAGTGTGGTCGCGGCCGCGCGCTTTCGCCGGGTCGATCGCGCCGGTAATCTAGTCGCGTGAAAGCTCTCGTAATTGGCGGCGGCATTATCGGTAGTTCGGTCGCGTGGCGGCTTAAGTCCGACGGAGTCGAGGTCAGTGTCTTCGAGCGCGGCCGTCTCGGGCTCGAGGCTTCGTGGGCGGCGGCTGGACTGATCGGGCCGCAGGCTGAAGCGCACGAGCCCGGCGCGTTTTTCGATCTCGCGCTCGCGGGCAAGCGTTCTTTCGACGCGATCGTCGAGCGCCTCACCGCCGAGAGCGGCGTCGATCCGGAGTACGATCAACAAGGTGTGCTCTACGTTGCCTTCGACGACGCGTCGCGCGCCGAGCTGCAGTCGCGCGCGCGATGGCAGCGCGCGGCCGGCGGTGACGTCGAGGAGTTGTCGCCGCGCGAGGCGTTCAGGCTCGCGCCGGTGCTCTCGGAAAAAATCATCTTCGCGCTGCATATGCCCGGCAATCGGCGGGTCGAGAACCGCAAGCTCACGCTGGCCTATATCAACGCGGCGACTCACGCCGGCGTGGATTTTCGCGAGGGCGCCCGCGTCAATTCGATTGCAATCGAAGGCGGGCGCGCGACCGGCATCCTGCTGGCGGACGGATCGCTCGAGACTGGCGACGTCATCATCAACGCCGCCGGCGCATGGGCGGGCGACATCCGCGGCCTCGAGGACGACCGCATCCACTTCTACCCGGTGCGCGGCCAAATCTTGTGCTTCGACGCACGCCCCGGCCTGATCGGCCCTTCGATTTTTTCAACCAATGGAATAGTGGTGCCACGCCGCGACGGCCGTATCCTCGCCGGCTCGATCTTCGAAGAGGCGGGCTTCAACAAGTCCGTCACGCTCGACGGGATGGAACGAATCCTGCGCGCGGTGCGCGCGATGGTCCCGTCGATCGCCTCGATTCCTTTTCGCGAAGCATGGGCCGGTCTGCGCCCCGCCAGCGACGACTTGCTTCCGGTGCTGGGCGCGTCGCCGACAGTCCCGAACGTCCTCTACGCCGCCGGCCACTTCCGCAGCGGCATCCTGCTGTCGGCGCTGACCGGCGAAGTGATCGCCGACCTGGTCAAAGGGCGTCAGCCGTCGGTCGATCTCACGCCATTTTCACCCGCGCGCTTCCGCAACGGCACGGCGCGAGTGGTAAAAATTGCCGACATGATATGACGGCACTCGGACTAGTCCGCGATTTGTTTTTCCGCTCGAAGATCGACGCGGTCGCCGCCGCGCTCGGGACGGAAGTCGAGTACGCGTCATCGCTCGAGGCGGTGGCCGCACGATGCGCCGCGACGCATCCGTCGATCATTTTTACCGATCTCTCCGACGCCGCGTTTCCCGCGCTCGAGACTCTTAAACAAATCCGTACCGCAGCTCCCAGCGCGCGCGTCATCGGATTTGCTTCGCACGTCGATCTAAAATCTCTAAAGGCCGCCCGCGAAGCGGGTTACGAACTGACGCTCTCTCGCAGCGAATTCACCGCCCAACTCCCGGTCTTGCTGAACGCTTCGTCGCGCTGACTTTCAGTTAGACTTCCTTTGTGTTGAGTTGGGTCGCGTGCATTGAGCTGGGCCGCGGAACCTCTCCCCTAACCCTCTCCCTTCTGGAGAGGGGAACCGGAGCGTTCAGACAAATGCAGCGCGTGCATCCTCCTGCAATCTCCACATAGTCAAAGCCGATAAATGCATATATGTGCATATATCTGAGATGACGAGAGAGAAAAAAGTTCTCTTCGATAGACTTGCAATCTTATAGCGACATTGATAAGTACTCGCTCGGTTCACCAAAGCCTGTACTTTCTACCGAGGTCGCAACGACCTCAATGAGCCGTCGACATAGCCGTTTCGAAGTGAAGTGACTGTCCGGAGTCTCGCGTAAGACCGTAAAACCCGCGACGCGACCGGGTGTGGATGTGTGTCCGCGCGATGCGAACGTGCGCGGATGCCGCGGAACAGCCTCGCCTTGCGATTTGAAAATCGTAATGCCGGGAAAAGG
>DATNLS010000095.1:0-18287 GCA_035602775.1 Candidatus Acidiferrales bacterium | reverse complement strand
CAATACGTTTCGCGCGCTGCTCGCGGGGCTGATGCTCGGCGCGGCCGGCGGCTTCATCAATATTTTTGCGGTGCCCGCGGCCGTCGCTCTGGTCAAGGCGTACAAGGCCGGCGACTACCAGCGTGCCGAGGAAATCCAGCGCCGGCTCAATCGATGCTTCCCGCGCGGCGGCGAGGAAACGCTCGGCCATCTCGGCACGACCAAGGTCACTGCGTCGGTCGCGACTGGAATCGAGATGGGCCCCGCCCGGCCGCCGTACATGGCGCCGGCCGACGCCGCCGAACGAATCCGCAAGCGGTTGCCGTTGCTCAACGAGGTCATCTGAGGTGGGTGCGCGCTCGGGCAACAATTACCTGTCGTCGCTGAAAAAGCTCGGCGCGGAAATCTGGATCGGCGGCACGCGCGCTGGTGACGTCACCGCGCATCCCGCGTTCGCCAACTGCGCGCGTTCGGTCGCGTCGCTCTACGACATGCAGATGGAGCATCCCGAGACGATGACGTTTCGCACCGACGACGGCGGTCGCGCGGGGATGTCGTTCATCATCCCGAAAACCTCCGACGACCTCCGCAAGCGCACGCGCATGATGAAGACGTGGGCGGACTTCGGCTGCGGGATGCTCGGGCGCACGCCGGATTACCTCAACGTGAGTCTCGCCGCGATGGCTGCGGCGCGCGAGTTTTTCGCCGAGAGCGATCCGCGTCACGGCGACAACATCTGGAACTACTACATGGAGGCGCGCCATCACGATTGGTGCGCGACGCACACGCTGGTGAATCCGCGCGCGAGCCGCGCGGCCGGATGGGCGGGTCACACCGACGCCGACCTCGCGCTCAAGCTGGTCGAGAAGACCACTGACGGCATCATCGTGAGCGGCTGCCGGATGCTCGCGACGCTGGCGCCGCTGTCGGAGGAGCTGCTCGTGTTCCCTTCGACCGTGCTGAAGGCCGAGCCGGCGGCGGAGCCGTACGCGCTGTCGTTTGCGATCCAGTGCAACGCCGAGGGGCTCAAGTTTTTGTGTCGCGACACCTACGACCTCGGCCGTTCGCGCTTCGACCACCCGCTCGCGTCGCGCTTCGACGAGATGGACGCGGTGGTCGTCTTCGACAACGTGCTGGTGCCGTGGGAGCGCGTGTTCCTATGCGGCGACGTCGCGCGATGTAACGCGCTGTATTCGGGCACCGGCGCCGTCGTCCACATGATGCATCAGGTGGCCGTAAAGAACGTCGCGAAGAGCGAGTTCATTCTCGGACTGGCGGCGCGAATCGCGGAGGCGAGCGACGCGATGTCGTTGCCGCACGTGCGCGATCGTATCGCCGAGATGATCATGACGACCGAGACGATGCGCGCATGCCTGCGCGCGGCCGAAGCTGACGCGGCCCTCGACAAGTGGGGAGTATTCACGCCGTCGCGAGCGCCGCTGGACACCGCGCGCAATCTTTTCCCGCGCCTCTATCCGCGCCTGGTCGAGATTATCCAGCTCAACAGTTCGAGCTCTCTCATGGCGACCCCGTCGGCCGCCGACTTCGCCAATCCCGCCGAGCTGCCCGATATCGACCGCTACTTCGGCGCCGCGGACAGTGGCGCCAGGGAGCGCGTCGCGCTCTATCGATTGGCGTGGGAAGTCGCATGCAGCAGTTTCGGCGGCCGGCAAGTTCTCTACGAGCGCTTCTTCTTCGGCGATCCGGTCAGGATGGCGAGCGCCTTGGTCGACAACACCGACCTGAAGCCGCTGTCCGACCGAGTGCGCGCATTCCTGAAACGCCCCGACTGAGCAGGTCTTCTGCGACTCCGGTCCCCTTCCCGCTCGGGAAGGGGCTAGGGGTTAGGTCGTACGGATCGGTCGCGGTGCCATCAGGAAGGACCGCTGCGCGATTTTCAAAACCGGAACCGGCTTCGCTGATGCGAAGCTGTCCGGAGGCCAGAGGCCATGTCGATCCGCTCGCGTGGCTCGCTTCGTCAGGATGACGACAGTGCCGCTCGCGATGACACGACAGATGACGGCGCGGATGGCGCAGTAAAGCGCCGACCGCTATCGTCATGCATCCATGGCGAGACTTCGAAAAGCGGCGCGCATCTGGGGGAATCCCAAGGCGCGCGAGATTGGCGAGCGCGTGCTCTTCGCCCCCAATGACAATCTCTTCACGATCGATCCGCCCGCGATGTTCGGCCGCCGCGCGCCGGTCGAAATCGAGATCGGCGCGGGCAAGGGCGAGTTCATCATCGAGCGCGCCGCCGGATTTCCGGAGCGCGACTTTATCGCGGTCGAACTTTCCTCGACCATCACCCGCGTGCTGGCCGTGCGATGCGGCCGCGCGGGACTCGACAACTTGCGCGTCGTGCGGATGGACGCGCGCACGCTTGTTAATCTGATGCTCCCCGACGCGAGCGTCGCCGCTTTTCACATCTACTATCCCGACCCATGGCCCAAGGAGCGGCACATCAAGCATCGCCTGTTCACGCCGACGCTCGCGGCGAGCCTGTTTCGCACGGTCGAGCCGGGCGCGATCACCTACGTGGCGACCGACGTGCGCGAATATGCCGGCGAAATTTTTCCGATGATGCTCGCGGCGGGCTTTATCCGCGCAGTCGAGGCCGCGCCCGGCGCCGAGCGGACCGGCTTCGCGCGCAAGTACGTGGCGGCGGGGAAGCCGGTGCATTCGGCGTCATTTCGCCGGCCACGCGAGTCCAAAAATCCCTGAATTCGCCGCGATGCCTGGAATCGGGGTTCGCGCGCCGATTGCAATGGCGGACTGTGTTGTTTAACCTTTTTCGCGACTCTCCGATGAAACGCCTGCTGTTGATATTGGTGGCTTTTGCTCTGCTGCCTGCCGCCGCTTGCAGTTTGCGCCAGAAGCCCACTGGCGAGAACTACTACGCGCAGGGCCAACTTGATTTTGCGACAAAAGAATACAAGGCCGCTATCGAAAATTATCAGCAGGTGATCGATAAGTTCCCGTTCAGCCCTTACGCCGAAGATGCCGAGATGAAAATCGGCCTCGCTTACTACCAGCAGAAGGATTATGCGGAAGCGATCGGCGCTCTCGACGATTTCCAGCGGATGCATCCGACCAGCAAAAATCTTGAGTTGGTCACTTACTACATCGGGTTGAGCTACTACGATCAGATCGGGCGCGAGGACCAGGATCAAGGCAAGACGGCGGCAGCGCTCAAACGCTTCCAGGAGTTGGAGGAGCGCTTTCCCGAGGGCGACTTCGCCGAACTGGCGCACGACAAGATCCTCGTATGCCGCGAGATGCTCGCGCGCAACCAGTTGATCGTCGGCAACTACTATTATAAGCGCGCGAACTTTCGTGCCGCCGAATCGCGCTTTGCCGAGCTGCTGCAGAAATACCCGGAGACTCCAGTCGCGCCAGACGCGTTGTTCGAGCTGGGAGTCTCGCTCGAGAAAGAGGGTAAGCGATACTCGGCGGCGCAGGCTTTCGCCGCTGTGAAGAAGCATTTCCCCAACTCCAACTACGCGAAAAAAGCCCAGACCGAGTTGGCAAGGCTCCATGAACCGATCGACACCGAAGAAGATCCACTGCCGCTGGTGCTCGCCGAGACCGGCTACGGTGGTAATCCCGACGACTCGAACGCGGACAAAATAATAGTGCGCCAGCGCTCTGACATGCGTGGTACCGAGGTCGCGTCGAACTCCGGATCGTCGGCCTATGGAGCCGACGGACTGCCGAACCTCGACGTGCCGGCCTCGTCGAATGCGCCCGATCCGTCGCAGCCCGATCTTCCCAGTCGCAAGCCCGGCGCACCTGACATGATGCGGGCGCCTGCCCCCGATTTGCCGAAGCCCACCGGCAGCATCGCCGGCGCCGCCGATGCGCAGGCGCGCGCGATGACCGGACTGGCGGACACGGCGCCGCCGGGTTCAACCTCGTACGCGACGTCGCCGGATTCAACCTCGAACGCGGTATCAGCAGATTCGACCTCGAACGAGGTGCCACCGGCTCCGACCATGCATCAGAATTCAGCCCCGTTCGCGGCGCCACCGGATTCGACTTTGCATGAGATCACTGCGAGTGGCGGAGCGCCCGCGCCTGAGCCATCGATGCATCAGATGAATGCTGACAACAGTGCGCCGTTGTCGCTGAGCGAGCCGCCCACCGCCGGTCCCGCGACGCTGAAGACGATCAGGCTGTCATCGAACGATCCGCCGCTGTCGGTGATTCTCGAGCTCACTGGGCCGGTCAGCTTCGACAAAGACCTCGAGAGCAATTCAGGCGGCTCGACCGCGACCGTGATGCTCAAGGACGTGACCCCCGACGTAGCCTTGCAGACTCATCTCGTGTTCGACAAATCGATCTTCAAGGATTGCAAAATTTCGAGCAGCAAGGACGGAACGACCGTGACCTTGAACATGCAGCCAGTCGCCCATTTCGCAGTCGTGCCGCTTGAATCCCCGCCCCGCCTGCTGATGACCTTCACCCCGCAAGCGGGAACCCTGAAAACCAGCTCCGCAAATTAGCGTTGCGCCCGTGCGCAACCGGTTGCTGAGGGAACGCCCCTGCGCGATTGTTCCCCTTCCCTTGAGGGAAGGGGTTAGGTTCCGCAATCACGCGAAGACGTCGTCGAACTTGATGCCGAGGAATTTCAGCAATACTTCCGCATACACCTTCAATCCCCAGTAGAAGCCCTCGATCGGCAGGCGCTCGTCGTTGCCGTGATAGAGCGAGCCGAACGGCATGTGCGGCTCGAGCTTCACCGGCGAAAATCCGTAACACGCAGCGCCGAGCTTCGAGTAGAACTTGCTGTCGGTCGCGCCCGGGATCATCCACGGTATCGCGAGCGAGCCCGGGTCGGCCGCCTCGACCGTTTTCTTGATCAACTCGAACAGCGGCGTGTCGGGACTGGTCTCGGCCGGCGGTGCTGTCTTGAGCAATTCGAAGGTCGGCTCGGGTCCGACGATTTGCCGCAACTCGGCCATGAAGCTCTCGGGATCTTCGCCCGGCAGCGTGCGCCCGTCGAGCACGATCGTCGCCTCGCCTGGAATCACGTTGTCCTTGTAGCCGGCGCGCAGAATCGTCGGCGAGACGGTGTTGGCCAGCATCGGCGCAAACAGTGGCCCCGGCGATTCGATCGGCACGCCCATATCCTCGAGCGTCTGCCGCATGAACGGCGACACCTTCCGGCGCATCGGCGTCCGCACAATCCTGGTGATCAACTCGGATATCCGCGAGATCGCGGTGTCAGATCGCGGCATCGATCCATGCCCCGGCGCGGCGGTCACCTTCATCTTGATCGTGACGAAGCCCTTCTCCGCCACCTGGATCGGATAGAATCGGCGGTTCCTGAGATGAACGGTGAAGCCGCCGACTTCGTTCAGCACGTATCCCGCGCGCACCAGCTCGGGATGCCGCTCGACCAGGAACTTCGCGCCGAAATCCGATCCAGCCTCCTCGTCCGCCACCGCCGCCAGGATCACGTCGCGATTCGGCTTCGCTCCCGCCCGCTTCATCGCGGTCATCATCACCAGGTCCATCGCGCACTTGGACTTCATGTCGATCGAGCCGCGGCCCCACAGGCAGCCGTCGGCGATCTCGCCACTGAACGGCTCGCGCGTCCATCCCGATCGCTCGACCGGAACGACATCAGTATGCGACGAGAGCAGAATGGCCCCGGCCGACGAATCGGTGCCCGCATAGCGCGCAACCAGGTTCGCCCGCGTCGGTGCGCTTTCGCGGATCACGGATTTGACCCCGTGCGCGCCCAGCGCTTCCGCCATGTAATCGGCGGCGATTCGTTCGTTGCCGGGTGGATTGGTGGTGTCCAGCCTAACCAGCGCGCGCAAACAATCGAGCGCCTCGGTCTGGAACGCTTGCCAGGAGATCGTCATCTAAGCCCCCCTACGAGTGAGTCCATAATTGTTATACAATGCTACAACCTGTTACAACATGAGCATAGACGTTAGAACGCCGATTATCGTTACTAAAGCTAGGGACCGAAAGATACACTCCCGGCCTCCGTCGCGGTGATTTTTGACCAGTGGCATCCTATTGTGAGTGACGATAGCCTCGCTTCGAGGGCTGCAAGATCGTGGGAATAGTTTGTGTCGAAAGAGTGATCGTCGCGGTGCGCGATCTGGCGGCCTCGCGCGAAAAATGGCGGCGCGCTGGGTTCGCGCTCGCGCCTGAAGAGTTCGATCAAGACGGTATTCGTATCGCGCGGCTCGCCGCGGGTGCCGTCGAAATCGATCTCTGCGCGCTTCGCTCCGCGGAATCCAACTCGCTACTGGCTCCGTCTTTGCGCGACGCGACGAACAATGACAGCGGCGGCGGCATCGTCGGATGGGTCTGGGGCGTGAGGGGCGTGTTAGTCTCGGACGAGCGCGAGCCGGCGGTCCCCGGCGCTCCGGTGGAATCAGTCGTGCTGCCGGGGCTGGCGACGCGCTCGGTGAAGGCCGAGATGCTTTCGTCCGGATTGCCGGGCGTCGTAACCGCGGCCGCTCCAATCAGTCTCGACCTCGAGTCGCGCCGCCAGTCGCTTGCGCGGTTGTGCGGGCCTAACCCAAACACGGTCGAGTATCTCGAGCATATCGTCGTAATGACTCCGGTGCTCGACGACGCGATCGCCGCCAACGAGGCGATCGAAGTCCCTTGCAAACGAATCCGCGAAATTGGTGACGCGAATAAAACCAGGCAGGCGTTCTTCAAGCTCGAGCAGACCGTGCTCGAAGTCGTCGGGCCGGCGACGCGCGGGCGTCCCGGATGCTGGGGCGTCGCGCTGATGTGCACCGACATCGCGAAGGCCGTCGCAACCGCGCGCGCCAATGACTTGCAGGCGACCGAGCCCAAGCTTGCGATTCAAGGCGGCCAGATCGCGCGAATCGTCGATCCGCTCGACGGCGTCGCAATCGCATTCATGCAACCCGGCCCCCGCCGCGACGACTGATGACCCGGTTCCCCTTCCCACCATGGGAAGAGGTTACTCCCAATAATCTGGTTCCCCTTCCCACTATGGGAAGGGGTTAGGGGTTAGGTTCTTAAGGCGCGATCGAAGCGCGAGACTCATGTCCGCTCGCTGTCGCTTGCTTCGTCAGCGGCCGCTGAAATTCGGATCGCGCTTGGCCATGAACGCTTCGAGGCCTTCTTTGAAATCACCGGAACGGAACAGCACCAGCAGTTGCATCAGCACATGATGAGTATGCGATTCGAAGTCCTCACTTAATCCGTGGCGGAACAGCCGCTTCATCGCACGAATCGCCAGTGGCGCGTTCGCGGCGATCTTCGACGCCCATCGCGTCGCCTCCTCCATCAATTCCTCATGCGGCACGACCTTGTTCGCGAGTCCGAGCTCGACCGCGCGGGCCGGCGCGATATCATCGGCGATGAAACCGATTTCGCACGCGCGCGCCCATCCCACCAGCCGCGGCAGATACCACGTGCCGCCGCTCTCGGGCACGATTCCGCGCTTGGCGAATGCGGGCACCAGCTTGGCGCGATCGCTGATCAGGCGCAGGTCGCATCCGAGTGCGAGATCGAATCCGTAGCCGGCCGCCGCGCCGTTGATCGCGCAGATGACGGGCAGGTCGATTCGATTCAGCGTCACCGTCGGCAGCTCGCGCGTGCTGACGTGCGATGCGCCGGGCGCCGCCAGTCCCGCTCCGATACCTCGTCCGGCGGCGGTGTCCTTGAGGTCGAGACCGCTGCAAAAGCCGCGCCCCTCGCCAGTCAGGATGATTGCGCGGACGTTCGGGTCGCTGTCGAAATCCTTCAGCGCCTCACCCAGGTCATTGAGCATCTCGACGCTGATCGCGTTCATCCGGTCGGGGCGGTTGAGCTTCAAAATTCCGATGTGATTGGTTTTTTCGACGAGTAGATCAGACATTATGGGGTCCTCCATTCGAGATCCAAAACCTATCGCATTGCATCGATCTAGCGAATGATGCGGGATAGAATTTCCCGCGGAGCACCATATATGAGCATCAGACATCTGCCCGCGTCGACTTCCGCTGACGAGATTTCCGCGGCGCTCGCCGACGACGGATGCGTCGTCGTCGATCGCGTCGTGCGCCCCGAAGTCATGGACGAGGTCGCGCACGAGCTGCGTCCCTTTGCTGAGAAGACGCCGCTTGGCCCCGACGATTTCAGCGGACGCCGCACACGCAGGACCGGCGGCCTGATCGCGCGCTCACCAAAATCACGCGATCTCGTGATGCATCCCACCGTGCTCGGCGCGGTCGGCAAGATGCTCGGACACGCGACCAGCTTTCAGCTCCATCTCACGCAGGTAATCTCGATCGGCCCCGGCGAGCCTGCCCAGACGATTCATCGCGACCAGTGGGCCTTCGATTTCTTCCCATTTCCGCGTGGCTACGAGGTCCAGTGCAACACAATCTGGGCGATGACCGATTTCACCGAAGAGAACGGCGCCACCCGCGTAATCCCCGGCAGCAACCGCTTCGACGACAAGCTGCGATTTACCGAGGCCGACACCGAGCCGGCCGAGATGACGAAAGGGTCGGTGCTCTTCTACACCGGCAGCATCTACCACGGCGGTGGCGCGAACCGCTCGAAAAACATCCGCAGCGGAATCAACATCACCTACAACGTCTCGTGGCTCCGCCAGGAAGAGAACCAGTACTTATCGGTACCGCTGGAAATCGCGCGCACGCTCCCGGTCGATCTGCTGAGACTGATGGGCTACCGACTAGGCGCCTACGCGCTCGGCTACGTCGACGACACGCGCGACCCGATCGAGGTAGTCCGGCCCGACTTGGCCCGCACCGGCTTCAGCCCTCTAATGCAAACCCAGGAGTCAGCGAGTTTCCTGAAGCCTCAGCCGCAAGGCTCAGCGCAGAAGACCGACTAGTCTCCCTCTCCGTCATTCTGAACCGTTGCGGAGAAGAATCTTGACGGACGTTCTTACGTCGGCGCCTGCGACAGCGACGGCAGGCCTCAGAGTTCTCGTTCAAAAAGCTGCGTCGTGAAGATCCCCGGCAGCAATGCGGTGCCGATCGGACGGAACCCGCGATGCTCGTAATAGCGACACAGCGCCGTGTTCGACGCCATCGCGTCGAGCCGCGCGAAGCGCAAGCCGCGCGCTGCGATCGTCGCGACTGCCCATTCGAGTATCCGCTCGCCGACTCGCATGCCGCCCGCGCTTCGCGTGATTGCCATGCCGTGAATGTAGCCGGCCTGTCCGTCGATGCCGCGTTCGGCCCAGACTTCAGGATCCGACCATTGGATGGTCAGCGTTCCGCTCGGGGAGTTATCGAGCAGGAAAAGATAAACCTCATGATCCTCGAGGCGTTCGCGCAGCATGTGCTCGCCGAAGTCCATGTACCAGTGGAACCACTGTTGAATCCCGCGCGCGCTCAACCAATCCGCTGCCTCGCGCAGAATCGCCATCACAGCGCCGTAGTCTGCGACGCCAGCGCGCACGACCATCAACCGACCGGCGTCAGTGTCGAGACTCATCATGCACACGAACCGTCACGGAGTCTTTGGGCTCAACGTGATCTGATGAAAAGTCGTGCGCGCAGACTGGAGATTGGCCTTTATCGCGATGTGACTCGCGGCGGACGCCGGCGGTCCCGACGAGATAACTCCGATCGTGTAGTGCCGATCGATCTGCGATGCGATCGATGTAGCAAACTGCTGAATCTTACCGGGGTCGGCCGCCAGCGGTGCGTATTTGGGTCTCGCTTCCAAGCTCCCGGCGTCACGCGGTTGGGCTCTTACCTTGGGCGCATTTTCATCGGGTTCGGCCGCGATGAGAAAGAATTCGCCTTTCAAGTCGGTCGCGAAAGTTTTCAGATCCTCCGGACCCACGCCGTTGGGCGCGCTGCCGATGCTCCAGACGTATATGCCAATCCCAATGGGAAATTGTTTTGCGCCGGGCTGGCCGACGCCGACCACGAAGAAACGGCTCTGCGAGTTCACTGCCGAATTTACGATACCGTCCCGTGTCGCGATCGTGCTGCCGTTGTCGAGCGACGGCGACCCCAACACATTCGGGGCGTCATCAGTGAAAATGATCGCCACCCGATCGGGATAGTGGCTCGCGTCGAGTCGCGCGATTCCTTGACTCACCCCGTCATAGAAGGGCGTCCCACCCCACGCGCCGATGAGCTTCAGGCGTTCTGCTGCGAGCGCATGATCAGTAGTAAAGTCCTGCACCACTATCGGGTCCATTCCGAAGGCGTAAATCATCACTTCGTCGCAGGCATCGAGCTTCGGCATCAAGGCGTCGACGCTGGCACTGACCACCGGCAGTTTCGTCACCATGCTCCCCGACTTGTCGACCAGTATTGCGATCGAGACCGGCGGCCGGCCCTGCTCCGCGCGAAAGTATGCGATCGGAGTCGGTCGATCATTCTCGGTGACGACGAAATCCGGCTGCGTGAGGCCAGTCGTCGGAGCGCCGGCTGAATCGATCACGTCGACCGCGAACTCAACGTAGTTGGGATTCGACGCAACGTTGTTCGGCGGAACGGCGGGCGCGCCAGTGCACAAATTCAGTTGCCCGTGACTGGAAGGTGTCTGAACCGGCGCCATCGGAGCCCCGATGACGCATCCGGCGAGCGCGATCGCCAACAGCACAGCACCGATGTGCGCGCCGATTCGCACGCGACCCTGCTATTGCGGATCGGCGAGCTTCAGCAATTGCTTGCCGAAGTTGGCGCCGGTGAACAGGCGGATGATCGTCTTCGGCGCATTCTCGAGTCCTTGCTGCAGATCGACCTCGTTCTTGAGCTTGCCCTCGGCGTACCACTTCGACATTTCGGCGATCGCCTCGGGATAGCGCGCAAGGAAATGGAATACCAGGAAGCCTTCCATCCGCGCGCCTTGCATGATCAGGTTGAAATAGTTCTTCGGCCCGACCGGCGTTCTCTCGCCAAGGTTGTTGTACTGCGAGATCGCGCCGCACAGCACGACTCGCGCACCATGTGCCAGCCGCGCGAGCGCGTGATCGAGGATCTCGCCGCCGACGTTGTCGAAATAGACATTGATACCTTGTGGGCAACACTTAGTCAGCGCCTCACCTACATTCTCACTCTTATAGTCAATCGCGGCGTCGAAGCCCGCCTCTTTCAACAGCCAGTCGCATTTCTCGCGTCCTCCGGCAATACCAACTACGCGGCATCCTTTGATCTTGGCTATCATCCCGGACACCGAACCGGTTGCGCCCGCCGCGCCCGAGACCACGAACGTGTCACCCGACTTCACTGCACCGACCGCGAGCGTGCCGAAGTATGCCGTCAGTCCCGTCGTTCCGAGCAGCGACAGCGCGAGCACCGGGTCGGTGCCAGCCGGCAGTTTCTGCAAGCCCATCAATCCTTCGCCGCCGTTGACGGTGTAGTCCTCCCATCCGAAGAGCCCTTGCACGAGGTCGCCCTTGGCAAATCCGGGACGTTTCGAATCGACCACCTGGCCTATGGTGCCTGCCTTCATCGTCTGCCCGAGCGGGATTGCCGGCATGTAGGTATCCATCGACATCCAGCCACGTTGCGTGGGATCGAACGAGAACGCCAGATTGCGCACGACGACCTGTCCGTCCTTCAGCGGCGGCACGGAAGTTTCGTTCCAGCGGAAATCGCTCTCCTTGATTATTCCTTGCGGCCGCGCGGCCAGGAGCCATTGCCGATTTTTCAGTTCTGCCATCTGATTCCCTCAACTGCGAGTGTGATTTGGACTTAGCCGATAAGTGACCACCAAACAAGCAAGGTGTTGGCCTGAGGCTGTCGAGTGACGTTAGCTTGGAAGGGCGCGAAACCCTACAATCGCGAGCGGGAGGAACGGACATGTCGATGATGGGACGTTTTGTGCAGGTGTCGCCGGCTCGCCTGAAGGAGATTCTCGATGATCCTTCCGGTGTCGAAGAACTTTTCGTCATGGAGCAAGTCGCGCCGAGAACGACGGAGGCGATGACGAAATTGCTGCAGAGCGACGTGCCGAAGATGCTTACGGGCACGATGGGGAAGATGGATCCGGCAACGCAGGAGAGGATCACGAAGGCGCTCGCGGGTGCAGGTATCGACCTCCAGGCGCTCGCACGCGGCGAAGGCGTTGCCGCACTCGCGAAGCAGATGGCCGATCGCCTTCGCGGTTTGCCGATGGCGGGACAAGCGCCGGCATCAGGCGGCAGCACGCAAGCGTCGGGGAAGGGCGCGGACATCTCGATCGAGAAAGCGTGGCACGGAGTGCACTACCTTTTGTGCGGCAGTGCCCAACCCGGCTCCGATCTCGCGAGCCAGGTGGTAATGGGCGGGACCGAGATCGGCGAAAACCTTGGCTACGGACCCGCGCGGTACTTCGCCCCCGACAAAGTCGCCGATATTGCCCGCGAGCTAACTCGGCCGAATCTCGAAGCGGAGATGATTGCGCGATGGGATCCGGATCAAATGATGACGCTTGGCATCTACCCGGTGCAATTCGAGCCCGACGACGACGAGTGGCTGATGGACGCGTTCCGAAAGCTACGAAAATTCTATGTCGACGCGAGCGCCGCCAACCTGGCCGTGGTGACCTGTATCGAGTGAGCGTCTATTCGTAGGCGTCGACGCATTGCGCTTGAAGATATCCTGCGGTTGCGGACCGCGTGACTCTCGGCCACAATGCGGCGGCTGATGACACGCCTGATCTCTACCTGCGCGGCGGTTTTGCGATTCGCGGCCATGCTGCTGGTTCTAATGTTCGCCACGTTCGCGGTCGCCTCTCGGCCGTTGCCGCCGCAGGTGCTTTCCAAGGCTCCCGAAATACATCCGTTCGGGAAGGGACGCCACACGTGGTTAGGCATCCGGATGTACGACGCCACGTTGTGGATTGTCGGCCCGCAATGGTCCGCCGCCGCACCTCAAGCGCTCGATATCGAGCCGGGCCGGGCTGTTCCTGCCGACACGTTAGTCAAGAATGCAATCGCCGAGATGCGCTCTCTGAAGGTTGGCGACGAGCGCCAGCTTCGAATCTGGGAGGGGGAACTGAGGCAGATCATTCCGAACGTTCGCCAAGGCGATCAGATCGTCATCTTCTGCCCGGATAGCAAAAGGACGCTTGCCTATCTGAACAATTCGAGCACCGGTAGCATTGACGATCCGTCATTCTGCCCGGCGGTGATGAGCGTATGGCTTCATCCGCAAACCAAACATCAGGCAATTCGTAGGTCGTTGCTCAGGCAGTGACGCGCGAATAGCTAGAACAAGCGCTGGCCGAAGAACACGGCATTGATGTCGCGCTTCGACGCTGCCAGCGCCTCGCGCGATTTCGCCGCAATCGTTTTCGCGAGTTCCCGCGCCGCGGGCATCAACTCGTCTGGTTTGACCACGCGGTTGAGCGCGCCCATCGCGAGCAATTCCTCGGCCTTGTAATGCCGGCACATCAGAATTGCTTCCTTTGCGCGCCACGGGCCGAGCCGGGCGGCTAGCACGCTGGCGGGAGCCCCCCGATAAGGGATTTCGAGATCTACCTCAGGCACCCAGAACTCCGCGCCTTCGACTGCGATCGCAAAATCAAATGCGAGCGCGAACGACCATCCGCCGCCGACCGCATAGCCGTTGATTGCGCCAATCGTGATCTGATCGAGATGGGCCAGCACGTCGAACGCCCTGCCGATAAGCCGCGGCCATCGTTTGCCGAACTCGCCCATCCGGCGGCGCCGCTCGGCGGGATCGACGACGGTGCCGGTCGTAGCCTCGAACATCGCTTTGTCCGCGCCGGCGCAAAATGCGGTGCCTTTGCCCGTCACGATAAGGACGCGGCAATCGCGATCGTCGCGGACGGCATGCAGATGGCGCTCGAACTCGAGGATTACCGCCCCGTCGAGGCAATTGCGTCGCTCAGGCCGATTGAAAGTGATCGTCGTGATCGGACCGTCATGGTCGACGAGAAAATTCTCTGGCATGTGGCTGGCTCCAGTGTCGCCGAGCCTACGACTCGTGAACAGCTCATTACAATAGTTCGAGACTCGCCCCTTCGCCGCTTGATCGCACGGGAACCAAATCTTGCGCGCGATAGTTCACGAACAGGGCGGATCGTGTATTCGCCGATCCCGCGATTTTTGTTTGTCGAGCACAAGAGGTTTGGAGGTCCTGTAAACGCACTTTGCCGAAAACATCTAGGAGGAACCGAAGTGCTGAATACAACATGTCGAAGTAGACTCGGAGGGGCAGTGACGATCATGACGGCGGTGGCGCTGGTAAGCGTCGCGGCGTCGACCGCCTTGGCGCATGGCTCGAAGCCGTCGACGGCGTTCATCAACAACTTCACCACGGTCACGCAGGGCGTGGCGTCGGCGCCCGCTGCGGGAGTGGAGGCCGGCGATCAGAATCCCTATGGAGTGGCAGTCGTCCCTCGAACGGTCGGCAAACTCGTCAAGGGCAACATCCTGGTAAGTAACTTCAACAACGTCGGTGCGTCGCCGACCGGTAACCTGCAGGGCACCGGCACCTCAATCGTCCAGTACGCGCCGGACGTTCAGAGCCAGTCCACATTCGCGGAGATCGATGCGGCAACACTGCCGGGTGCCTGCCCGGGAGGCGTGGGACTGACAACTGCCCTGGTCGTGCTCCGTAGCGGATGGGTGATAGTCGGCAGCCTTCCCACCACAGACGGAACGATAGGCACGGTAGGTGCGGGATGTCTCATCGTGCTCAACGCGAACGGAAATCCAGTCGAGACCTTTTCGGGCGGTGTGGTGAATGGACCTTGGGACATGACCGCCTTTGACGGTGGATTCTTCGCGCAGCTGTACTTCACCAACGTCCTCAATGGCGACGTCGCGCACGCGGCTGCAGATACCCCGGTGAATGCGGGAACCGTTGCCAGGATGACCCTATTCACACCAGCGCAAGGGTTTGGGAAGCCGCTTGCCCTGGAAACAAAGATCATCGGCTCAGGCTTTGCTGAGGAGAACGACCCCTCGGCGCTTATCATTGGACCGACCGGCGTCGGTCTCAGCGATGGCGACACGCTCTATGTTGCGGATACGGTCAACAGCCGAATCGCAGCGATCAAAGATGCGTCGTTTCGTTTCTCGAGCGCGGGAACTGGACAGACGGTGAGTACCAGCGGTCTCCTAAACATGCCGCTTGGACTTACTCTCGCACCCGATGGCGACATACTCACCGTGAACGCTGGCGACGGAAATATCGTCGAAACGACTCCGGGCGGCACGCAAACAGCGTCGGCGACCATAGCGCCTGCCGGCGCAGGGTCGCTCTTCGGACTCGCCGTGATGCCCGGCGGAGCGGGAATCTACTTCGTCGACGATTCCGAGAACCAGCTCAACCTGTTCCACTGATTCATCACCTCGGTGTTGTCGCCGCAAGCCCCGCTCATCGTCGATGAGCGGGGGCTTGCGCCATCTGCTTGCGCACTAGCGGTCGAATTTTTACTCTCGATTCTCCAGTGCACGCGACGCTTTATCTCGAAGCGCGAGTCCGTCATGGAAAACAACAAGCCGAGCGAAACCAGCCAAGCTGCGGCTGTTCAACGTGCGCTCCATCAATCGCTCGATGACGATCCGAAAATTCTCGCCGATCCGATTGCGCTCCGGATAGTCGACCTTCCCAGCGATCCCGACAAAATCCAGCTAGCTTCGACGGCGTTTTTCAAGGAAATGCGTTCTCGCATCGTGATGCGGAGCCGGTACGCTGAGGACTCCCTTGCTGATGCTGTTGCCGAGCGCGCCATCCGCCAATACCTCATCTTGGGCGCCGGTCTCGATACGTTTTCTTTCCGGCAACCGCCATGGGCTCAGTCGCTTCATATCTTCGAGGTTGATCATCCAGCCACTCAGCAGTGGAAAAAGGAACGCCTCGCTGTAGCGGGACTCGTCCCTCCGGCAAACCTGAAATTGGCCCCGGTGGACTTTGAGTCTATGTCGTTGGGCGACGGCCTGCGCACGTGCGGCTTTGACTTGCAGTCACGAACGTTCTGCTCCTGGCTGGGCGTCACCCACTATCTCACGGAAGAAGCCATCGACATGACTTTCGAATTTGTTCACCGCTTGCCTCGTGGGAGCGAGATCGTCTTCGAGTTCAAGGTTGCGTTCGAAGCGTTATCCACTACCGAGGAGGAGCGCGACGCCGCAGCAGCCCGAACGGCCGCGTCCTTGACCGGCGAGCCAACACTCTCGCGCTTCATGCCGGGCGATCTCGAGGTCAAGCTACGCCGCATTGGCTTTTCGCAGGTGATCGCTCTAACCGCAGAGGACGCGCAGGAGCGCTACTTCAAGAATCGCCGCGATGGCCTTGCTGCCCAGATAGGAGTGTACAGCCTCATGAGAGCCATCGTCTAATGATCGAGGGACCTTTCACAGGCGGATGTCTCTGCGGGGCAATTCGATACGAAATCGATTCTGTCTTCGACGTGATCTACTGCCACTGCAATCAGTGTAGGCGGAGCAGCGGCGCGCCCGTGCTGCTTACGGCACAAGTCTCAGGCGATGCGTTCCGACTGACGAAGGGATCTCCTTCCGAGTATCGAACATCCGACTCCGGCCGCAGCTTTTTCTGCGGAACGTGCGGTTCGGGGCTGTACGGCGAATATGCGCCGCCGAGTCATCCGCTGGTGAGAGACGGTCGCTATTTCTCCGTTCGCGTGGGAACGTTCGACGTCCCTGAACGCGTTCGACCACAGATCCATCAATTCGTCGAGAGCAAACTTTCCTGGTTCGACACGACAGACGATCTACCACGAATCATAGGGAACACGTTGCCGCATCCAGACAAGAGAAAACGCTGACGCATGGCATCCAGCTCATTCGGGTGCCTCGTGAGGATCGACGACCAGCCGAGGATTGCGCGAACCAGGGCAGGGGCTTGAGCTATCTGCTTGCGCGCGAGCGATCGATGTTGAACAATCGCTGTTCTTCGACGCGGAGAGGTGGCCGAGTGGTCGAAGGCACCAGATTGCTAATCTGGCGTACTGGGTAACCGGTACCGAGGGTTCGAATCCCTCCCTCTCCGCCAAATTGCTGCACTTTTTGGCATCGAGCATCGTGGTCAAGCCTCTCTCGAAACGCTCTGATTGGCGCGGGTGGGGTCAGGGTGGGGTTGATTTGACGAATTCTTGACAGCTCCCAATCGGGCCAACGTCTCCTGGCTCAGCTCGCCCGGATTGATCCAGCGCCAGTAATGACGGATTAGCATGGTGAGGTTTCGATGGCCCATTTGCTTCTGGAGCCAATCGATTGGGGCTCCCTTCTGAAGCATGAGGGTCGCATATGTATGCCGCGTTTGCATGAGCGGCCGATACGGAACTTCGGTCTTCTCGACCAACTTTGGCCACAACGCCTTCGTCACCCAGTTCACGTTCAATGCCCTCCAGGCTCTGTTAGGAAAAACGAACTCGCTCCTCAATTTGATCCGGTCGCGTTGCTGCAGCAATTCCTCGCGGACGCGAGGCAGCATCTGGACGTAACGGAAACTTGTCTTGCTCTTGGGCGAGCTCTCTCCATGGCGCGTCAGACTCCGTCTTACCAGAATGCGATCCCGGTCAAAGAAGACACCAGACCAACGCAGTCCGAGGACTTCTCCGCGGCGCATGCCGGTGAAAAAGCAGACTGAGAGGAGCGAACGCTCCCATCCTTCCGAGGCCTTTAGAAGACTCTCGACCTCATCCTCGGTAAACGGGTTAACCTCGTCCTCATTCTCCTCGTTCTTGAAAGGACGCGCGTCGATTAGAAGCTTGTCGTTCGCCAAGCCGCGCCGTTTGGCGAGGCGCAAAATCTGGCAGAGCACGTCAAGACTCATATTCTTGCGCCGGGTGCTGAGCGGTTTCTTCTGCGGCGTTCGCTTTCCCTCAATCTCCAGTTTCCAGAGATTGATGTCCTCGTCATTGATTTCAGAGAGAAGCTTCTTTCCGATCTCGGCCTTTTCGATGTGAGGTTTGTAAATCTCGTTGTAGTACACAAACGTCGAGCGCTTGACCTCGAGGCGCTTCTCGGGAAGCCAAGCGGCCTCGGCAAATTCTTTCAGGGTTTGATTGGATCGTTGCTCCGGTCGCTTGAGACCCAATTTTTTTGTGCGTTCGCTGTTGGGAAAACGTTTCGCATAGTCGAAAGTGCCGGCCGACAATTCGAGTTGAATCGTGGAGCTCAATCGTTCGGCATCTACTCGCGTGCGCTTGCTCGCCTCGACGCCCAACGGCTCGCGGTATGTACGGCCGTCGTAGTATTTAAACGCGATCCGTAATCGACCGTGTCTGTCCGTTTCGAGCCACGCCATTTTCAGTTTCCTCCGAGAAATTTGGAACCTGGCCGCGTAGTTTTTCAAGAGGTTTGAATTGCTTCGCGCGGAACGTCGGCCAATGGATCAGAAAGCGCCCTTGAA
>DATNLS010000217.1:0-3553 GCA_035602775.1 Candidatus Acidiferrales bacterium | reverse complement strand
ATTTTCCAAGGACCGGCTTTTTTACGGTCCCTATCAGATCCAGGCGCGCATCAATCAGAACCCGGAGATCTCGCGCCAACTTTCGCTGTGGAACCAGATGGGCTCGAAGGTGCTGCTCGGCAATCTGCTCGTGATCCCGATTCAGGACTCGCTGCTGTACGTCGAGCCGCTGTTCATCCGCGCCGAGAACGGCCAGTTGCCTGAGTTGCAGCGGGTGGTCGCTTCATACAGTGACCGCGTGGTGATGGGCGACACTCTCGACCTGACGATGGCGGCGTTGTTCAACAATGGAGCGCCGCCGCCGCCGACCATCGCCAAGGCGATCGCGAACGAGTCGGCCCCGCAATCGATCGCACAGGGCGCAGGATCCGGAAAGGCCGACATGGGAAGCGCGGCGCAACATTACAATCGCGCGATGGACGCGATCCGCGCCGGCGACTGGACCGCCTTCGGCGCCGAGATGAAAGCCCTCGGCGACGAGCTGTCGAAGCCCTCAGATTCGGGCCATCCGTAAACCGTCAGACTCGCGTTCCTTGGCGCATAGCAGTCCGCGAGAGTTCTTCTTCGCGCAATTGGGTTCTTCGCGTAACTGAACCGCCGCCGCATCTCGCTCTTTCTCACTTAGAAGATTCGTTTTCCTCTGTCATCCTCAAGACGGGGAATCTTGAAAAACGTTCCGAAGCATCGCGATCCGCTACCGATTGACGCGTCGCGACCTCCTGCGCGCCACGCCTTGTCCGCCGACCGCATTGCCACCATCGTCGAGCTTGGCGTTCGGACGATCGGAGCCGATCGATGCGCGATCGCGTTTCATTCCAGTGGCGCTGGCGCCGACGACGTAGTGTACGCGCCGCACGGAGATTTGCACTGGGACGAACCGCTGAACGCGCTCCTCGACGCGCTCGCGAATCGGCTGACTGACGCGGTTGCGGCCGGCGGCATGAAGCGGGCGCGTCGATCGCCGAGTCCAATCGAATCGATCGAAAGGATCGCGCTGAGCTCAGATGAAATCGACAGAATCGCGCGGATCAAAAAAATAAGCGACCGACATCAGGCGGCCGCAATGGCGCTCACCGACGGCGTGAGCGCGGTGCGAATCGCGATAGTGGCGGGAGCGGATCGCGCCCGCGGCGAACTTGAAGCATCGCTTGAACTTATGGCGCGCGCCGTCATCGGCGAAATCACGCTGGGCGCGGCGCGCGCGTCACTCGAGTTCTGGCGCACCCACGGCGCCGAGAGCGGGCGCCAGGCCGCCGGCGCCAGGCAGGAGCTGGTGCGCGAGCGGGCGGCGACGAATTACCTCGATGAGGCGGTTGCGGTTGCACAGCGTGCGCAGCCAACCGAGCGCTTCAGCCGCTTCGGCCAACTGGTCGCGGGCGGAGCCGGATTCGACCAATGGGTGGTTGCGGTCGCCGACAGCGGCTCGTTCATCGTGGCCGCATCGTCGTCCGGCCGGAAACAATTCGATTTGGGTGAGGCCAGCGCGCTGGCGGAAAGTTTCCAGCGCCGGATCGTGATTGCGCGCTGGCGCGACCGCGACGAAGCCGCCGCCGATCGCTCCCGGCAATACTTCGAAGACAAAATGTTCGGCGGTCCTTATGTCTGTATCCCGTTCGAGGCCGGCTCGATCGCGCTCGCCTCGCGCGACGCGCGCGCGTCTGCGGCCACGGCGGAGGCAATCGTCGAGCGGCTGGCGCCATTTGCGGCGGCCTGGATGCTGGAGCGGGAAGCGGCACGGCGGACCCGGCTGGTGCGTCAGCTCGCGCTCAGGATGTTCGCAGCGATCGACGAGGAGCGCGCCCGGATCGCGCGCGACCTGCACGACGATCAGGCGCAGTTGCTGGCGGCGGCAAAAATCGCGCTCGACGGCCCGCCCGATGCGGCGCGCTCGATCTTCAAGCAAGTCGAGGACGAACTGCGCCGCAAGACGCGCGAACTTCGTCCGACCACTCTCGGCAACAGTTCACTCGACCAGGCGCTCGAGCGCGAGTTCGGCCGGCTGAATCGCGCGGGCGTGACCGCCACGCTTACTCACAGCGGCGCGGCGGAGAGAGTTTCGCGTCCCGTACAGCAACTGTGCTTCCTGGTCTCGCGCGAGGCGCTGTCCAACGTGATCAGGCACGCGCGCGCCAAGTCGGTCCAGGTAACGATCGAAACCAGCGACGCCAGTGTGCGCGTCTCGGTCGCCGACGACGGCTGCGGACTCAGTGCCAACCAGGACGAGGGCATCGGGCTGGCGGGCGTGCGCGAGCGCCTGGAGTTGATGGGCGGAAGATTGACGTTGGAATCTCATGCCGGCGGCACCACCGTCGTCGCCGAAATCCCGGGGTCCGGCTGATGGAAGATCACGGACGGATTCGCGTGCTGCTCGCCGACGATCACCGGATCATGCGCGAAGCGCTGCGGATGGTGCTCGCGAGCGAATGCGAAATCGTGGCGGAAGCGGCCGATGGCGAACAGGCCGCCGCGATTGCCGCTCAACTCAAACCGAATGTCGTGGTCATGGATATTCGGATGCCGGGAATCGGAGGACTGGCGGCCGCGCATCGAATCGCCAAGGAAGCTCCTGCGTCCAAGGTGGTGATGCTAACTGAATACGAAGAGGAGGAGTACGTGCTCGAGGCGCTCGCCGACGCCGGTGCGGCCGGCTACGTGGTCAAGAGCGACTCGTCGGCCGAATTGCTGAGCGCGGTGCGCGCGGTTCACTCGGGGCGGCGTTATCTGAGCCCTACCATCGCGCCGATCGTGCTCGCGCGGCTGCGCAATGGCGCGACTGCGAACCCGTCGCACGTCGCGAGCCCTACTCGGCGCGAGCGCGAAGTGCTCAAGCTGATCGCCGAGGGCGCGACCACCAAGGAGGTCGCACGTCGACTAGGCATCAGCGTCAAGACCGCGCAGGCACATCGCGACAACCTGAAACAAAAGCTCGATCTGCGCTCGACCGCCGCAATGGTCCGCTACGCAATCAAGCACAAGCTGATCCGCGTCGACTAAGCGCGTCCTTCGCGTACCGCCAAAACTCCGGTCCCCTTCCTACACTTCTTAGGCCTCGCCCGTTACTTCACGGGAGAGGTTAGGCGAGGGTTCTGCGGTTCAAGCAGAACCTCTGCCATATCCGGTCCCCCTTCCCGTTCGGGAGGGGGTTAGAGGTGGGGTGGTACGAATCCCGCATCGTCATCGGAACGGAATCTGTTCCCCCCGCGACATAAACTCCACATTTAGTGGTGTCCAACATGACATCCTGATGCCCATTACCAGATACTCTCATCTTAATGAATTCTGACAACGGCGGACCGCGTCGATCCCACCCACGCCGCTGGTTCGAACTCGAGCCCCCCGCACCTGAGCGCCTCGAGCTGCAGACCTCGCCCCGCATCTCGACCGTCGCCAGCTACGTCTTCACCCGGGCCGCTGAACACTCATGGGAAGTCCTCAACCAACATCTCGAGGCGCCGGACGGCGGAGTCTTCTGGATTGGCGGACCCGCGGGATGCGGCAAGACGCATTTTCTTGACTACGTAATCGCGTTGCAGCGGCGGGCGGGCGCGCTCGA
>DATNLS010000042.1:0-9165 GCA_035602775.1 Candidatus Acidiferrales bacterium | reverse complement strand
CGGCGAATTCGTAAGGCTCCATGAAGCCGCGCTTGTGGCATTTCACGCAGACCAGCTGCGGCGGAAGCTGCGGCGTCCCGCAATTGGTGCATCGCGATCCGACGAAGCCAAACTTCCATTTTTCCGATCGCATCATCGGAGGTCCCGCGGGCCGGTCGGGATCGGGACGACGCGGCGGCTCGGTCGGCAGAATCTCGCGCCACTTGAGATAGTTGGCGTAGGAGACGTCGCCTTTGGACTCGATCATGCGGCCCACGGAATGCACCGGCTTGAAGCCGGCGTTGGCGGGCGTGACGCGGAACAGGATCGCATCGGCGCCGTCGGCGACCGTCGCGACCAGGATACGATCACCGGGCTTGGCGGACGGCAGCGCCGCGGAGAGCATCAGGCCCGCATGCGCAGCTCCAGTCTGTCCGATTGTCAATGTGAACGAATCGGAGAATTTCGCGGGATCGATCTTCAGAGCGCGCGCGATCTCGTCGGCCGCTCGCGCATTCGGCGCGTCGAGAATCACCTTCGACAGATCTGTGGGCGCGACTTTCGCCTTCTCGAGCACGTTCTTGATGACTGTGCCGAGCAGGGGCGAATGCGCCTGCGTCAGCGTGAAGCGCTCTTCCCACGAATGGGCAAAGCGGTCGCCATTCGCGCGCCAGGTGTCGAGGAACTCGCGCGTCAGCGATGCGCTCGCCTCGATTTCCGCGATCACATTGTCCGCACCGAGCACGAAGGCGACCGCGCCGTCGCCGGTCGTCTGCTCGGCTTTGCCCTCGGGCGCGGCCAGGCGGCAATCGCCAATCGCGACCAGCGCGCGCTTCGCGCCTCCACTGACCGCGTCGGCACCTTGCAGAATCGCCGACATGCCTGCGCGGACCGAACCGGTCATATCTGATGCGCGAATTTCCGCGGGAAGCTGCGCAGCCGCCCCGATCACCGCGGCGCTGAGCTTCTCGGCGTAAGGCGGCGTCGTGGTCGCGAAGATTAGCGCTTGCACGTCGCCGGTCGGCGCGGCTTTCAGCGCGTCGCGCGCCGCCTCGACCGCCATCGAGACGCTGTCTTCATCGAAGCTCGCGATTGCGCGCTCGCCTTTGCCGGCAGGCGTGCCGAGCACGGCCGCGATCGCGGAGCGCTTGAGTCGTCGATAAGGAACGTATGAACCGTAGGAAACAATTCCAGCCATGAAGCGCATTAAAGGCCGAGTGTGGGGATGCGGTCAAATGGAATAGCAATTGAAGCAGGCCGCGAGGTTCACGCATCCAGCTTGAGGCCCGGAACCCTCACCCACCGGCGGCTGCGCCCGCCGGCCGCCTCTCCCGTAAATAACGGGCGAGGTAAGATTCGGATCGCCGCCGCCCATTAACCAGTTTCTAACAAGGGCAAAGCCCCGCATCTTCTCTTTCTGAATACTGGGTGCAGGGCTCAGCCCTGCCGAAGGAAGCGTGAAACCCACCGCGGGTTTCACATTCAATTACGTGCTGTCTGATCAGTGAACGCTCTGCAGGCGCGAATCCTGGCTGCTCTGCTCGCGCCGATCCTGATCGCGAAATCCCTGGATGGTCACCACCGCCGTCGTGCCCATTCTGAATGGGAACTTCGGGTCGCGATCGTCGAGCACGATGCGCACTGGGAAGCGCTGCGCCAGCCGCACCCAATTGAGCGTCGGCTCAGTCTGCGGCAGGCCGTCGACGGTCGCGCCGTTTTGCTGATACAGCGCCCAACCCACGCCTTGCACGTGTCCGCGAAAGCGCTTGTTGGGATAGGCGAGGATGAAAACCTCGGCGGTCATGCCGGGCTCGATATGCGAGAGAAAGGTCTCGCGGAAATTTGCGACCACGTACCATACGCGATCGTCGATCAGGCTGACGACCTGCCGGCCCTCGTTGGCGTACTGCCCCTCGGCGATGTTGAGATTGGTGACCCAACCGTTGTATGGCGCGCTGACGTAGCAGTAGCCGACGTTGAGCTTCGCGTCGTAGACGGCAGCCTCCGCGGCTTTGCGCAGAGCGTTGATGTCGCCGTACTGGCCGAGCTGGTTTTGCGCCTTGCCGACATCGGAGTGCGCGGCCGCGACCGAGGCCTCCGCGGCGCTGACGCGCGAGCGCGCATTGAAAACGTCGTTGGCCGTGACGAAATGCTTGGCGAGCAACGGCTCGATGCGATTGAGATACTGCTTCGCGTACGCGGCGTCGGCTTCTAGCCGCACCTGGTCGGACTTCGCCGTGCGAATCGCGTCTTCGAGCGCCCTGATGTTGAGCTCGGTCAGTTGAAGCTTGGCCGTCGCCGAATCGAGCGCCGATTGGTAGGGCCGCGGATCGACGACGAATAGCAGGTCGCCCTGCTTGACGTACTGATTGTCGACGATTGGCAGTTCCGTGATCGGGCCGCTTACGTGCGGCGCGATACCGACCGAGTTGGCGCGCACGTAAGCGTCGTCGGTGCGCGGATACAAATAGTAGAGGCGCGCGACGTAGAGCCCGACGACGACGGTGGCGATTACGATTGCGGCGCTGAGCAAGTGTCCGGCGAATCGCAGCCTCAGCGGCCTTTCGGTCGTCCCCGTCTCATGTGGCATCGCGGCGCTCATCAGATTCGATTGAAGAAGAGTAGGAAGACGATGCATCCCATGAGGATCGCCAGACTGGTATACACAATCGGCCGCGGCCACAGGTAGCCCTCGATTCCCGTCACCAGGAAGAGCGGGCGGAGCACGGCGGTCAAAATCGCGCCGCAGATTGCGCAGAACAGCCAGCTCGGAAAATTCGCCCCGGCGATATTGACCACCGGATCGCATCCGGCGAGCAGAATCGTCGCGGATATCGGAAACGTGAATCGGTGGCTTGAGGTGGAGAGGAATCGCATGCCGAAAAGATTGTACAAGTCCGATTGTGCAAACGCACGTCTCGCGATTCAATGTCGCCAGCCAGCTAACGGTAACTGGGGAAGCCTTATGAAGATGGATTTTGAGATACGTCGCGCGGGTCGCAGGCTGATACTGGCCGCACTTGGTCTCGCGGTTTGTGCCGGAGGATGCACTTATTTTGCCGAGCAGCCCGAGGTGTATCCCGATAAATTCTCGCCGGCGGATTCGGATCGTCCGTGGACGCCGGCCCACGGAGCGCCGAACGAATACGTGATCCCGACGCAGGCACGGCCGCCGAGCACGATCCCGGAGCCGCACGCCACCAGCGCCGGCAACCAGTACGATCTGCCCGCGCTCATCGACGTCGCGCTCAGCAACAACCCCGATACGCGGCAGACGTGGGAGCAGGCTCGTGCCGCGGCGGCAGCCTACGGAGCGTCGCGCGCGCCGTACTATCCGATCGTGGGTACACAGGTTCCGGGTGGCTACGAGCGCGAACTATTTGAACTGCCCGGGCAAAACGGGGTGCTGAAACAATGGCAGATAACGCCGATGATCGAGTTCACCTATACCCTGCTGGACTTCGGCCGCCGCGACGCCGGCGCAGCCGCGGCCCGTGCGCAACTTGCCGCCGCGAACTTCTCATTCAACCGCAAGCTGCAGGACGTCGTGTTCGCGACCCAGCGATCGTTCTATGCGATCGGCGCGGCGAAGGCCGCCGTGCGAGCTGCGGAACAAAACGTCGAGCTGGCCAAGACCGACGACGAGGCTGTCAGCCGCCGCGTGGATCTCGGACTAGCCACTGAGCCCGAGCTGCTCCTCTCGCGCGAGACCGTCGCGCAGTCGCTGTACGATCTGGCCAGCGCGCATCTGGCGGTCCGCGAAGCACAGGCGAGCATGGCCGTCGCGCTGGGAGTCGCCGCCAATACTCCGCTCGACGTGCCTAACCTCGAGAGCCTGCCGATACCCTCGGGGCTTGGCAGCCAAGTGGATCAACTGATCGAAGTCGCGGTGCGCGAGCGTCCCGATCTCGCGGCCCAGGTCGCCACGCTCAACGCACGACGCGCCGCCGTCGATCAGGCGAAGGCGCAGTTCTACCCGACGATCGGAATCTCGGGCAACTACGGCACCCAGAACTGGAACTTCAAATACGATGGAACGCCGAGCGTCAACGCAAACTCGCCGCAATACACCGCGCTGCTGACGATCAACTGGGACCTCTTCACCGGCTTCAAACGCCTCAACGACGTACGCCAGGCCGAGGCCGATCGCGACGCCGCCGGCGCGCAGCTCAAGTCGCTCGAAGTCGATGCGATTAGCTCGGTATGGCGCGCGTACTACGAATTCCAGACCGCGCTCAGCCGCTACGAGTACGCCAAGTCCTTGCTGGCCGCGTCGCAGGAGTCCTATGACGCGAACCTCGACACTTACCGCCAGGGGCTCAGCACTATCGTCGAGCTGCTGACCGCCGATCGCGATCTCGCCAATGCGCGCTATACGATCGTTCAGAGCCGCGCGGACCTGCTGACCTCGTCCGCTGCGGTCGCGTATACCGTGGGAGCCGTCGAGATGCCGCATCGGCCGTAATGCGTTCGTAACAAATCGCCGCATCGCGACCACGCCAATCCGCTGCATGCAGTCGCGCGGCTGCTTCGACTGAGTCTGTGCAAATAGCGGAGGTTTCGCGAGAAAAGGCCGATCTTTTGCGAAACGCAAATGAGAAGGACTGCGGTTATCGAAAATAGTTGAATGAAATACAGGGCGCGGTCATTGGCATCGGCCTTGCTGTACCCCTGCTGTCAAACGAACTCTAACGGGAGGCAAGGAAAATGGCTGCTACCACGATTAATCAGAGACTCGCAGGCTTTCAGAATGTGAAGGAGCAGACCGAGACTGTTGCCGCGGACCGCATCGCGCAGAACAGTGTGCTCAGCGAACTGCCCGGTGTCGCGTTCGCGTTCCTCACCCTGGCGTACATCGTTCTTTCGTTCGTGAGCCTGTAATCGACGCATCGCATACTACGCACGGGAAGGACCCGATCAAACCGAATGACCTTCGATCGGCTTCCCGCGGCGTTCCTGAGAAAATCCTCTGACAGATGCGCGCGTCGCTGCACGAAACGTACGAGCGACTGGCAAGTGCAGCTCGGCGAGGCCAAGGACAATCGACCCTAAGTCGCGCGCTGTTCGATCGACTGCAAAGTCCGCAGACGCGCAAGTGAGTTAGTATGATGGAAGTTTTATCATTGCTGGCAGGAGTGGCTATCGCGATCGTGATAATCGCGCGTCCGGCCAAACCATATTTCAAAAGACCAGGCGTCGAACGGTAACTCCGCTCGGCCTAAGCGCGCGGCATCGCCGCGATCCACTCACCCTGTCACCACATCCGCGGGGCCGGAGGCGCGAACTGCAATCGCGTCTCCGCCCCGCGCTCGTTTTTCTTCGCGCCGCATTCTAGACTTGCGCCGGTGAGGTATCAGATGAAGCGACTTATACTCACTGTGATTGCGCTCGCGTGCACAATTGCGGCGCCGCGGCTCGCACGCGCCGAATCGTATTGCCCGGTCGAGGTCGTCGTCGCGCAGAGGGCGGACGCGCCGGGTCCGGATTGGACTGTCAGCTACTCGGGCTACGAGACCGCGGTGGCGGGCGTTACTATCTTCGACGGCCCGCCCGCCGAGCAAGCCTCGTTAGTGCCCGACAACCAAAAAGCCGTTGGCGACGACATCATTCAGACCTGGCAATTGCCGAATAGCAGTCGCGGCTACTGGCTGCAGTGCAACTACGCGAACACGACCGCACAGCTCGCCCGCCGATTGCCAGCGAGCATCAGGCGATGCGACGTGGTTTACGATCACAACCTGCGCTTCGGCGGCGGCGGCAATGCAGTCAAGAGCGTAAACTGCAAATAGTCAGTCATCATCTGACTGACCTATCTGGAATAGTCACTTAAATAGTTGTCGCGCTACACACGCTATAGCAGCGCCTGCTCGACTGAGTAGTCTCTGCTATGGGTTCTTTCTGGCTACTGACTAATTCTTCCGTCAACAAGTGATATTCCGAGTGCGGCTCGCGAGAGTCAACACGGAATTTTGCGCGCTCGCGTCAACTTCGCGCGGCCACGGGAACCATCGACATCCACCATCGGTTTAGTTCGGAGAGCCAGAGCCAAATTTTTTCTCGCGCTGGTTTTTCAATATGGAGGAAGCGCAAAATGCAAGGTCAGTTAAACAGGCATGCAACCCGAAGTCGCCACAGGCTTGTGGCGCTTTCGATTCTCACCTTTGCGGTGGCGATGATAGCTGTGCAGATCCGCAGCAGCTTCGCTGCGTCAGTCTCGTCGTTCAAGGTCGACAATCTGATTGGCAGCAAGGGCACCAAGTCGAAAAAGACCGACTCGAAGATGATCAATCCATGGGGAGCGGCATTCATCGACGGCGCGAAAACTCCCTTCTGGATCAATGACGAAGGAACCGGAGTCTCGGAACTGATCGACGGCAAAGGGAAAATTTTTAAGACTCTGCCGTTTGTGACGATCCCCGGGGCCACCGCTGGTAGTAACGGTAAACCAACCGGCATCGTCGGCAACGCCACCGGCGAATTCGCGGTTCCTGGAAGCACGTCGGCATTGTTCATTTTCGCCACCGAGGAGGGGACGATCGCGGGATGGAATGAAAGTCTCGGCGCTACCGCAACCACCGTAGTCACCAATGCGGACGAGGTGTACACCGGGCTGGCGATGGCCACCAATGGCACCGCCAACATGCTCTATGCCGCCAATAGCAAGGGGTCGATTGACGCATTCGATTCCAACTTCAATCCGGTTACCACCACCGGCGGATTTTCGGATCCAACCCTGCCAACCGGTCTCACGCCGTATGACATCACCGCCCTGAACGGCGACTTATTTGTTGCGTACTCGATGGGGGCGCAGCCGGTGGGCCAGGTCGACGAGTTCGATACCGAGGGCAACCTGATCATGAGCTTCACGGATCCATCGCTCAACGCGCCATGGGGCTTGGCGATTGCGCCCAATCACTTCGGCACGTTTAGCAACGATCTACTGGTGGGAAATAAAGGCGACGGCACCATCAGCGTGTTCAATCCGACCAACGGCGAATTCCTCGGCCAACTTGAGAACAAGGATGGCAAAGCCATTGTGATTCAGGAGTTGTGGACACTGGTCGACGGCTCGGGCGCACTGAATGGCGCGGCAGACGCCGTCTACTTTACGGCGGGTCCTGCCGAGTACGCCGAGGGCGTTTTCGGAACAATCGAGTCCGGTTCCCCAGTCAAGCAACCCAAGACCAAGAATCCTACGACTCCGCCGACGGGGCCCTATACGATCTCCCCGATGCCGACAATGCCGATGACGCCCCAAATGCCGATGATGTAAGTAACCCGCTGGCCGCGCCCGACTCTGCTGGCTGACAGCTAGCGGTCGGCGCGGCCGGCTTTGTCTGGAAACGCGCCGAGCTCGACCGCCTTGGCGAACATCGCGGAGATTGGCGCGTCGGGTGGTTCGGGAATAGCGCCCGCCACCAGCGGCCATGCGATCGGCGTTACGGGGCTGTCGATCGGAGCGCCGATCTCGACGTGATAGCGCTCGACCGAGTCGTGCGGGAAATTATTCTTGCGGGTCGATCCGTCGCGGAAGAAAATCATCGTATGCACGCGACGCGTGCGCGGTCCGCTGTTGGCCTTCGCCATGTGCACCGTCAATCCGTGATGGAACGCGACGCCGCCGCGCGGCACCTCGACCCAGACCGGCGGCGTGTCCTTGATCTCCGGCATCTTCAGAATTTCGAGCGCGTCTTCGGGCTTAAAGATATTCACGAAAACCCGCAGCCCCACCGTGTGCGAGCCCGGCACGTAGCCCATGCACCCGGTGGCGTGGGTCGATCCGTCGAACGGAATCCACGCCGTGATCGTGTCGGTCTCGACCATCGGCCAATACGGCTGATCCTGATGCGGGTCGGTCAGCCTCCCTCCCGCCTCCTTATATAGCGCCTGGTCGTGCCAGAGCCGGAGTTTCTCGACACCGAGCAATCGCGCGGCGGTCTCGCAGACAATTGGATGGAAGGTGAGTGGGCGGACGGCAGGCGTGTCCTCCCACAGATTGATACATTGGATGAAAGATTGTTCGTAAGGCGTCTTCTCGCCGAGCTTGCGGTTGTCGAAACGCTTGCGCCGCGCCACCGCTTCATCGACTGCGGCGCCGTAGCGATCGAGTTCGTCCGCGCCGATCAAGTCGGGCACCATGACGAAGCCGTCGCGCCGGAACGCAGCGGCGTAGGGCGCGATTTTGTCGGCGAGAGTCGTCACTGAAAAATCCTTTTTCACTGTAACAGGATCCTCTTATCGCACGCGATGAGCGCTGCGACTCAGAATTCTGCCTTGAACGCGAAGCGGTCAGCGCCTGCGTAGGATAGCCGCTTTGGCTTGACGCGCATCATGCGCAGCGTCGGGTATTTGAAGAACGGCGCTTCGAAAGGACTCTTCTTCAGGAATATATCTTTCATCTGATCCCATTCGGCGCCGTCGCGCGGGACCTCGAGCGCGATCCCCTGGATCAGGACGCGCGAGATCTCGAAGGTCTCGACCTTGCCCTTTTCGCGGGCGTCCAGGAACACGGTGACATTCGGATGCGCGAGCAGATTTTGAAACTTTTCCGAGCCATCGTTCATGATGAACAACAAATCGAATTCCGGCGTCTCCGCGAACGCCTGCATCGTCGCCGTCGGCCATTGCTCGCCTTGCGTGACAAGAATCGCGACCTGGACCTCGGCCAGCAGCGCGGCAAGTTTCTCCTTTTGTATAGCTTCCACGGATTACTCCTTCGAGGATTCAACGCGCAACTGCGCGCGTGCGCCAACAGACTCTAAGCATCGTCACCGCGACCAAGGCAAATGTCCAAATCCGCCGAGCGCTCGCCTCGTAACCTAAATTGACTACACGAGAATCTCTAAAAACAGGTAATACGTGGAACATTTTGTTCCAAACATCTCAAACCGTGGCCAGGAGTCTTTGACTTGGTGATACTTTGTGTTCACAATTTGTGGAGGGCAGGTTCTTTTCGTACGCATGAAAGGGCTGCAAGTTCGAAAAAACAGGGAGGATCGTGATGCAATTATCGTTGCGCGCTATTTTGATCGGTGGATTTGGGGCGGCGGCGCTATTCCTGTCCCCGCTAGCGGTATCGCCTGCGGGGGCGATTCCTGCTGAAGGAATCGCTCTGAACGCGGACCGGGTTCAGATTATCCATAGCGGGGGCTACAACGAGGACTCCACGAATTTCAATATCACCTT
>DATNLS010000366.1:0-5246 GCA_035602775.1 Candidatus Acidiferrales bacterium | reverse complement strand
TTTCCGACCATTCCGACTTTGCTGGCCGCGCGAGTGCAGAAGCGTCCGCTGGTGTGGACTCCGCACGGCGCGCTGCAACGCTGGAGCGGATCGCGGCGCGTGTGGTTCAAGTCAGCGTGGGAGAAGGTTTGCATCGCAGTTGCGCCGCGCGAGTTGATGCTGCACCTGACCTCGGCGGACGAGGCGGCGGAAACGCGCTCAAGATTTCCGCGCGCGAATCTCGGTCTGATTCCTAACGGCGTCGGGATTCCGGATGCGCTTCATCGCGATCCGCGCGGCGCGCAGTTGCGGCTGGGATTTGTCGGACGGCTCGATCCCAAAAAGGGAATCGAGAATCTGCTGGCCGCTTGCCGCATCTTGAAGGAACGGCGCGCGCCAGTATTCTCGCTCGCGATCGCCGGTTCAGGTTCGCCGGACTATGAAGGAAAGCTCCGCCATGAGATCGATCGGCTGGATCTGCGGAGCGAAGTCACGATGCTCGGCGACGTTCGCGGCGAGGAAAAACAGCGGATGTTCGAGCGTACCGATGTCGTCGTAGTGCCGTCGTTTACCGAGAATTTCGCGATAGTCGTCGCCGAAGCGCTCGCGCACGGCGCGGCCGTGATCGCCAGCACCGGCACTCCGTGGAAAGAACTCGAGCGCAAAGGTTGCGGGCTGTGGGTTGCCAACGATCCCGCGAGCCTCGCGGATGCAATCTCGAAAATAGACTCGATGCCAATCGCCGAGATAGGCGAGCGCGGCCGCCGCTGGATGGCCGCGGATTTTTCGTGGGAAAAATGCGCCTCAGAAATGATCGCGCTATACAAAACCCTGTTAACGCAGAGCAGCGACCGCACCTTGGCAACAGCGCATCAAATGTAAGGACGGACGATACTTCCTTGCAGCTCGTTCCGGGTGAAGGTAACTGCTTTCGCTCTCCGAGAGGGACCCGAGTAGAATCTGTGACGGTGAAGAGCGATGCATGATTGGAAACCCATGCCTTATCGCGATTGCAAGTGGATCGTCCGCGACCCTGACCTGTTGGGCAGCAAACTCGCGGTCCGCGGCACACGGTTGTCAGTCTAGTTCGTGCTCGCTTGCTTTGCCGAGGGCATGAGTGCGAAAGAGATCGCGAAAACATATAGCCCGTTTCCGCGGGAAGCAATTCCGGAAATCATGAAGGTCGCGTCAGAGCTGCTCGATTCCGGGCATGTGGCTGCTTGACGCCAACATGCCGGTTCAGCTCGTGGCGCTGCTCAAAGAACTGGCCATCGACGCCGACACGGCGCGAGCGCATTGTTGGAACCAGCTCAGTAACGGCAAGCTGGTGAGTGCAGTAGTGCGGGCAAAATTTAGCACACTAGACGAATGATCGATTGGCCTGTCGCTTAAGTTAGCCGGAATTCCAGGAAACGTTTCTCGCTCCTGTAATCTGATACCGAGAAGAATGGTTGCGATATTCCGTGAGCCTCACGCATCAATGTTAATCGTCGGAATCAACGCCTATCACGGCGACGCTAGCGCCGCCGCGATTGTAGACGGAACGCTGGTGGCGGCCGCCGAAGAGGAGCGCTTCACCCGCATCAAACACGCGGCCGGCTTTCCAGCCGAGGCTCTGAGGTATGTGGTGAAGGCGGCGGGCGCATCGCCACGCGACATCGACCTGCTGGCGGTGGCGCGCGATCCTTGGGCGCGGATCATGCGCAAGGCGTGGCATGCGCTGAAGATGCCGTCGCTCGCGCGCGACCGGTTGAGCGCGCAATCGCATTTTGCCTCGATTGGCGCTGAAGCGTCGCGTGCTCTGGGAGCCAATGAGGGCTCGATTCGGGTCGGTCGCGTCGAGCATCATCGGGCGCACCTCGCGAGCTCCTTCCTGGTATCGCCGTTCGACGAGGCGGCGCTGTTCTCGATCGATGGGCTGGGCGACTTTGCCAGTGCGATGTGGGGAGTCGGACGCGGGCCAAAAATTTCGCCGATGGGCGTGGTCACGTTTCCGCATTCGCTCGGAATGTTCTACACCGCGCTCACGCAGTACCTGGGATTTCCGAAATACGGCGACGAGTACAAGGTGATGGGGCTGGCGTCGTACGGCGAGCCGGAGATGGTCGAGGAGTTCCGCAAGATCGTGATAGCGCCCAATGGCGGGCGGATGGATTTCATGCTCGCGCCGGAATATTTCACCTACCAGAAGTCGGGCGCCGAGATGACCTGGGGCGCGGGCGAGCCGACGATCGGAAGGCTGTACTCGGACTTCCTTGCGACCCGGCTGGGCGCGGCGCGCGATTCGGCGGAGCCGGTGGACAAGCGGCATATCGCGATCGCGGCGTCGATGCAGCGCCGGCTCGAGGAAGTGATAATCGATCGGCTGCGCAGCCTGCAGCGCGCGACCGGGCTGAAGAAGCTGTGCCTTGCGGGCGGGGTCGCGTACAACTGCGTCGTCAACGGCAAGATCCTCGAGCAGACCGGCTTCGAGGACATCTACGTACAGTCGGCCGCAGGCGACGCTGGACTGGCTATAGGCGCGGCGTTCGATCAATGGCATTCGAGCGCCTCGCACGAGCGCGAGTTCGTGATGGATCACGCCAACTGGGGTCCCGAGTTTCGCGACGACGAAATCGCCGCATTACTCAGTTCGCGTGAACCTGAAATAGCCAGTCAGGGTTGCGTGATTAGCAAGATCGAGGAGGAAGACGAGCTTTGCCGCACGACTGCGTCGACGATCGCGCAAGGTCTGGTCGTGGGATGGTTCCAGGGACGGATGGAATGGGGTCCGCGGGCGCTGGGCAATCGCAGTATCCTGGCCGACCCGCGACGGGTCGAGATGCGCGACATCCTCAATTCTAAAATCAAGCGCCGCGAGATGTTCCGGCCGTTCGCGCCTTCGATTCTGGAAGAGGCCGCCGGTGAATACTTTACACAATCGTATCCGTCGCCGTTCATGCTGATGGCATATGCGGTGCGGCCCGAAAAGCGCGCGGCTATTCCCGCCACGACCCACGTCGACGGGACCGGACGCTTACAAACAGTTAACACGCGTCAGAATCCCTTGTACTACAAGCTAATCCGCGAGTTCGGCCGTCAGACGGGAGTGCCGGTGCTGCTCAATACCTCGTTCAATGAGAACGAACCGGTCGTGTGCCGCCCTGAAGAGGCCCTAGATTGCTTTCTCAGAACCAGGATGGACCTGTTGGTGATGGGGCCATTCACCGTTCGCCGGAACAATGAAAATCAGCTATCGTCGCTCCGCAGTGGCTGAGTATTGTCAGCCGTGCGTGACGGGGCGGGTTTGTTCACGCGCAGTGGGAGGGGAGCGTACATGAAGAGAGTCCTCGTGACAGGAGCTGGTGGTTTCATCGGCCACCATCTGGTCAGTTATCTCAAGAAGAAGAGCTACTGGGTGCGCGGTGCAGATCTGAAATTTCCCGAGTATGAGCCGAGCGCGGCGGACGACTTTGTGCGGCTGGACTTGCGTCGATGGGAAGACTGCCTGAAAGCCACCGATGGAATCGACGAGGTGTACGCGCTCGCCGCCGACATGGGTGGAATGGGATTCATTTCGGCGCATCACGCGGAGATTCTTCGTAACAATTCGTTGATCAACATTCACACGCTGGACGCGGCGCGCGAGAACGGCGCCAAGCGCTACCTCTACGCTTCGTCCGCGTGCGTCTATCCGGAGTATCGGCAGACCGACGCGAACGTCACGCCGCTCAAGGAAAACGACGCCTACCCGGCACAGCCGCAGGACGCTTACGGCTGGGAGAAGCTGGTGACTGAGCGTCTATGCACGCACTACCGCGAAGACTACGGGCTGGAGACGCGCATCGTGCGCTTCCATAATGTATTCGGCCCGCTGGGTACCTGGGATGGCGGTCGCGAGAAGGCTCCCGCGGCGTTGTGCCGCAAGATCTCGCTCGCACGCCTCAACGGCAACTCCGAGATCGAGATTTGGGGCGACGGCGAGCAGACGCGCTCGTTCTGTTATATCGACGATTGCCTGGAAGGGATTCACCGCTTGATGCGCTCGGACTATCGGGAGCCGCTCAATCTTGGCCAGGATCGGATGGTGACAATCAACGAGCTCGCCGATATGGTCGCCGCGGTGGCCGGGATCAAAATAACAAAAAAGCATGTACCGGGGCCGCAGGGTGTGCGCGGCCGCAATTCGGACAACACACGCCTGCGCGAGGTCCTTCGCTGGGAGCCGCGGGTAAGCCTCGAAGAAGGCCTTGCGCATACCTACCGATGGATCGATAGCCAGGTGCGCGCGGCGGAGCATCGCGGCACGCCCAAGTCAGTGGAGAAAACATCGAGCGCGGGACGGCGGGCCTCCGCCTCTTAACCGAGTATGGCAGGCGCAGAAAAGCAAGCTGCATTTTCCCGGACGCCAACCGAGGCCGTCCGCGGTTTGGACTATTTCGACGAGACCAGCGATCTCGAAAGCCCGGTCGAGTCGAATACCCCGGCTGGGCGAACGCGAGTATTGTTCTTGAACCGTTCGTTCTGGCCCGATCGCGAAGCCACCGGGCAATTCCTGACTGAGCTCTGCGACGATCTTTCCGCTGACCACGAAGTTACAATCGTCGCGGGACCGTCGTATCATATTGAGGACGGGAACTCGGCCGGCTTTCGCTTGTGGTCGCGCCAGCGTCGCGGCAAGGTTACGGTCATTCGCACCCGCGGAACCAGATTTTCAAAGTCGAACCTGGCCGGTCGACTAGTCAATCTGGGTACCTACTACCTATTGGCCGCGATTGTGGCATTCCGCCTGCCGCGCCCGGATGTGATAGTCGCGGAGACCGATCCTCCACTGCTCGGGGCGCTTGCGGCGGTGCTGAAACGGCGCTGGCGATGCCGGCTGATTTACAACGTGCGAGATCTTTACCCTGATATCGCCGAAGTTACGGGCGGCGTGCACAGTCCGTTCCTGCTCGAGTTGCTGCGGCGCGGCAACGACTACGCCTACGATCGCGCCGATCTGATCGTGACGCTCGGTCACGATATGGCGCGGCGAATCGTGGACAAGGGCGTGCCGATAGACAAGGTAGTGGTGGTGCCGGATTGGGTTGACTGCGGGCGCATCCGCCCGCTCGAAGGCAATCCGCTCCGACGCACTTTCGGCGGCAAGTTTGTGGTGATGTATTCGGGCAACATCGGACTTTCACAGCAGCTCGAGGCAGTACTCGAAGCCGCCGCCCGGCTGCGCGACGACGACCGAATATTGTTCGCGCTGATCGGTGAAGGCGCCCGCAAGAAGTGGCTCGAAG
>DATNLS010000060.1:0-8959 GCA_035602775.1 Candidatus Acidiferrales bacterium | reverse complement strand
GATCCGCATCCCCTTCGTCGTCGCGTCGATAGCCTCGATCGTATTGTTGCGACTGTTGGCGACGTAAATGGCGCGGCCGTCTGTTGCCAGTCCCGCCGGGAAGTCCAGCCGCGGTCCTGATTGCGCCTGGAGCCCCTGCAGCTCCTGCGCGCTCGCGGACGCGCCCAGGCTGAGCATCGCGAGCGTCGCCCCCACCGCCAGCATCACTTTCAAGTTTGCGAAGATTCTCATTTGCGCGACCTCGCTGAATTCGTGTGTTATCCGCGTCGCTTCACGAATCTTGCCGCAACTTATGGAAAGATCGCTTTGACAACTTCGTCGATCGCGCGCTTGCTATCCGCTTCGTCGGTCAGCGACCAGGTGACCGCGACCGTTGCCGCGCGCCGTGGCGCAATCCCCTGGCGGATCAGCTCGCCGGCGTAGATCAGCAGGCGGGTCGAGACGCCTTCTTCCAGTCCAGACGCCTTCAGGTGCCGCACCTTCTCGCCCAGCACCGCGAGTTGATGCGCGATATCCTGATCGACGCCCGCCTCGTGCGCGATGATCTCGACTTCCTTGTCGGCCGGCGGATAGGTGAACTCGATAGTCACGAAGCGCTGGCGCGTCGAATGCTTCAAATTTTTCTGGATGCTCTGGTAGCCGGGATTATACGAAATCACCAGCAGAAAGCCCTCGTGCGCCTCGATCGTCTCGCCGCGTTTCTCGATCGGCAGAATCCGCCGATGATCCGACAGTGGATGGATCAGCACGGTCGTGTCCTTGCGCGCCTCGACCACTTCGTCGAGATAACAAATCGCGCCGCGTCGCACCGCTTGCGTCAGCGGACCGTCAACCCACACCGTTTCGTCGGCTTGGATCAGGAAGCGTCCGACCAGGTCGCTGCCGGTCAGATCTTCGTGACAGGCAACCGTGATAAGTTCATTGGGGCCGTTGGCGAGCGACGACAGTTGATGCGCCATGTGCTCGACGAAGCGGGTCTTGCCGCATCCGGTCGGCCCCTTGAGCAGCAGCGGCAGTCGCGCTTTGTAGGCGGCGGTGAAGATTTCCACTTCGTCGCCAATCGGCAGGTAGAACGGCGCCGCGGCGGGGTCGAGATGCTTTACCTCGGGACCCTCGGCCTGCAGCCGGGTGTCAAACTTCTTTAACTCAATCCCCATCTGTTCCTTCTGGGCGACGATTCGATTCGCCAAGGCGCGATTCTAAGATTCTTTCGCGCAACCATTCAAGGCAAATGCAGGGTGCCCGCTGCACCCGGCGAAAGGAAAAGACCGGCATCCGCTTCAGTTGTGGATCAGGTGCGGCGTTGATAGTAAGCCGTGCCGTCGCGATTATCCTTGACCTCGTAGCCGCGCCGCTCGATTTCCTTGCGCAGCTCGTCCGCGAGGATGAAGTCCTTCGCCTTGCGAGCCGCCGCCCGATTGTCGATCAGGTGCTGTATGTCCGCTTCGATCGTGCTCGCATGCGCCGTGTCGCGATGCTTTTTCAGGTCGAGTCCCAGCACCGAATCGAGCGCCAGCAAGGTCGGCCACGCGCGGAAATCCTTGCGCCGGTAAGCTTCCGCGACCACTTCCAGCGCGACTGCGATCGCCTGCGGCGTGTTCAGATCGTTGTTGATCGCGTCGTGAAAGCGCTCGTAGTACTCCGCCGCCCATCCCGCCGCCTCGACCCCGGCGGTCGCCGCGTCGTCCGGCACGCTGCGTGCGAACTCGCGAAAATAATCGAGATTGCCCTGCGCCGCGCGGATCGAATCGTCGTTGAACGCAAGCTCGGAACGGTATTTCGCGCCGTAACAAAAGATCCGGAACGCCAGCGGATCGATTCCCGCCGCCCCAAGATCGCTCAGCAGCGGGAACTTGCCCGCGCTTTTGCTGATCTTGGTGCCCTCCTTGCCGACCAGGAAAGCGTTATGCACGAAGTAGTGCGCGAACGGCTTGTGCGTCGCGCTTTCAGACTGCGCGATCTCGTTCTCGTGATGCACCGGGATGTGATCGATGCCGCCGGTGTGGATGTCGATCGTCTCGCCGAGGTATTTCATCGCCATCGCCGAGCACTCGATATGCCATCCCGGATAGCCGCGTCCCCACGGACTGTCCCACTGCATCAGATGGTCGGGCTGGCCGAGCACCCAGAGCGTGAAATCGTGCGGGCTATGCTTGTCCGTTGAATGCTCGAGGCGCTGCGCGGCGTTCTGCTCGTCGAGGCTCTGGCGCGAGAGCCGGCCCAGCCGATTCTCTCCGCGATATTTCTCGACGTCGAAATACACGCCGCTCTTTGTGACGTAGGCGACGCCCGCGTCGACGATTCTTTTGGTGAGCGCGATCATGTCGCCGACGTGATCGGTCGCCCGCGACCACACATGCGGCGGCTCGAGCCCGAGCGCAGCGCAATCGCGCTGGAACTGCTCGAGATAGTAATTCGCGACTTCGAGCGGCGATTTGCCTTGGGCCCGTGCGGTTTTCTCGATTTTGTCCTCGCCCGCGTCCTCGTCGCTGGTCATGTGCCCGACGTCCGTCACATTCATCACGTGACGCACCTGGTAGCCGTTAAACTCCAGCGCGCGGCGCAGACTATCGACGAAGACGTACGCGCGCAGATTCCCAAGATGCTGCGGCAGATAGACCGTCGGCCCGCACGAATACAGCGTGACCTCGGGAGGATTGAGCGGCTGAAACTCCTCGACCGCGCGATTGAGCGAATTGAAGATGTAAAATGGTTTCACGAGTTGGAGGCATCAAGCTTAGCGTGCGCTCGCAGACCCGGACAAGGCGCGGAATGGGAAGGGTAAATCACTTAATTGAATGTGAAACCCGCGATGGGTTTCACGCTTCCTTCGGCAGGGGTGACCCCTGCACCCAGTATTCGGAAAGATAAGATGCGGGACTTCGTCCCTGTTAGAACTGGTTAAGGCGAGAGGGCCGATTCGCGTCCGGTTCTCCTTCCTTCGAGGAAAGGGGTTAGGGGTTAGGTTCCTTCGCGTCGACCATTACAGCCGCCCGTTCCCTGTCCACCTTTCCCGAAGGGAGAGGTAAATCTAATTTTCGTGGACGGGTTGCCCCTTCAATCTGCCGCGATCGTCGCGCTGGTAGCGCGTGGCCGCGATCCGCTTGTACTGCCGGTCCGCCATCCACGCGTACCCCGGAACGTACCAAAGATACGCGAGGTAACCCTTGAGCCCGCGCTGCCGCCGCAAAATCTCATTGATCGCCCGCGCCCCGCGATAGACGCGCCCGCGCTCGTCCACCGCGTGCAACTCCTCGAGCAGATTTTCCAGCTTCAGGTCGGGAAATTGCGCACGCACTTCTTCCTGATGAAGATCGAGCGGCTCCATGTTTCCCGAGTTGTCGAATTGCCGGATGCCGTCGAGACTCGCGCGGCACATCTCGCACGATCCGTCGTACAAAATCGCCAGCTTGCCCGCCGACGCCTTGCCGACACCCGCCGCCTTCTCGTCCGCGCCCATTGGATCCAAGCTGCGCCGCGGCCTCAGCGCTTCGACCACCTTGGATTCGCGTTGATCCGGCGCAGCCGCGCGTTTTCCTGGAAAATCCGCCACTCGTAGCCGTCGAGCAGCGAGACAAACGCCGACTCGATCGTGTTCGACGACTTCGCCAGCGTCGTCCACACCAGGTCGCCGTCGGCAAACTTTTTGACCGAAACGACGTCCGCCTCGGTCGAGGCGCCGGTCGCATGTTGGTAGGTTTCTATAACTTTCACCGGCTCGAGGTACGGAAAATATTTCAGCAGCGCCTTGCGCAGCGCGACGTCGAGCGCATGCAGCACGCCGACGCCTGATGCCGCCTCGGTCTCCTCGACGTCGCCGACCCTGATTATCAGCGTCGCATCGACCGTCATCTTGCCGTCGTAAACGTCGTCGATCACGCGCCGCCGCACGATCAGGAACGGCGCCACGTACTCGCCCGACGCGCGCAGCTTCGCCAGTTCGCGCGACGCCTGAGGTGGTTCCGCTTCGTAAAAGTCTGCCTGACGTTCAGTACTCATCGGGCTTACCTGAAATTTCCGGTGAATCTTCGAATTTAATTATCATGGCGGCTGCAACGGCTTTCAAGGACAAACAGAGTTGCCATAATAGTTGACTCGTGGCGCTAGTGCGCGCCTGACCCATCGCGCTAGCGTCACCTTCGTTACCAAAATAACAAATTCATGAACATCCCCCACCGATCTGATCCGTTCGTGCGATTGTTCCCCTTCTCTCGATCGAAGGCATCAGCATTCAGGTTGTGGATAATCGTCGCCGTCGCAATCTTCCTCGCGCGCCCCGCGCCCGCGCACGCATCGCAGGTCCGCATCCCACTTACCATCGACTACCTCACGTTGCGCGAGGCCATCAAACAACAACTCTATACCGCGCCCGGCGGCCGCGCCGAACTTTGGAACGGCACGAGCGAGTGCCAGTACCTGTACGCGGAAAATCCTGAGTTCGCGCGCGCGACCGCGGGCGGCAGTGCGACCGTGCAACTGGAAACCTCCAACAGTCTCGGGCTGGGCGTCGCGATGGGCTCGCAATGCTTGAACGCCGTCCAATGGAGCGGCATCGTCCAGGCGCTCGGCGTCCCCTACATCGCGCGGGGTCCCCAGATCAAATTTCATTTCACCGATTTGAATCTGTTCGATTCCGCCCACCAGAAGACGGCGATCGTCAGCCAGGGCTTCGACCTCATCAAGAGCGACCTGATTCCGCGGCTCGACGATTTTTCTTACGATCTCAATCCCGCCGTGCAACAGCTCGCCGCGATGATCACCGACTCAATCCCCGCCGACGCCGCCGACCGCGTCCGCGTCGCAATCGCCAGTCTCACCGCCGAGCCGAACATCGTCGCGCTCGACGACGGCATCCGCGTCACGCTGGTCATGACGGTGCCCGACGTCGCGGCTCCGGCCGCGCTTCCCGGCTCGGCGTCGCCGCCCACGCCCGCCGAGCTCCAGGCATTCCAGGACTCGCTCGATCAGTGGGACGCATTCCTGGCGTTCTCGATCAAGCAGCTGGGCAGCGCGGGCGGCGACCAGCAGTTCCGCAACCAGTTGCTGCAAATCCTGCTCGACAGCCGCTACCGGCTGGTGAATGCGCTGAACGATCCGACCGCGGGCGGGCCCGATCCGGTGCGCATTTTATTTATCGACGAATGGACGCAATTGCATGACGCGGTCCGCGCGGCGGCGCGACGCGGGGTACTCGGATCGCGCGTGCTCGAGTTCATGTCGTTCATTTCGGCCGGCGACGCGCTGTTTGCGCTCGATCAGGCCGCGCCCGCGCTCGGGATGCGCATCTCGGCGGCCGATCTTCGCCGCCTCGCGCATATCATGGCGCCGACCGCGACCGGCGATCCGCTTCAGTTCAACTACCGCGAAGATCCCGACATGAAAAAACTCTTCGCCGTCCCCGAACCGCCCAAGAGCCACCGCCCAATCGAAGAAGAGAACATTCCCCCGTCCACTCCCGGCGCAGCGCCGGCGCCAAGCCCCAGCGCGCGATTGTTCCCCGTTCCGCTCGGGAAAGGGTTAGGGTTTAGCTTTCTCGGCCTCTTCTCCCCGTGCGAGGCCGACGCGGCCGAAGACAGCGGCGCGATGCAGATAAACCGGCTGCAGGACGTTGCCGACCGCCTCTACCGCCTAGTCATCAGCGACGAAAATGCCGACAGCTATCGCCACGACATGGCCCTGTTGCTCAATCTCAGCGCCGCATACCAACTCACCCAGATCACGTCGGGCATGAACGCGCTCGACACCGATAACGGACGCACCTATATAACGCTCGTGCTCAGCACCGCGTGGCAGGAAAGCTGCTGGCGGCAATTCGTGATGGACGGCGATCGCATCCGATGGCTCGAATCAGCCACCGGCGACATCGGCCTGATGCAGGTGAACAAGCACGTCTGGCGCGGCTTCTACGATATCGATCGCCTCAAGTGGGACGTGCTCTACAACGCAGGCGCCGGCTGCGAGATCCTCGCGCGCATGATGCAGTTCGCGGCCATGTCGCAACCGAAATACGATCCGGTGCTGATCTCGAGCCACCTGGCACGCTCCGCCTATGCGGGCTACAACGGCGGCCCCGGTGCATGCAACCGATGGCGCCGCCGCGAACCGCCAGCCCTCAAGCAAATCGATTCAAGCTTCCTGGACAAATATTACGCTGTCCAGAATGGTACGCAGATCGACATCCTGAGCTGCGCCCGCTCCTGGAGCCATTGACGTGCGCTGCTACGGCGACGGGCTCAGCAGGACGTTGCAGCTTGCCGACGCGCTTACCGCCTCGGTGCCAGTGGGGAGCGCATCGGCAAACACCTCGACGATCATGTCGTAGCATCCCGCCGGCAACGGCAGGCTCATCGACAGCGGAACCGTTTCCCCGTTGCTCGCTTGCTGATCGAGAATGAACACCGGGGTCTCGCCGATCGTTTCTATGCTCACCTCTGCTACGCCGTCGGTGTTATCGAGATCCTCGCTCGCGCTCGCTTGCAGTGTACCGGTCAGCGAATAAGTCGTGTCCGACGCGATGCAGAAATCCACCTCGACCTCCGTAATACCCTGGTCCTCAGCGCTGCACATCGGAGTTGAACCCATACACAAGGAGAGATCCGAGTCGGCGGTTGCTGATTCATTCGCTGAAATCGTCGAGCCATCGGCGTTCGAGGTCTGTGAGGCCGCCGCCGACCCCGAGATATCGACATTCGTGTCGCTCACGCTGACGCTGTCGGTGAATGAGGCGGTCGAGGCCGCCGCCGCCTGCATCGTCTCAATCGGGTTGGGCAGGGCATTTGGATTATTCAGATTGACAAAGCCCGACATCGTCTCGGAAATACTCGTGAGCGAATATATCGCGGTTGAGGTCGAGGTCGGGGTCGGAGACGCGGGCGTCGTAGAGGTCGAGGTGGCGGTCGCGGTCGGCGTGGCGCTGCCGCTGGTGGTGGCACTCGGCGTTGCGGTCGGGGTGCCGCTCGGCGTGGCGGTTACGGACGACGACGGCGTCGGCGTCGGGCTTGGAGGCGGCGTGGACGTGCCCTTAGCTTTGCCTTTAAGCGCTATGTTGTGAGTGCTTTTCTTCGATTGATCGGTGAACATCAGATTTCCGGTGAATTTCTTGCCCGCGGCTGATGGGGCAAAGCTCACGCCTATCTTGCACGTTCCGCCGGCTGGCACTCCCGCCGCGCAGCCGTTGCTCGCCAGACTGAAGAATTGTCCGCTGACCAGCGGGATCGTGAGCAAATCGTTGGTCTTGCCCTTGTTATGCAAAGTAATCGATTTGACCGGAGCACTTCCCGTCTTCACGTTCCCGAAGTTGAGCGAGGTGGGCGCGATAGTAAGTTTCACCGACGGCGTGGACGTCGGTGACGCGGTCGGAGTGACCGTAATGGTCGCCGATGCGGTTGCGGTATTTGTCGGCGTGGCGGTCGCAGTTGGCGACGCGGTCGCGGTCGCGGTGGCCGTGGGAGTGATGGTCGCTGTAGCGGTAGCGGTCGCGCTCGGCGTGGCAGTCGCAGTTGCGGTCGCCGTTGGCGTGACGGTCGGCGATGTGCTCGTGGTCGACGATGGGGTTGCAGTCTTCGTTGCGCTCGCAGTCGGCGTGGCGCTTGATGTCGCGGTCGGAGTTGCGCTTGAGGTCGGGGTCGGCGGGACGCTCGAGGTCGCAGTCGGCGTAGGGCTGGCCGTCGATGTGGGCGTCGGGGTAGGCGACGCTTCGCCCGATTCGAACGCGCCGATGTCGCACGCGCCGCTCTTATCGCCCGGAGCGGGGCGCGGGTCGCCGCGCTGATCGGTCGCCGGGCAATCGGCGATCGGAACTGCGTCGATCGCGGGGCTGTCCGCCTGCAACGCGATCGTCTCGGTGGACCCGCCGTTGTTCTGCAGCCCGCTGGAAGCCAGCAACGGACTCACATCGTCGCCGATAGGGTCGCCGTTTGCGCCTAGGCTGCTCCCGAAGCTGCACGAACCATCGTCCGAGATATTGAAGCCGCCGTTGCCGATGACGCCGGAGTTCTGCGTGCCGCAGTTGGTGCCGGTGCTGTTCGCCAAAATCGAGTTCGTGATCTCGAGCGTGGTGTCGTCGGCCAGCACCGCCGCCCCGGAGGTCGAACTGCCGGCGCTGTTGTTCGAAAAAGTACAGCTGTTTACGGTTCCGCCGTGGACACTGTCGATCCCGCCGCCGCTGGCGGAGACATTGCCTGAAAATGTGCAGTTGGTAACCGACAACGTGCCCGCGGCGGCATTGAAGATGGCTCCGCCGGCCGCGGCGCTGTTCCCGACAAAGGTGGAGTCGGTGACGGTCAGAATGTTGTTGTTAAGCACGCCCCCGCCGTCTGCAGTCGTCAAGCCGTTGGCAATCGTCAGGTTGTTGAGCGTGAGCGCGCCCGAGAAATTCAGGAAGACGCGATTCGCGCCACCACCATCGATGGTGATCGTTTGACCGGTGCCGTCGATTTCGAGTGTGTGCTCGACTGCGGGAAGTCCGCTCAGGAGCGGAATCATCCCGCTCAGGCTGAACACAATCGTGTCGTTGCCGGTACCGGCTGCGCAGTCGCCGTCGGTGGTATCGGACTCCGAGTTGGCGTTGGAGATCGCCTCGCGCAGGGCGCACAGATGATCGCCGGTGGTGCCCGGATCGAGCAGCGAATTGACGGTTATCGTGTTACTCGCGTTAGCGCGGCGCGAATGCCCGACCATTAGGATGACCGCGGGCGCAACCAGCAGAACGATCAGGGCCAGCACCGCCGGCCGTACCATTCCGCGTACAAAATACCGGGCCACCGCCGGCCTGCTGGCACCTCTCCCCACCAAAGCAATTCCGCTTGGCCCGCGACGTTTTGTCAAGCCCAAGGAAGCGGAAACCGGGTTTCACTCCAATCTTCGCTTCTCTGAAGGGAGCGGGGCCGGGGAGAGGTTTGGTGCCGATCTGGTTCCCCCTCTCCTGAAGGGAGAGGGGTTAGGGGAGAGGTTCCGCGCC
>DATNLS010000268.1:0-2129 GCA_035602775.1 Candidatus Acidiferrales bacterium | reverse complement strand
GCGCAAGCTGTTTGAAATCGTGCGCGAAACCGAAGGCGATGAAGTCGCGCTGTCCACGCTCGACGGCGATTGGGTCGAGCTGAAATGCGGCCGCGCGAAATTCAAAATGATGGGCCTCGATCCGCGCAGCTTCCCCGCGATGCCGAGTCAGAGCACCGGCAAGGACGCGGGTGCCGCGAAAAAACAGCTCAAGGCAGAACTGGCGATTCCAGCGGCGGTGCTGGCCCAGATGATCGACAAGACGATCTTCGCGGTCAGTCCCGACGAAGCCCGCTACAATCTGAGCGGCGTGTTTGTCGAGTCCAACGCACCGGGAGCAGTCCGCATGGTCGCGACCGACGGGCATCGGTTGGCAATGATCGAGCGCGAAGTGCCGGGATTCGCGATGACGACCGGCGCGATCATTCCGCGAAAGGGACTCGCGGAGCTGCGCAAAATTCTGGATGAAGGCGGCGAAGCCGAGGTGAGGCTCAGCCTCGAAGGCCAGCTCGCATACTTGAAGCGCGGCGCGACCGAAGTCTCGATGCGCCTGGTCGAGGGCGAATTCCCCGATTACCGCGGGGTGATCCCGAAGCAGTCGAAGTACAAGATCACGGTCAAACGCGATCCGCTCTTAGCTGCAATCAAGCGCGCGGCAATTTTCTCGAGCGAGCGATACCACGGTGTCAAATTCGCGCTGTCGGCTGGAACGCTGACCGTCTCATCGACCAGCCCGGAAACTGGAGAGGCCAGCGAGTCGCTCGACGTCGATTTCAAGAGCGAAGAATTCGCGATCGGATTCAACGCATCCTATGTGCAGCAGGCGCTGGGAGTGATCCCGCAAGGCGCAGATGCGTCCGTGGAACTAGGTCTCAGCGACGACGTAAGCCCAGGCGTAATCAGAACCGAAACGGATCAGCAGTACACCTACGTCGTCATGCCGATGCGATTGTGATCTGGCTCTTGCCTCTCCCGCGACTGACGACCAAGGTCGTTAGCCGCAAATCGGGAGAGGTCGTCCGACGACACTTATGTCGGCGGGCGGGTGAGGGCGATGGCATCCAGCTGAATGCGGGCGCCCTCACCCGCACCTAGAAGCCTCGGCGCGACCTCTCCCGCGGGGAGAGGTAAAATCAATTCCCGATTCGCACCAGCACTACCTTATTTCTGAAATTGTAATCGTTCTCCCACGGATACGACTGTTCACTAAGCTCGACCGTCGTCGGCGTGTCGAGCTTCGGCATGTCGCGGCGGCGGACGATCATCCATTTGGCGTCGCCCTTCGCGATCGAGTCCTGCAGGTCCTGCTTCTTGTCGAACTCGGGTAGCGGTTTCGGGGGATTTAGATAGAACAGCGGCCCCTCCGTCTTGAACAAGACCAGGTGATCGGTCGCACCGCCGATCCTGTTCAGTACCGCATAACCGAACGGTTTTTCACCGCGGTATGCCTCCGCCGCAGGCATCGCGAAGATATAGATGTAGGTCATCACGAGATATGCGATCGCGGCCATCGAGATTGCGACGCGATATGCGCTGAATTTGCGAATCGTGTAGATGACCGCAGCTACCGACAAGATCCAGAGCACGATGAAGGCCGGCTTGGCGGGCAAGTCCGGCAGCGCGTCGTACGGACTCGGCAGAATCGCCCAGGCGGGAATCAGCAGAACGATACCGCCGATGGCGGCGAACGCGACGATCGCGTAGCCGAGGGTCAGCAGGCGGCGGGCGATCATCGAGCGTAGCTCGCCCGGATACGCGAGCGTTCTCGCGACCAGAATCGCCGCTGCGGGAAGAATCGGCAGGATGTAGTAGCTGCGGCGCGATCCTGACAGCGTGAAAAATATGAACGTCGCCCAGAAATACACCAGCGCGAATCGATCCGCGTGGGCTGGCTCGGCCCCGGCGCGGCGAAGGCTATGCGTTTCTACCATCGCCGCGGGCAGGAGTGCCGACCACGGCGCCATCAGCCCGAAAATTACATAGACGTACAAGTAGATGGGCCCGCGATGGTCGAACGGATGGAAAAACCGCACGACGTTCTCGCGATAGACCATGGCGAGCCCCTTCTGCGTGCCCATCATGCGCGCCGAGATTTCGAACGGGAGGTAATACACGAAGCCGCCGACGGCGATGCCGGCGACGGTGTACCA
>DATNLS010000084.1:0-5888 GCA_035602775.1 Candidatus Acidiferrales bacterium | reverse complement strand
AGTCGGGGCCGTCTGATCGTAGGAGTCGGTATCGGCGGTCCAACGACGCCGCACGAGATTTTCGGAGTGCCTCGCGAACAGCGCGGGCGCCGGTTCGTCGAAGGGCTCAAAGTAATGAAGGCATTGTGGACCGAGCCCAAGGCTTCCGTTAGCGGCGATTTCTGGAATTTCACCGACGTTCCGATGGAGCCGAAGCCGGCGCAGAAGCCTCATCCTCCGCTGTGGTTTGGCGCGCGGACCGAGCTCGGATTGAAACGTGCAGCGCGCCTGGCCGACGGATGGATGGGACCAGGGTCGTCATCGTCGGCGGAATTCGTCCAGCATATGGAATGGATCCGCCGGCTGCTGGAGGAGGCCAAGCGCGATCCCGCGACGTTTTCGATCTCCAAGCGCGTGTACATCGCCGTTGACGACAATCGAGATCGCGCTGAGCAGCGCCTGCGTCAATGGTTTGGCGCGCGTTACAAATTTCCGGACATGGCGCCGCGGGTTTCAATTTTCGGCAGCCGCGCCGAATGCGTCGACAAGCTGGGAGAACTGGTTCGCGCAGGCGCGCAGCAACTCTTGCTCGATCCGGTTTACGACCACGTCGAACAGATGGAATTGCTCGCCGCCGAGGTGGTACCAGGCCTATGAGTGGGGTTGGTCGGCGCGTTGTCCGGATTGCATGCGAAGGATATTGAGAAAGTTGCCGAAGACTCTCCTACCGAGAGCGTGGCTTGTGACTCTTGCTATCGCGATCGCGGCCTGTTCAAGCTCTCAGCAGGCGACCGCACCCGAGGCTACAGTTCCTGGTTCTACCAACGCAGTCAGTAGCGACTCACAGGTGAACGCGATCCTTCGGAAGTCGTGTTACGAGTGCCATTCGACCGGCGGCAGCGCGCCGTGGTATGCGGCCGTTTCGCCGACGTACCTTGCTGCCAACTCCGCGCGCGGAGTTTTGAATTTTTCCGATTGGCAAACTTACGACGCGCAGAAAAAATCGGAAGTGCTGAAGAACATAGAAAATTCCGTCAATGGCGGTTCGATGCCGCCGGGAGACTACACGGCGCTCGATCACTCCGCGCGCCTGACCGACGACGAAAAGCAAGTGCTCCTCAAGTGGGCTTCGCAGACTGCGATACCCGCGCATTGACGATACAAAAAAGAAGTATGGAGTGATGAGCACGATGGCAATCAAAACAATTATCCGCATTGACCGGAGCTGCGGGGTTCAGGCGGGCGCACACTGCTCGCGTTCGCAACCAATCGTCCTCCCCGTGCGTTCTACTAACGATGACTTCGGCTCTCGACTGCGATGTGCTTATCGCCGGCGGTGGACCAGCTGGACTCGCCGTTGCAATAGCAGCCCGACTCCACGGTTTGAGCGCGCTCGTACTCGAGCGCGGCGCCTCTCCGCCTGACAAGGCTTGCGGCGAATGCCTGATGCCGCCCGCGGTGTTGGCGCTCGACCGAATGGGCGTGCTGGATTTGATCGATCCCGCGCATCGCGCGTCGATTGACGGGGTTAGATTCAAACGAGCGGGTGCCGCGCCGGCCGACGCCCGACTGCCCTCACCAGGCGCCCTGGGCGTCAGACGAGTCGAGCTGACTGCCGCCATGACGGCTCGCGCCCAAAGACTCGGCGCGGAAATTCGCCAGCGTGCCAGCGTGCTCGGCTATCGTGTCGAGCCGGACCACGTCGTTGTAGAGACGGATGCGGGACCAGTGCGGTCCCGATTCCTTGTTGCCGCCGACGGCCTCCATTCGCGCCTGCGCACAATGGCCGGATTGCAAACGGCCTCTAGCGGACAGCGACGATTCGGGATACGCCAGCATTTTCGGGTCAGGCCGTGGAGCTGCTTTGTCGAAGTGCACCTGACCGGTGGGGTTGAGGCCTATGTCACTCCGGTCGGTCCCGAACAAGTAGGTGTCGTGTTCCTGTGGGACGACGCGAAACTGTCGCGGGAATGCGTTTCGATTGACCAACTCCTCCAGCGATTCCCGTCCATTTCGGCGCGCCTGGTGGGAGCGGTGGCGGATTCCCGTCCCTTGGGCGCGGGCCCAATGGCATGTTCAGTGCGGTCGCGAATCGCAGACCGCTTTGCGCTGGTAGGCGATGCGGCGGGTTATATCGATGCGATCACGGGAGAAGGGCTTTCACTCGCATTCGTCTCGGCACTCACTCTTGGCAGGATACTCCCCGTCGTGCTTGAGTCAGGCGGGACGCGCGAGACGCTGCTCGCGTACCAGCACGAATCCGCGCGGCGGTTCCGACGCTACGCGTTGGTAACCAGGACCATGCTCGCCTTTGCGCGCCGTCCCGCGCTTCACAGGTCGGTAATCGCAGCGCTCGCGCGACACCCTGAGATGTTCTCAGCGATACTCAAGTTCGCCGTCGGCTAGCCCGCCGACCTGAAGGACGCAAACGCGTTGCTGGACCAACCAAGAAAAGCGCGGTGGTACCTGCGCTCTGAGTGGGTCAGTCAGCGCGCTGTTCGGATTTTTGTGTGCCCCGGCCGGGAATCGAACCCGGACCTGAGGTTCCGGAGACCTCCGTGATGTCCTTTTCACTACCGGGGCGAGCGCGGCGTCAATCGACAGAACTATATCAGCGATACGCTGCGGACAAGGCGCGAGCTTGTTGATCGACGCGTCGAGCGCGCGGCAACATAGTTGCCATGGCGACCGACACCGGCATCGATTCCGCGCGGATACTGCGTGAGCAATACAAGGACGGGTCAAATCTCTCGGCGCGCATCCGGCTGCATCAGCGCTTCAGCACCAATCGCTACGGATTTTTCCGCTGGATGTTCGATCGAATTCAGATTCCTGAAAACGCGCGCGTGCTCGAGCTTGGCTGCGGCACCGGCCTCCTGTGGCGCGGCTTCGCGCAGGCTCCACGTGGATGGCGCGTGATTCTCACCGACATGTCCGCCGGGATGCTGAGCGAGGCGCACGGCAACCTCGCGCAACTGGGCCGCTCGTTCACCTACGCTCAGGCCGACGCGCAGGCGATCCCATTTCGCGACGAGTCGTTCGATTCGGTCATCGCGAATCATATGCTCTACCACGTGCCTGACATTCCGCGCGCGCTCGACGAGGTTCGGCGCGTGCTCAAGCCGTCGGGCTTCTGTTACGCGGCGACGATGGGACTCGCGAGTATGCGCGAGATGGACGACCTTGCGGCGCGGTTCTTCTCGATTCAACGAATGACGGGCTCGGCTGCGAAATTCGGCCTCGAGAGCGGCGACGCTTACATGCGCCATGCCTTCAGCGAAGTGAAGCTGGAACGCTACCCCGACTCGCTGGCGATTACCGAAGCCGGGCCGCTGATGGACTACATCTGCTCGATGCGCGTACGCACGAGGATCACCGACGAACAGATCGCCGCACTACGCACGCACGTCGAGAACGAAATCGCTGTGCACGGCGAAATCCGCATGACCAAGGACACCGGCATGTTCATCGCGCGCCGCTAGTCAGTACAGAATCGACGGGATGAACGGGAAGCGCGGTTCGTTGTAGAGGCCGACGCTCATCAGCGTCATCTGCTGCATCAGGCGCAGGCCCTTGCTGTAGCACCATCGGAGCAGATCGCCGTTGCGCGACGGTATCAGAGGACCGCAGCCGAGAAATTCCGGCGCCGCTGAGATCAGCGCCTTCAATTCCTCGTTCGACTCGCCGACGACATGACCGGCGTATCCGATTCCGCTCGCGTAGCCGGTGATGCGCCCGAGATGCTCGACGACGGCGGCGATCCCGCCTTCGATAGCGCCACGCAGTTCGCCTGCGCGATCGTGTCCGTGCACCAGGGCGCAGAGCTGGTTGCATGCGTCGAGGTCCGCGTCGGTGGCGGTGCGAACTTTGTAACCCGCGACTGACTCTTTGATCGGCGGTCCAATCATCACGGACAGCGGCTCGCGGATTTCGAAGCCGAGCTTGGCATAGAGGCTGAGCGATCGATTGTGGTAGGCGGTCTGCACCAGCCGGACGCCGGGCAATCGATTCGCCGCGACGCGCTCGAGCATGTGCTGCATCATCGCGCGGCCGGCGCCGCTGTTTTGCACGTCGGGATCGACGCTGATCGGACCGATACCCGCAATCGTCGAGCGCTCGTCCATGAAGTTGCTGCCGGCGATGCGTCCGTTCAGCTCGGCGACGATCCCGTAGTGGCCTGGATCGCTAATCATGCTGCGGACGACGCCGAGAGCAGCCTCGGGCGCGGGAAACTCGTGCGGAAAATTATGCTGATCGGCGACCGTGCAGAACGCGCGATAACAAATGTCGCCGAGAACGTCGGTGTCCTCGCGAGTCGCGCGCCGAATCTGGATGTTTGCTTGAGCCATGTCTAAGCCGAGGCCTTGGTTTCGCGCAGCATCTCGGCGTGGCGGCGGTCGGCCTCGGGCCGCGTCTGCGCGATCGTTTCGACCAGCTCATCGTGCAGCCGGCCGTTGGTCGCCACGATGTTCGCGCCGCCCAGGTCGAGCTGGGACCCGTCCATGTTAGTCACGCGGCCCCGCGCTTCCTCGACCAGCAATGCGCCGGCCGCCACGTCCCATGCACGCAGGCCGAACTCCCAGAATCCATCGGTGCGTCCCGCGGCGACGTAGGCGAGATCGAGCGCCGCCGATCCGGTGCGGCGGATGCCCTGGGTTCGCGTCATGAGTTCCTCCCAGAAGCACATGTAGAAGCGCCGGCGCTCGCGGCGGTCGTAAGCGAATCCGGTGCAGAGCAGGGCGGAGCACAGATTCGGCGTTGCGCTGACACGAATCGGTTTGCCGTTTAGGCGCACGCCCTGTCCGCGATGCGCGACGAAGCATTCCTTCTTGAGCGCGTCGAACACGACGCCGAACTGCACGCGGCCGCGCCGCTCGTACGCGATCGACACGCAGAATTGCGGATAGCCGTGCGCGAAGTTGGTGGTGCCGTCGAGCGGATCGATGATCCATCGATGGTCGCTCTGATGCGCGCTGGCGCCACTTTCCTCCGCGAGGACCGCGTGAGTGGGAAAGGCTCGATGGATTACGTCGATGATCGCGGCTTCCGATTCGCGGTCGGCTTCGGTGACGAGATCGATCGAGTTCGACTTGCGATTGATGGTGATTCGGCTGAGTCGTTTGAGATGAATTCTGCCGGCGGCACGCGCGGCGCGGAGCGCAACCTGTTCGATTTCATTGATCACGGTAAAGGAAAATATTCCTCGCGCGGTGAACCGTCCAGCGCGCCGCGCAGATCAATCGACAGCGCGCGCCTATTCGGTTCTCCTAAAGGGCAATTGTCACTTGCACGGCGAGAACCAACGTGTCGCTGATCAGGCCGGTTCCATTAGGCCGGAACACGCCTTGTATATCCGGTTGCACGGTCAGCGAGGGGGTCACGTTGTACATGTAGTTGGCCTCGATGATCGCTTCATGCGTCTGCGTTGGTTGGTCAGCGGCGCGCTGAGCGTCCCGCAGATCGCTTGAAAATTGCCCCCAGATTCCGAACAGGCCCAACTCGTCGTAGGGTCGGTGCGGAATCAGCCCGAAGTACAGCAGCCCCGCATCCCAGAAATATTCATCCGTGTTCATCTTTGGCGGCGCATATGAGAAGGCGAGGAATGACCACAAACCTTGATGAGGATTGGTTGCGCCGTCGGGCCGGCGAAGGAGTCGCTGCTGGCCGGTTACATACATTTGCCAGGTTCCGCCGCGCATCTGACCGGTCTTGAATTGCAGCCGTGGCTCGGAATCATAGAGCCCGCCGAGCTTGTAGGTTCCCGGATATCCGAAGTCGCGTATTGGCTTGGGCGAATAGCCGAGCTCCTGCATGATCGCGACGCCGGAATTATGACGGAGGCTGAAATCAACGCCGTGGAACTTATCGCTGCGGAAGTCCCGGTAGGTATTGTACGCACCCGTCATCGA
>DATNLS010000088.1:0-9755 GCA_035602775.1 Candidatus Acidiferrales bacterium | reverse complement strand
GCGAGCCTGGACCGGCTGGCCGGCGGACGCTTCGCGCTGGGCGTGGGAATCGGATGGTCGGCGGAAGAATTTGCGGCGCTTGGAATCCCGTTCGAGCGGCGCGCGCAGCGGACCCGCGAATATATCGAAGTGATGCGGCTGCTGTGGTCGGTGGACGAGGCGAGCTTTCACGGCGAATTCGTGAATTTTGATGCGGCGATGAGTTTCCCCAAGCCGGAGCGACGCAGCAAGCTGCCGATAATCTTTGGCGGCGAGAGCACGCCAGCGCTGAAGCGCACCGCGGACATGGGCAGCGGATGGTTCGGCTTCAATGTCGGTCCCGGCGACGCCGCGCCGCTGGCGGACAAACTGCGCGCGATGCTGAAAGCCAGCGGCCGCGACCCGAGCGAAGTCGAAATCAACGTGTGCCCTTACACCAAAAAGATCAGCCCTGACGATTTGAAACACTACGCTGCGGCCGGGGTGAACGAGCTGGTGATGCTCAGCATGCCGCCAGAAGACGAGTCGCAGATTGCCGAATGGATCGAGCGGCTCGCGCGCGACTGGGTCGACCCCGCCGCGAAAATCCGCTAGGGCTCCGTGTCACTGATAGATAATTCCTGCATGCAGTGAACTTTCGGCGTTGATACTTGCGGGTCGCCGCGTTAGCAGGATCATAGTGGCGACAGCAATACGCGAGCAGGTCTCAAGCAGCGCGGCACCACGCCCGAACTGGTTCGTCTCGGGTCCAGCGATCGTCGCTTATCTCGCCAGCCTGGAATTCCCGATTCATCTGTCCAACCCGGGCGGCTACGGATTTTTCATCGATGAGCTTTATTTCATGGCGTGCGGGCAGCATCTGAGCTGGGGCTATGTCGATATGCCTCCTCTGACGGCAGTGCAGGCGTGGGCGGCGCACGCGTTGTTCGGCGATTCGCTGCTCGCGATCCGGATCATTCCGACCATAGCTGTAGCCGGACTGGTGATTCTGACGGGGGCGATTGTACGCCGACTCGGCGGCGGACGATTCGCTCAGGCTCTCGCCGCACTTGCCGTGCTGCTTGCTCCGTTCAACCTCAGCTTTGGCAGCTATTTGTCGATGAATTCGATCGAGCCGCTGCTGTGGATGGGATGTGCGCTCATTTTGATCCGGATGGTTCAGACCGGCGATGCCAGACTGTGGCTGTGGTTCGGCGTACTCGCGGGAATCGGCTTGGAAAACAAGGACACGATGCTCCTGTTCGGCTTTGCGATGATTGCAGGCCTGATGCTGACGCGGGAACGCCGGCTGATGGCGAACCGATGGCTCTTCTTCGGCGGCCTGATCGCATTCGCGATTTTCCTCCCAAATCTGATTTGGCAGATCCAGCATCATTTTCCTCATCTCGAGATGCTGGCGAACATCAAGCGCAGCGGTCGCAACGTAGCGATCGGTCCGCTCGGGTTCATTGGGTGGCAACTCCTCGGCATGCAACCTCTAGCTGCTCCGATCTGGCTGTGCGGGTTGTATGCATTTCTGTTCAGCGACGCCAGCAGGCGGTACCGCGCGCTTGGCTACGCATACGTGCTGTCGCTGCTTCTACTGCTGCTCACCGAGGGGCGATTCTATTACCTGGCACCCGCTTATCCAATGCTGATAGCCGCAGGATCTGTAGCTATCGAAAGGTGGACCGCGCAACCTGGACGCGGATGGCTGAGACCAGCCTACCTCGCTGTCGTTGCGGTGACGGGCGCAATCATCGGACTTAACACGCTGCCGCTGCTCCCTCCCCGGGCATACGTGGCCTACACGCGATTCATGGGATTCTCAGAACCAAAGTTCGAGAATCGCAAGGCGAGCGACCTGCCCCAGTTCCTCGCCGATCGGTTCGGATGGCCCGAGATGGTCACGGCAACCGCAAAGGTCTACAACGATTTACCCCCTGATCAAAAGGCTAGGACGGCGATCTTCGGGAGCAACTACGGAGAAGCAGGAGCAATAGATTTCTACGGGCCTGCGCTCGACTTGCCGAAAGCGATCAGCGGCCACGTCAACTACTGGTATTGGGGCCCAAGAAACTACACCGGCGAAAGCATCATCGTGCTCGGCGCACCTCGTGAGCGACTGGAACGAGCTTTCGCAAAGGTCGAACCGAAGGCCGAAGTAGGCAATCCCTACGCAATGGCTGCCGAGCACTTTACGATCTATCTGTGCACGCAACCTAAAGGAGGGCGCACGCTGGAGCAGATCTGGCCGATGCTGAAAAATTGGGACTGAGCTTGGCGGTACGCACGGAGATCAGAACCCATCCCCTAAAGCAGCCCATCGGAAAAAAGAAGGCCGCGAGCGATGAACCCGCGGCCCTCTACCGATAAATATAACGGCGCGATCAGCCCAGCAGGGACTTTGCGACTGTCTCGCGATGCACCGGCGCGTTGCCGAAGTTTGCTTCGCCCGCCAGCGCGCGGCGATGGAACAGGTGCATGTCGTGCTCCCAGGTGAATCCGATGCCGCCGTGAACCTGGATTGCTTCCGACGTGACGTTCTTCGCCATGTCCGACGCATACGCCTTCGCCATCGGCACCGCCGTTGCCGCTTCGGCGCCCTTGGTATCGACCGTCCAGCACGCGTAGTAGGTCAGCGAGCGAGAGTTCTCGACCGCGACCATCATGTCGACGCACTTGTGCTTGACCGCCTGGAACGATCCGATCGGCTTGCCGAACTGCACGCGCGTCTTGGCGTACTCGACCGACATGTCGAGCGCGCGCTGCGCCGTGCCGACCATCTCGGCCGCCAGCCCGGCGGTTGCGATGTCGAGCGTGCGGCGCAGAATCGGCCATCCCTCGCCTTCCTTGCCGACGAGCTCCGAAGTTTTCACATTATCGAATTTCACGTGGCACAGCCGTCGCGTCATATCGACTGTCTTGAGCTGAGTGATCGTGATGCCGGGTGCCTTGGCGTTCATCGCGAGGATCGTGATTCCTTTCTCGCCACTTCCGCCGGTGCGGACCGCGACCGCCATCCCGTTGGCCACGTGCGCGTCAGGCACGAAAAACTTCTCACCGGTGATCGTGTATTCGTTGCCAGCCTTGGTCGCCTTGAGCTGGATACCTTCGGCGTCAAAACGGCCGGCGGCTTCGGCGATCGCGACGGTGCCGATAAACTCGCCCTTCGCCATGCTCGGCAGCAGTTCTTTCTTCTGCTCGTCTGAGCCGCCTTCGATAAGCAGTGGCGCCGCGAGCAGCGCGGAGGTGAAGAAGGGTCCCGGCACGAGCGCCTTGCCCGCTTCTTCGACGATCACCGTCATGTCGAGAAAGCTGCCGCCCTGGCCGCCGTAACTTTCGGGAATGAGCAAACCCGGCCATCCGAGTTCGACCAGTTTCTTCCAGAAGGCGGCGTCGTGTGCGGTCGGGTCCGCCATCATCTGGCGGACAAACTTGGTCGGGCAGTTGTCGGCCAGAAAGCGCTTGGCCGCGTCCCGAAGCATCTCTTGTTCTTCAGAAAATCCGAAATCCAACTTGCGATCCTCCGTTTTATCGATAGGAATCCTGCGGCTTGAAACCGCTCAGATCCATGTTTCAGGTACCATTAAGGCTTTCAGCCGCGCAAGCGCCGGGAAGGGCGCGACGGCGAGGATGCGTCGCTTGATTCGCGCGCGGGAACCGCGACAATGGTCACCGGATCGCTCAAACATGGAACACAAAGATCTCGTCCGCGAAGAATTCACCCGGCAGGCGAATGATTACGCGAAGGCGCCCGCAATTCGCGACGCGGAGCATCTGCGCAAGCTGGTCGAGATTGTCGCCCCGCCCGCCGATGCGCGCGTGCTGGAAGTCGCGACCGGGCCAGGCCATGTCGCGATGGCGTTTGCGGCGGTCTCTCGCGAAGTCGTCGGCATCGACCTGACCGACGCGCCGCTCAAGATCGCCGAGCAGATGCGCGCTGAGCGCGGGATCACCAACGTCAGCTTTCAGAAGGGCGATGTCGAGTCGCGGCTGCCGTTCGACGATGGCGAGTTCGATGTCGTCGTGTGCCGGTTCGCGATTCATCATTTCGCGGCGCCGGAGAAGGTGATCGCCGAGATGGCGCGAGTGTGTAGGGCTGACGGTCTGGTGGCGATTGAGGATTTGATTGCGAGCGAACAGCCCGAGCGCGCGGCTTATTACAATGAGTTCGAGCGGTTGCGCGACACCTCGCATACCAGCGCGCTCGCGATGAGCGAACTGGTCCGGATGATGGGCGCGGCCGGTCTGGAGATAGTGAGGTTCACCTCGCACGGCTACCGCACTCCGGTTTCGCAATGGATTAAAGCGGCACATACGTCGCCGGAGCGCGCGGCGAAAGCGTTCGCGATGGTAGAGCGGGATGCGGCGGAAGATCTAAGCGGCGCGCGTCCGTCGCGAATCGACGGCGAGCTGTATTTCGCGTATCGAATCGCGATGCTGGTGACGCGCAAGCTGCGGTGATGTTTGATCTTTGCCTACCAAGTTCGTTGGGGGAGGCCAGAATGTGCTGCGCCGCAGACAATCGCGCCGCACAGTTGCCCTCCACCCTAACCCTCCTCCAACATTGGAGGAGGGAGTCAGATTGGAGGAGGGAATCAGGCGGCGGAGCCACCGCAAGTCTATGCTCGTGATTTTTTCCCTGAGATCAGCACGAGGACGCCTGAGTATTGGAGCAGGGAGGTTTGATCGGCGAGCGCGCCGATTTCGAAACCGGTGAAGAAGCCGGCGATGGGCACCGGGCCGAGCGCGCGCCTGATGTAGGCCGAATCGTGACCCGGGATGTTGTAGAGGCCATTGCCGCGCGAGATGCAATTGAAGTACAGACCGAACGCGGGCGGTGCGTTGAGACGATCGTTCAAATCGTCGAGCGTCGCCTTCAAGTCCTGGCGCGAGCGCTCGGCGTCGCGCAGCACGAAACCGACCGTGTCGCCCACCTTGGGCTGGAACGAGACAGCGACTACGCCATGCTCCTCGCTGGCGCCGACGATATTGCGGACGACAAATTGCCCGCGCTCGATCGTGGTCGCGTTCTCGTACACCGGAATCGCAACGAAGACGTAGGCGAGCGCGCGGCGGAGATCGGCGGCCAGCGGTCCGGCGGCCTCGGCGAAGACTTCGTAGGCCGGACGGCCGTCGAGCTCGAGTATGATGTTGTCGCGCGCGGCGGTCACGCGATGCGCCGTGCCGATAAGCCCGCATGCGATAGTGTTCGCCAGCGTGAGTTCGAAGTCTCCCGAGAGCAGCATCCCGGATACGGCGTTCGAGCTGATCGTGTCGCCGCAGAAGACAAACGTCTCACCAATCGAGCCGTCCTCGCTTGCGCCGCCGCCGGCAATCGGCACGCCGGGCAACTCGCTCGCGAGAGCCGCGAGCGTCGCGTCGGCTTCGAAGTTGTAAGTATCGGCGAAAAGGATCAGCAGGTTCGATTTGTCGAGCTTCGGCCGCACCGCGGCGGCTACGTCAGTCGCAACGCCGGCCGCGCGGCCGCGAAGAGTAGGCACGAAGAATCGGGTCGCGTGAATATCCTCGCCGCCGAATACCAGCACTGCGAGCGCATGGCCGGATTCGATTTCGGTCTCGCCCGCGATAACGCCCATGCTCGAGCATCCGGCGACTTCGCGCGTGCCCGCTTCAGAAGCCACCGCGCGCAGGATCATCGGATACGCGGCGCCGTAGGCCGGCGTCGCGAAACAGAGCGCTCCGGTGGCGCGGCCAAGCCCGGCCTGTGCGAGCGCGGCGGCGGTCGCCTCACCGGCGGCGCTGCGCGGATTGCGCGCACTGGAAAAACCGACGCCGGCTCGAATCATCGCCTCACCTAATTCTGGCCCCCGAAAATCTTGAGCAAATCGACCATCCGCTGAATTCCGTCGGCAAGCTCCTTCACGCCGATGCGTTCGTTGATGCCGTGGATGCCTTTGCCTTCGGACGGGAGAACTTCGATCGGGATGAAGCCGTAGGAGACGATCTTCTTCTGGCGAAAGTAATGGCTGTCGGTGAACTCGATGATCATCGACGGCACGACGGCGGCCTGATCGTGCTCCCTGGCCAGAGTACCAATCGCGGTCATCAGGGGCGAGCGTGAGGGCGACGAAATCGGCGGAAAGTTCAGGATGACATCGATCTTGATCGTGTCGTCACCGATCGCTTTTTTGATGTCGGTCATGACGGTCTTGGGATCGCTGCCCGGCAGCAGCCGGCAATCGATTTCGGCATACGCCGTTTCGGAAATCACATTGGTCTTCTGGCTGGCGGAGAGCACGGTGGGCGTAATCGTATCGCGCACCGACGCATTCTGGGCGGGATCGGAAATAAACTGCTTGAGAAACTCCGGATCCTTCAGCGCGGCGTCGAGATCGAGCTGCTGCCTGGGGCCATGATCGAGCTCGGCCATCGTATGATAGTAGTCCTGCACCGGCCCGATGACATGGATCGGCGTGTCGTACTGGCTCAATCTGTCCAGCGCGCGAACCAGCCGCGTGACCGCGGTTTCCGCCGGCGGAATGGACGCGTGCCCGGCCGGGCCACTGGCCGTGAGCCGTAGCCATAGCGGAGTCTTCTCGGTGACGGACACTACGTAAACCTTGCGCTTGTTGTCGGACAGCGCGCGTATGCCGCCACCTTCGTTGAGCAGATAGCCGGCGTCGGCGAAGACGTTGGCCTCGTGATCGACGAACCATCCCGCGCCGTTCTTGCCGCCTTCCTCCTCGTCGCCAGTGGCGATAAACAGCACGTCGCGATTGAGCAGGATGCCGGCGCGCTTGATCGCCAGCATCGCCATCAGCTCGATCACGCCGGGACCCTTGTCGTCGATTGAGCCGCGGCCCCAGATTTCCCCGTTCTTGACGAGTCCTGAAAACGGCGGCACCTGCCACTCCTTGGGATTGGCCGGCACCACGTCCATATGACTCAGCAGGATGATCGACTTGTTGTGCTTGCCGATCCCGCGCAAGCGTGCCGCGACGATTCCGCGGCCATGCTGCGGCTCCCAAGTCGTGGCGGGAATCCCGTCGGTGAGAAATTTCTCTTTCAGCATTCGCGCGGCGTCGAGCTCGTTGCCGGGTGGATTGGTGGTGTTCATCTGGATGTACTTCGAAAGCAGGTCAGTCGCTTCCTGCGTGACGCGGTCCCAATTGATGGGCTGAGGCGGCGGCGCCTGCGTCACCCCCTGCGACTCAGCCGGCAGCAGGTTGGGCGTGGCTGCGGGCGAGGCGGCGATTGCGGAGCCGGAAATCGCAAGGCAGGACAGCATCCAGAACGTGGCAATCGCGCGAGTCATCGAGCGCCGCGGGGAGACTTTAATCACGCCATGAAGCAACACGGTCGCGAGCACGCCGTCAACTGCTCGATGGGTGAAAAGTAACGTGCGAAGAATGTCGACGGCCGAAATCGGGGGATTGAGCGTATACCGGGATACGGTATATTCTTTACGAATCGTGATTCGATCCTTCGGCGATCGGCATACCAGGGAACTGTTCGCCGACGGTTTCGTGCGTCAGTTCCAGGGGGTGGCCCGCCCTGCGAAGCGCAAACTGGAGGCCCTCAACGCGGCGAGCCGGCTGGAGGATCTGAACGTGCCGCCGTCGAATCGGCTGGAAAAGCTAAGAGGTACGCTGGAGGGCTTCCATTCAATCAGAGTGAACGAACAATGGCGCGTGATTTTCAAATGGCACAACGGCGACGCGGAGGAGGTACGATTAGTTGACTACCATTAGGAGAGTTTCGATGAAGGATGAATTTGCGCCGGTCACTCCCGGCGAGATGCTCAAGGAGGAGTTTTTGACCGAATACCGCTTGTCGCAGAACCAGCTTGCGAAGGCGATTGGTATTTCTCCGAACCGGATCGCTGAGATCGTCCATAACCGTCGCCGGATAACTGCCGATACCGCCCTGCGGTTGGGATTGTACTTCGGCAACAGCCCGGAGTTCTGGCTTAACCTGCAGACGCATTACGATCTCAAGATGGCGCGCAAGAATCTCAGGCCCGAAGCGGTGAAACGGATTAAGTCGCAACGCGCACCTTGAAGAGTCATTAAGGTGTCGAGTCGAACGGGTAGCGCGACTTTAGAAGCTCGACCAGATGCGAGGCTTCCGCTTCGTCCACTCCGCCGCCGAAGCGGAAGGTCTTCGAGCCGTAGTCAAACGCTATCGTCCCTCCAAAAGGCGTCTGCGGTGAAAATCCTCGATTGTAAAGGCTGATGACGGCGGGTGCGTTGATTCGAAGATTCTTCACACTTGGCAGGTCATATTCGCGTGATGGGCCGAAGCCCAACATGCTGCGGCGGATTGCCAGGCTGGTGGGAGTCAGCGAGACGATTTCGTGGCCCGCCACATTCCACAGCCAAACAGAGATGGCGATACAGCCGCCGACCGTCCATGCTCCCAGCCATACGAGGAGAAAGAGACTTCCGCCGCTCGTTGGCGTCTTGCCCGTCGCGAGCTGATGAATTGCGGAGAACTCGCCGAGGGCCCATCCGCAGAGCCAGAATCCGATGAAAAGAATGAGGGCCCAGTTTTTCGAGGCGGGAAGGTCAATCACCAAGCCCTCGGGAGTGTCGAGTACAGAAGCTCTGGCGGTCGGAACCGAAACCCTCGCCATCAGCGTTCCCCCATTTTTGGCGATCGCGATTTTCGCAAGACTGCTGACAACGAGTTGGAGATACTACACAACCGCGCGGGCGTGATAGATGGGCTCAGGGCCGAAGATGGCATCGCGCAAGAAAATTGAAACACTGCGGCGGGCGGCGCTCGATGCGCGCGGGGTCAGTCGCGTGCTGCGAGTGCTGAGGCGCGAGGCGCCGGGATGGAATGCGCCGATCGTCGGCTTCATCGCGGTGCAGCATCGCGATCCGTTCCGCACGCTTATTTCGTGCATCCTGAGTCTGCGCACCAAGGATGCGACTACGGCGACGGCGTCGATTCGATTGTTCGCGCGGGCGCATACGCCCGACGCGATGCTGGCGCTGACACCGAAGACGGTCGAGCGGCTCATCTATCCGGTGGGATTCTATCGCACCAAGGCGCGCGTCATCCGCGGAATCTGCCGCGACCTGATCGAAAAATTCGACGGACGAGTGCCCGACGAGATCGACGCGCTGCTGACGCTCAAAGGCGTCGGGCGCAAGACCGCGAACCTGGTCGTGACCGAGGCGTACGCCAAGCCGGGCATCTGTGTCGATACTCACGTGCATCGCATCTCGAATCGATGGGGCCTGGTGCGCACCACGACGCCCGACAAGACCGAGATTGCGCTGCGCGCAGTGCTGCCGTCGCGGCATTGGCAGGAATACAATGGGATCCTCGTCGCGTTCGGGCAGACGATTTGCCATCCGACGTCGCCCTGGTGCTCGAGATGCAAGATAGAGGCGATGTGCCCGCGGATCGGGGTCGTTCACTCGCGGTGACTCGTACGTACGAGGGGAACTTGATTGAATGTGAAACCCGCGGTGGGTTTCACGCTTCCTTCGGCAGGGGTGACCCCTGCACCCAGTATTAAGAAGACTCGCGAGATTCATCGTTGCTTGGCTGACGGGGCTAAACTATTCTCGATTCACGCGCTTGGCGCCTGCTGATGTCGTTTTTCTCACAAGACAAGCGAGTTGACGGGAAACTCGGGCAAATCCTGGGCCGGGTCGGCTCGGTTCGCACGCGACTGAACTCGCTGGCGTTGCAGCACGCGATTTTCTATACGCTCGCAATCGCGATCGCATCCGGCGCCGCGATTTTTGCCGGCGCATACCTGGCGTCGCCGCTCGTTTTCTTCATCGGCGGGTCGGTGGTCGTTGTCATTGCGG
>DATNLS010000332.1:0-2646 GCA_035602775.1 Candidatus Acidiferrales bacterium | reverse complement strand
GTACCGGCTTCGCTGACGCGAAGCTGTCCGAGATCCTTCCTGCCGCTCGCGTTGCTCGCTTCGTCAGGATGACAAGCGAAGCCTCCGTTTCGCGCTGGCTCGTTCCCCTCGCCAGAAGGGGACGCCAGTGGGGCTAGGTGTGAGGTGGACGCCGCCCTAGCGCGTTGCGGATCGCGGCGGCGCTCTGCAGCAGCGTGCCCGGCAGGTTCAAAGTTCCCGCAACATTTGAATATGGATATAGCCGCGCGTTGATGTGCGCGTGCAGCGGCAGGCCCTCGCCCTGGTGAATTTCGTAGTCGAGCGGCAGCGGCCCGAGGATCATCAGGATACGATAGATCGCATTTGCGAACTGCCGCATCTGCTCCGGCGCCAGCTCCGACAACAGTCCTCGATTGTCGGGCATCACGACCTCGTAGCTGCGCGGGAACATCCCAATCGGGCTTGCGTAGCTGACGACCGCATCACCGCGATCGATCACCAGCCCGAGGCGCTCCATCAGCGCGACGAGCTCGTGCCACAGGTGCGGATTTTCGCGCTCTGCGCGCGCCTCCGCGAGCACGGCCGGAAACGGCTCTGGCGATCCAATTATCTGCTGATGCAGATGCGGCTGCGACGCGCCCGACTCGCGCCCCTGGTTCTTGCGGATCACGACCGAGCAAACGTCGGGATTCTCCAGCGCGAGGCGCATCACGCGCGCGTCGGCTTGCATCAGGTAAAGGAAATGCTCGCCGCCCAGCGCGCCGGTGAACATCAAATCGGCGGACGAATGCGGCGCGTCGATAAAGTGCCGCGGGTCTTCGATGACGATGTACGACTCGTTGCGATTTCCGGTCAGCTCCGCGGGAATTCGCGGGAAGAGATTGTTGATCACGCGCACCACCCATCCCGCGCCGTCAGCGGATTTCGCGCCGCCGGTCCATTCCGGGATTTCATCGCGCGTCATCCTGAACAGCTCGCGCGTCGTCATGCTCTCGTTGCCGGGACAAAAGGGGCACGACTCGGTCGCGTGACGAATTGTTTCAGGACTCAGTTGCGCGGTCTCCAGAACGGCATCCTCGCGCCCGCCGAGCGTGAACGCGAAGCTCTTGCCGCGAACATCGACAACGTATGAAATCACGCCGGTGATCGGATTTTTGATCCAGACGAGGGAGCCATCGCGGATTTCGCATTCGATCGGCATCGGAACGTGATCACCTTTAACAATTGCCGCAACGCCATTACAACGCGCGCTCGAAACCGTCGCGAGTCGCGGGTCGCCTTGACTCTGCCCATCGGCTCCGTTATCCCAAATGATGAGGACGTGACCCGGCAACGCCGGGACGAATCGGGGACTGGCGATCCGCAAGCGCGGGTACCAGCCTTTTTTTTGGTTTTTCAGTATTTCGTTTTTGGGAATCGCGAGTCCGCTACGCCCTTTCAATAATTGAAAATGCCGCAAATGAAAAAATATCTTTTCACGCCCGGGCCGGCGCCGGTGCCGCCCGAGGTTTTGCTCGAGATGGCGCGTCCGATCATTCACCATCGCACGCCCGAGTTCAGTTCCGCACTCGATCAAGCACGCGATCGGATGAAGCCGCTGTACGGCACGTCGGGCGAAGTCATTCTGCTCGCGTCCACTGGCACGGGCGCGATGGAAGCGGCGGTGATCAATCTGCTCCAGCCTGGCGATCATGCGATCTACGTCAACGGCGGCAAGTTCGGCGAGCGATGGGGCAAGCTGCTCGCGACGTTCGGCATGTCTGGGCACGAGGTGCGCGTCGAATGGGGGCGCGCCGCACGTCCCGCGCAAATCGAGGAGGCGTTCAAAGCGTATCCCGAGTCGCGCGCGGTGCTGGTGCAGGCGAGCGAGACTTCCACCTGCGCGGTGCATCCGGTGGCGGCGATTGGCGAGGTCAGCCGCAAGCGCGGCGCGATGCTGATCGTCGATGGCATCACGTCGGTCGGCGTGTTCGAACAGAAGATGGACGAATGGGGTGTCGACGCGTTCGTCACCGGCAGCCAGAAGGCGCTCATGCTCCCGCCGGGTCTCGGCATGGTCGCGCTGTCGGCGCGCGCGATCGACGTCGCGAAGACCAACAAGACGCCGCGTTTCTATTTCGATCTGCTCAAGGAGCTGAAGGCGCAGCGCGACGAGCACACCACCGCATGGACGGCGGCCGTTTCGCTAATCTTCGGCCTCAACAAATCGCTCGAACTGATTCACGCCGAAGGGCTCCCGCAGGTTTACGCGCGTCATGCGCTGATGGCCGAGGCTACTCGCGACGCGGCAGCCGCCCTGAAACTCAAACTGATCGCGCCTGACAATCCGGCGCCCGGCGTCACCGGCGTCCTCGTTCCTGAAGGCCTCGACGGCGGCAAGCTGGTCAAGTTCCTGCGCGACAACCTGGGCGTCTCGGTGCAAGGCGGTCAGGATCAGATGAAGGGCAAGCTCGTGCGCATCGGGCACATGGGTCATCTGAGCCCCTTCGACACACTAATCGCGGTCAGCGCGCTCGAGCTGGGCCTCAAGCAGATCGGCGCAAACATTCAACTTGGCGCAGGCGTCGCCGCCGTTCAGGCGCGCCTGGCACGGAGCATCTGAAACCAACATGGCGGAAACCTTCCGCGTTCTACTGAGCGATACCCTTGCGCCGCAAGGGATCGAAG
>DATNLS010000100.1:0-7791 GCA_035602775.1 Candidatus Acidiferrales bacterium | reverse complement strand
GAGAGCGAAAGTGCCGTCCGGAACGCTGACTCTCATGGCGAGCATCAGCACGGTCCAAACTGAGAGCGCGCCCACGCCCAGGTTTTGTAGACGAATCGATCGGCCGACTTGCTCGTACAGGGCCCACAAAGTACCGAAGATCAGCGCGGACGCTGCGATCGAATAGTAGAAGCCTCCGTAGGTTGTTTGGACAGGCAGCATCCGCCAGCCGGCGAAGGTCTTCATGATCCACCACAGTCCGAGCGCTTCGAGACCTGCGACTGCGAGTGAAAGCGTATAGATCGCGGCTCCGGCAGCGATGCCGCCGACACTGAATTTTCCGTTGCGAATTCCAATCCACATGACGCTGATAACCAGGATCGTCACGAGGATCACAAGCGGAATCGCGAGGCGCGCCGAATAGTGAATCAATTCTCCGAAGACGACGAAGAAGACTGCATCGTGGGTTTGCGACCAGTTCAGATCGATCGAGCCGAACTGACGCGCCATCGACAGCGCGTACGATCCTTGATGCTGCAGGGTACGCTGGTCGAGCAGGTCGGCATTGTCGAGCGCGGTGTGGTAGCGCGTGGTTCCTCCGGTCGCCCCGAAATTCATGCCGGTCATTCCTGCCTCGAGAAAAAAGCCCAAGTCGGTTTCGAATCTCCTGTAGGATAGCGCCGGTATCGAACCACCGCGCGGGAACGGCGCCGCAGCCGCGAGCTGATCGACCAGCCACGAATCGTGCGCGCTGGTCTGGAGCACCATCGATGGGCCCTCGTCGCCTCGCATCGCGAAGTTCAACACCACCTTGATGTTGCGCAAGGTCGGATACGTCTCGACGAAAGCTTTCGCTCCGAGCCCGCCAAGCTCATTGCCATCGCTGAATAGAACGATCAGATCATTGACCAGCGGAGTCGCGCCGGCTTTCAGAGCGCGAATCGTCTCGAGAATTGCGGCGACCGACGCGGCGTTGTCGCCCGCGCCGGGACTGCTGGGAACCGAGTCGTAATGCGCGACCATCAGCACGGCGCCGGTCGGATTCGTGCCGGGGATCTTCGCGAGGAGGTTGTTCACAACAGCCCAAGTATCAGGGCCAGATCGAGTGTGCCGTGCGACGGTCACGGTCTGGACTTCGGGATTCGCGCCGAGCTCCCGCAAGCGCCCGACGAGGTACTCGCGCACGCGATCATTTTCGGCTGAGCCAAGCGGGTGCGGCGCTTTGGCGATCTCTCGTACATCGCGCATCGCGCGTGCCGAAGAGAATTCCGTCGCGGGCGCGTTCTCATGGACGGCAGGGGGAGGCTCGAAACTTCGAACCGCGAGGAAGGCGATCAGAATCAGCAGTGCAAATGTGATTGGACCCGCGAGATGGGGTGGATGGCGCAATTCGTCCGTCAAGTGAGGAGTCCCTTCGCCATCGCAACGCCACTTATACGCGGATGCCGGCGTCCCGAACAATTGCGCAAACGCTCTTTGCCGCGCCGGTCCGCGTCGTTATCATCGTGCGTTGGAGCTGAAGCCGGCCTCGACCAGTCGCAAAATGTCCTCTCCTGAAGCCATCGCCCCGCAAATCGTGCCGCCGCCGCGCCGCGTGCTGATCGTGTTGCTCGGCGCAATCGGCGACGTGGTGCGCGCGCTGCCGTTGCTCGGGCGCCTGCGCAAGGCGTGGCCCGACGCGCACATCGCGTGGGCGGTGGAACCCAAGTCGAAGGCGGTGCTCGAGCGTCATCGATGGCTCGACGAAATAATCGTGTACGATCGGGCACGCGCGCCGTGGACCTTTCTGCCGTTCCTGCGACGAGTGCGCCAGGGGCGTTTCGATCTGGTCATCGATCTTCAGCGTCATCTCAAGAGCGGATTGACGTCGCGAATTTCGGGCGCGAGCGAGCGTTTCGGTTTTGCCGCGGCGAACACCAAGGAGTTCAACCATCGGTTTTCGAATCATTGGATCGAGCCGCAGCCCAACATGCGCTTGAAGCTTCAGCAATACCAGGCATTTGGTGATGCGCTCGGAATCGCGCCTTCGCCGATCGAGTTTGGGCTCGCCGCGACCGACGACGAGCGCACACGCGCACTCGAGCTGCTGCGCGACGCGCCCCGCCCGATCCTTGCCGTGATTCTCGGATCGTCGTGGCCGAGCCGCATCTACTTTCCCGAATCCACCGCCGCGGTGATTCGCAGAGTCGCGCGCGCCGACGGCGACAGTCCCGCACTGTTCCCCGTGCTGCTCGGCGGCCCCGACGAAACGAAACTCGGCGACGAAGTCATGCGGCAGCTCGACGATTTGCCGGTGCTCAACCTGGCCGGGCGCACGTCGCTGCGCGATCTGATCGCGATCTTTCCCGAATGTGCCGTCGCGTTCGGACCCGACTCCGGCCCGATGCATGTCGCGGCCGCGGTGGGATGCCCGGTGGTGTCGCTGTGGGGCGCGACCGCCGCGGAGCGATCGGCGCCGTGGGGATTTGCCGAGCTGGCGATCAGCGGCGCGATCCCGTGCCATCCCTGCTATCTTCGACAATGCCCGATCGGGCGCGAATGCATGCGGCGAATATCTCCCGAAGAAGTCGAAATGACCGTGCGGCGCGCGCTGGCGATGCCTCGAGCCGGGGCGGCGCGATGAACTGGCGGATCACGGGCTTCGAGGGGGTGCCGTTGACGCGCGGCGGATGGACGTTCCTGCTGCCGGACTACGACGCGCGCTATTCAGAGGAGCTGCGCGAGAACCTGATTGATGCCGCGTTCGCCGCGATCGACGGGACGATGGCGACTCGCGTGCGGCGGTCGCGTCACGCCGAGACGTGGTCCGAGCATTTCGATCAGGCAGGCGGGCCGGACGCCTACTTCAAAGTGCTCGACCCGATTCGCGGGCTGAATCGCATCAGGTGGATCTTCAAGCGCAGGCGCGTGGCGCATGTCGCGTGGATCTCGGAGCGCCTGCGAGCCGACGGCGTGGGCGTGCCGGAAATTCTGCTGCTCGGCGCGGAGCACGGCGGCGGCCGCGAGATAATCGTGACCGCGCGGGTCGACGGCTTCAGCCTGGCGCGTCACCTGCGGCGGGCGAAGCTGGCGTCGAGGCGCACTGTGTTGCGCGCGCTGGGCGCGGAGGTCGCGGCGCTGCATCGGGCGGGATACATTCACGGCGACCTGTCGCCATTCAACGTCTTCGTAACCGGACTCGAGCCGCCGAAATTTGTTTTCATCGATCATGAACGCACGCGACGAACGATCATGAGCCGCTTGGCGCGGCCGCGGATGCGCAATCTCGTACAACTGGGGCATCTCGAACTTTTTGGCATTACCAATACGGATCGGATGCGAGTGTGGTGCGGCTACTCCGAAAAATTTTCGCAGCGCCGCCGGCGCGCTGAACGACGACGGGTCGCCGCGATGCTGCGCGACCGAATCTTGCAGGATCGCAAAATTGGCGTGACCAGCCGCGTCGCGGCCTCACTCGGGCCGCACAGGGAGGCAAGCGGAAGCTGATGGCGGAGCGGACGAAAATTTCGGTGGTGATTCCGGTGTACAACGAGGCCGCGACCATCGGCCGCGTGATCGAGCGCGTGCTGGATTGCGGCTTCGATCCCGAGATTATCGTGGTCGATGACGCTTCAACTGACGGCACTACGAAGTTTCTGCGCGAGTACAGCCATCCGCAGGTTCGCTGCTTTTTTCACAGCGTCAATCGCGGCAAAGGCGCCGCGCTGCGGCTGGGATTTGCGGCGGCGACGAACCCCTACGTGTTCGTGCAGGATGCCGACCTCGAATACGATCCGCGGGACTACGCCGCAATGATCGGGCCTTTGATCGACGGGCGCGCCGACATGGTTTACGGATCGCGCTTTTTGTCGGGGCCGCATCGCGTCATGTTCTTCTGGCATTACGTGGCGAACCGCGCGGTGACGCTGCTCTCCGACATGATCAGCGATCTGAATCTGACCGACATGGAAACCGGGATGAAGGGTTTCATCCGCGAGAAGCTGATGTCGCTCAAGCTCAGCGCCAATCGCTTTACCTTCGAGCCCGAGATAACGGCGAAAGCGGCGCGCGCGCGATGGCGAATCTACGAAGTGCCGGTATCGTACTCGGGACGGACCTATGAAGAGGGCAAGAAAATCGGCATCCGCGACGCGCTGATGGCGGTGGGCGCAATCCTGTATTACAGATTTTTCGATTGATGCGGTCGCAACCGTAATATGACGCGGGCTGTTCAACATGACGATGCTAACCAGGTGAATCACGAAGCCGACAGGACCAAGGCTCATGCGCTGAGCATCGTGGGCGTCGATCCCGAACTCGGCTTCGGTGGCGGCGAGACGCAGGTGCTTGGACTGACGCTCGCGCTGGCAGCCGGAGGGCATCGCGCGGAGCTGATTTGCGATCCCGCGGGACGGCTCTGGGAGCGGGCGATCGCCGCGGGCATCAAGTGTCACCCGATCCGCATCCGCAATGCGATCGACCTGGCGGCGGGCGTCAAGCTGCGCGCGATCCTCAAACGCGAACGCTACGACGTCGTTCATTTTCATACTTCGCGCGCGCATTCGATGGCGCCGCTGGCGCGCGGCTTCGGGAGCACGCTGGTGGTGACGCGGCGGATGGACTACCGGCCCAATCGAGTGTTCGCGCCGTACCTCTACAATCGCGCGGTCGATGGGGTGGTCGCGATCTCGGGCGGCGTAGCCGATTCGCTGGCGGCCTCGGGCGTCGAGCGCGAGCGCATTACGTTCGTTCATAGCGGCGTGGATTGCGACCGCTTCCGCGCGCCGACTTCGCAGGAACGCGCCGATGCGCGCGGCGCGCTCAAAATTGCGGACACTGAGTTCGTGATATCGGCGGTGGGCGCGCTCGAGCAGCGCAAGGGCCATCGCTATCTTATCGCAGCGATCGGAGCGATCGCGGCCAGTGGGAAGTTCAGGTGTTTTATTGTTGGTCAAGGCTTGATTGGTAGAGTGCTGCAAGACGAGATCGCCGTCATCCGAAGCCTCGATCGCATCAAGCTGCTCGGCAGAGTCGATGACGTGCGCGAGCTGTTGTGGGCGTCGGACGCTTTTGCGATGCCATCGTTGAAAGAGGGCCTCGGTGTGGCAGCTCTGGAAGCCATGGCGAGCGCGCTTCCCGTGATTGCGAGCGACGTCGGCGGGCTGCGCGAAGTGGTGGAAGATGGCCGCACCGGAATCATCGTGCCGCCGGCGAATCCCGAGAAAATTGCATCGGCGATTAAGCGATTGGCGGAATCGCCCGAGTTGAGATCGCAGATGAGCGCGGCGGCGCGGGCGCGCGTGGTCGAGAATTACTCGATGGAGCAGATGGCGGCGCGGACGCTCGCGCTCTATCGCGAGTGTCTGAGAAAAACGCGGGACGAAAGGGGCGCAGTCGCATGAAAAGTATGACCGGGTTCGGCCGGGGTATCGCCGAGCATGACGGCACTCGGGTGATTGCCGAAGTGCGCGCGCTCAACCAGAGATTTTTCGAGCTCAAGCTGGCGGTGCCGCGCGGATGGGGCGAGCACGAGGCGGAGATTCGCAAGACGGTGCAAAATGTGGTGGCGCGCGGGCGCGTCGAAATTTTCATCAAGTCGGTGGCGCTAAAGCCGCCACCGGTGCGGCTCGAGGTGAACGACCGGCTGGCGAATTTGTACGTCACCGAGCTGCGCCGGCTGGGCAAGCAGCTTCATCTCAACGGCAATCCGGAAATCGGATCGATCCTGAATCGGCCCGAAATTTTCCACGTGGTCGAGGAGGAGCACGACTCGGGCGGCGCGTTCAAGCTCGGGCAGAAGGCGTTGGTGAGCGCGTTGAAAGCACTGGATGCCGAGCGGGTGCGCGAGGGCCGCAGCCTGCATGATGATTTCACGGCGCGGGTTCGCAATATCGAAGCGGCGGTGCCGAAGATCGAGAAGCTCGCCGAGCAGACGCGCGCGGAAATAATGGAGACCTTCCACAAGCGCATCCGCGAGTTGCTGGAAGAGTTGCCGGTCAACGAGAAACGCCTGTACGAGGAGGCGTCGGCGGCGTCGCAGCACGGCGATATCAGCGAAGAGATCACTCGCCTGCGCACGCATTTGGACGGCCTTAAGGCAATCCTGAAGCGCAAGGGGCAGGTTGGCAAGTCGATTGAATTTCTGTTGCAGGAAATCAACCGCGAAGTAAATACGATGGGGGCGAAGTCGCAGAACGCGGCGTTATCTCAAGTAACGGTTGAAGTTAAGGCGGAAGCGGAAAAGATGCGCGAGCAGGTCCAGAACGTCGAATAGGATATGGTATAAGGGGCTTTGCAGCCGGTTGATGGCTTCGTTACCGTTGAAATCAGATCACTCTATCCCGCCGAGACGCGGTATAGTCTTCATACTTTCGGCACCGTCGGGCGCGGGCAAGACCACGATTTATCGCGCAGCGCTCAAGGCGATCGCGGACCTCAAGTTTTCGATATCCTTGACCACGCGCGCGCCGCGGGAAGGCGAGGCGGACGGCGTCGATTACAGCTTCGTGAGCGAAGAAGAATTCAAACGCAGGCAAGCGTCGAACGAGCTGGCCGAATCGGCGCGGGTGTTCGACTCATCGTACGGCACGCCGCGCGCGCCGCTCGACGCCGCGATCGCATCCGGCCGCGACATCCTGCTCGACATCGATATCCAGGGTGCGCGGCAGATTCGCGCAAAGTATCCGCAGGACGCGGTTTCGATCTTCGTTTTGCCGCCGACTCCCGAGGAACTGGAGGGACGGCTCCGCGGCCGTGGCACTGAGAAAGAAGCGACTATACGGTTTCGTCTCGATCGCGCGCGCGAAGAAGTGCACGCCTACAAGGAATACGACTACTACATCATCAACGCCGAGATTCCAAAATCGGTCGAGCGGCTTGAAACGATCGTAAACGCGGAGCGGCTTAAGGTCAGCCGTCTGCGCGGCGAATTCGCGCCGTGGAACAGCTAGCGCAAAACGTTCCCTCCGACCAACTCGCCGGCCTGATCAGCCGGGTGAAGAGCTACAATTCGCAGGCCGATATTGGCCTGATCCTGCGCGCGTACGATTACTCGGCGCGGATGCATATCGATCAGAAGCGCGAGTCGGGCGAGCCCTACGTCACGCATCCGCTGAACGTGGCGATGATCATCGCGCAGCTCAAGCTCGACGTGCCTTCGATCGTCACCGGGCTTTTGCACGACGTCGTCGAGGACACACACGCGTCACTGGCCGAGGTGCAGTCGCAGTTCGGCCCCGAGGTCGCGCAACTGGTGGACGGCGTGACCAAGGTCTCGAAGATCACGTTTCAGAGCCGCGAGGAGAAGCAGGCCGAGAATTTCCGCAAGATGATCATCGCGATGGCGAACGACATTCGCGTCGTTCTGATCAAGCTGGCCGACCGCCTGCACAACATGCGCACGCTCGACCATCTGTCGGCCGAGCGGCAGCAGGAAATCGCGCGAGAGACGATGGAGATCTACGCGCCGATCGCGCATCGCCTCGGTATCTATTGGCTCAAGTCGGAGCTCGAGGACCTGTCGTTTCGCTATCTGAATTCGAGCGCGTACCAGACGCTGAAGGCGTTCGTCGCGGCCAAGCGCAAAGAGCGCGAGGAGTACATCGCCAACGTCATCGAGATTTTGTCGCGCCGAATGTCCGACGGCGGAGTGACGGCCGAAGTCACCGGGCGGCCGAAACATTTCTTTTCGATTCACTCGAAGATGCAGGAGCTGGGGCTCAGCTTCGAGGAGATCTACGACCTGGTCGCGTTCCGCATCATCGTCGACACGGTGCGCGAATGTTACGAGGCGCTCGGCGTCGTGCACGCGAACTGGAAGCCGGTGCCCGGCCG
>DATNLS010000102.1:0-11451 GCA_035602775.1 Candidatus Acidiferrales bacterium | reverse complement strand
TTCGTCCAGTCCAATGTGGCGCAGTAGGCCCGCCTTGAAGCTAACCGTATCAGAGACGACCTTTTTCCAATGAAACTCGCCCTTAGTCTCGCCAAAGAGCTTGCACCATTCTAAGACGCACCTATCAATGAAATTGCCGTTTACCACCCGCCAGAAATCGTCGTTGTACATGCCAAGGAGGTGCTTGTGTTCCTCGTTCCACCCGATCCGATAGTAGGCAAGATTCCGTACAAAAGAACCGCACAGCATCAGAACGCTGCAGAGCCTGTCGCTCCGTGACATGGAAGGACTTCCTGTCATCGTCCCCCCACCTAAATCGCTGCCCCCTTCGATCGGTTGCATGTTTCGCACAAGAGCTGGACGTTGCGCTCGCTGCTACTACCACCTTTTACCACAGGGATAATGTGGTCGAACTCTAACCTCTGTTGCGAGCCGCACTTGACGCATTGGCCACGGTCGCGCTGCCAGACAAAGAGTCGGACGGAGTCAGGAATCGGTTCACGGGTCGCGCCCTGCAGTTTTTCGATGTTTTCAAGTGCCTCTACCTCTCGGCGAACCCGCTCATACTGCCGTTCCCGGCGAAGTACAAAGTGCTTTATCGCGAGAACATCGGAGGTTCTATCGCGGATAGACTCCGGTTCCTTCGATTCGAGGCGCAGAACCATGTCGCGGTAGCACCAGAAGTTGGCGTGGCCGATAGCAAAAAACTCTGGTATAAGCCGCGGCTCCCGGCGTTGTAGCTCCATCACTTCAAACTGCGCTCGTCTGTACGCCGGATCGGCCTCTAGCTTCTGATCGTACGCTTCGGAGGCACGATCATATTCCTCTTTTGCCGCTTTTTTTGCAGAGGACTGCTGCCAAGTGGAAGCAGGTTTTTCCTCAGGGTATTCCGGGTACTTCCCAAGTCCCGGCCAATCGTGAGCGTTTTCTGGCCCGGCCTTGACCCAAACCGTCTTTTCTCCTCGCTCGCCGAACGAGAACGAATATTCCAGCCCGCTCTCCTCAGAGAATCGAAGTTTGCCGAAAATGGTTATTTTGGGTTGAGACATGTCCGAGATCCACCAACATCCATAGCGCGGCCTCCGCGCTCGGGAAAGACGGCGCTCTCCCGTATGGAGAGCTAGGATAACCTCTGCGCGCTTTCGGAGCAGAAGCAGAATTTTGAATCGCGCGCAAAAAAAGGCGCGCTGGATAAGGTCCCTCACCTTCAATCCTCTCCCTGTGGGAGAGGGGAAGAAGCGCGAGCCAGGCTATGCAAAGCTCTCCGTCAGGACTTGGTGAGGGTCCGGATTGCGTGGTATGGGGAAAGTCGATTGCGAGATCAGGAGATTGAAAAATGTCAGTAAAGATCGAAGGCACTTGCGAGCCGCGGTTTCGGCGCGTCAAAGAGATTTTTGCGGATAACTTTGAGAATGGGAGCGAAGTCGGGGCGGCGGTGGCGTCGGTCGTTGATGGGAAGACCGTCTTCGATCTTTGGGGCGGTTATGCCGACAAAGCTAAGACGAGGCCCTGGACGCGCGATACGCTCGTCAATGTTTGGTCGACGACCAAGGGGATCACGTCGATCTGTGCGCATCGGCTGGTCGACCAGGGCAAGCTCGATCTTGACGCGCCGGTCGCTAAGTACTGGCCCGAGTTTGCGCAGGCCGGGAAAGACAAGATTCCGGTAAATTATCTGCTCAGTCATCGCGCGGGACTGCCGGCGGTGCGCAAGCAGTTGCCGATGGACGCCTACACGAACTGGCCCGTGATGTGCGCGGCGCTGGCGGTGCAGGAGCCGTGGTGGGAGCCGGGCAAACAGCATGGCTATCATGCGATCACGTTCGGATACCTGGTCGGCGAGGTGATTCGGCGAATCACGGGCAAGACGATGGGCACTTATCTGCGCGAGGAAATCGCGGGGCCGCTCAAGCTCGATGTTCATATCGGCGTGGACGCGAGTTTCGATCCGCGAATCGCTGAGATTATCGGCGCGCCGCCGCCACCGCCGGACCATCCTGATCAACTCGCGAGGATGAGCGTCGATCCGGAGTCGATGATGTTCAAGGCGATCGCGAATCCGCGGCCGGTGGTCGATCCCGCGTTGACCAACAGCCGCGCGTGGCGCGGCGGCGAAGTTCCCGCCGCCAACGGACACACGAATGCGCGCGCGCTGGCGACGTTGTATGGCGCACTCGCGACTGGTGGCGAGCTCAACGGTTATCGCGTGCTGACGCCGGCGAGTATCAAGCGGGCGCATACTGAGCAGGCGAACGGACCCGATCTTATCCTGGGCGTTTCATCGCGATGGGGAATGGGATTTGCGCTCAATCAGCCGAATGCGCCGGTGGGACCGAATCCGCGCACGTTTGGGCATCCGGGGGCGGGCGGCTCGATCGGATTTGCGGACCCCGACGCACGCGTCGGCTTTGGCTACACGATGAATCAGATGGGATCGGACGCGTTGATCGATGGGCGGGCTGCAGCGCTGTTCAATGCGATGTTCGCGGTGTTGTAGAACATTCTGCGGCGCGTTCGCGCCGGAGATAAATCCACTTTTATTTGATGTGAAACCCGCGGTGGGTTTCACGCTTCCTTCGGCAGGGCTGAGCCCTGCACCCAGTATTCAGAAAACAGAAGATGCGGGGCTGCGCCCCTGCTAGAAATGGTTCGTAGGAAAATGGTGGTGCGGGTTTACACAGAACCTGAGAGCGAAAAGTTGTCCTCAACATTTTCGCGCTTCTCACTGGGTGCAGGGGTCACCCCTGCCCAGGGAAGCGTGAAACCCACGGCGGGTTTCACCCTGAAATCAAATGATTTGCCTTTCCAGATAAAACGGTGCCGCCCGTCTCACTTCGGCGGGCGGCCGTTTTGTCCCTCTTACTTTGAGGCTCAGACTCCGGCGGATTTATAGAGCGCGCAGCGCAGCTTGAAGAAGTGCGCCATCGAGGTGAGGTAGCGCACGCGCCATGCCGCCGCCATCTTGCTTTTGGTCAGATCGAGCCCGTGACGTGGGCCGATCAAGTCGTAGGCGTACTTTATGCCGTTGAACATATCATCCGACGAACCCCGCTTGAGATGCGCGAAGCCGCCGATCTTTTTGATCAGATCGGGGCTATAGGCGGCGAGTGCGACCAGGCTGTCGGCAAACAGCTCGTCCTCTTCCACCAGGTGATTCGCGAACGCGCCTTCCATGAACGCCGTGTGGGCGGCTTTCTCGCCGACCAGGGAGCCATAGATGAAGTGGCCGAGTTCATGCCCGAGCGTCGCCCCGACCGCGCCCGGGTGATGCGCGGTGTTGACGAAGATCACGAATTTGCTTTTCTTGCCGACGTCGGCGCGGCAGTAAAATCCCCGCAGCGAGAGGCCGGCGCCGGTGCGATACGGCTCGGCACGCAATTCGAGTTCGCGCGGTCCGAACAGCTTGCTGAGGTGGCCGAGCAATTGCGGGCTGCCGAGATCGGTGAGGCTGCCGTAGGTCGGGATGTGTTGCTTGATGTCTTTCTCGACGACCCCCGCCAGCTCCTTGAGCAAAGGCTTCTGCGGCAGCGCGGGTACGTCCATGTACTCGGTGGAGAGAATCCGCTTGAGGTCGGCGAGCTGCGTGAGGACTCGAGTACCGAGCGAGCCGAACGGAACCTTGATTTCGCCGAGCAGCTTGGAAACGAGGTAGTCGACGTCGCGAGCTGCCAGGGCGTCTGGCTCACGCGGCGTGAGTCGTTTCGCTATGGTCGTCGACGAGTTGAGGGCTGCGCTCATAAAATCACTTTTGGGGCGAGGTGCCGGCCGGCCTAGGGTGGTTGCGCATCATATCTGGCTTGGTAAAATTTTCAATACGTTGCGTCCATTGAGCAAATCGGATGCCATACTATCTATAGTTAGCGGAATGAAATGGCACACTATAGATAGCGTCGTCAACTTGGCTATAGGGCAGCCCTGCAACGCTTGATGGGCATTTCTGAACCGAGTTTGCGATTGCGAAGCCGGTCCGAGGGCGCTGGAAGTGTCCGTCGGCAGCGCGCCTCGGGTCTGGATACGGCGCCGTATCGATCCATCCCTCGATTTGGCCGGGGTCCAATCCGGCGTCACTGAGATCATCCAACTTCTCTCCCTCGACCTAAAATCTGGTCAGGTTCAGGCACCCGCTAGTCCTGACGCGCAACGCTCGCGTTCGCGGACGCTGCCCGCTCAAACTTGAAGGCCTGTTGAGTCTTGTTGCGCAATTTCGCGATCCCCGGCACTGACACGTGCGCTATTGTTCGATTTTACCTACAATGTGTCAAGGCTCTAAGAACGAATTGTAGGATCGCCTTGACGGCGCTTAAACGGCTCCAATGGGTCCAGGCGATTCTTTGAAAATTGTACAGGAGAGCCGCAGAAACCGGCGCTTGCGGAAAAATGAGGCGGTCACTCTGTTCGCTTAAGCCATCGCTCGACGAAATCGAGACGGTCCTTGCCCCAGAACATCTCGTCGCCCACGAAAAACGTGGGTGCGCCGAAGACCCCGCGCGATGCTGCGGTTGCGGTCAGAGCTGCAAGCTCGTCGCGCGCCGGCTGCGCGTCCGCGATCTCGATGAGCGCGGTGCCGTCGAAGCCGGCGCTCGCGGCGATCGACGCGATCACGTTGCGGTCGCTGATATCCTCGTCACGCTCCCAGTACGCGCGCATGATTGCCTGCGAGATCGCGCGCTGCGATCGCTCGCGTGATGCGCCGCTATCATCCGGCTTCGAGGTGTGGCCGGCGGCCAGCACCGCGCGCAGTGCCGAGGACGTCTTGATTGGAAAGCGGCCGGGCTTTTTGAATGGCAAGCCGGTCAATTCCGCATAACGCTCGTGATCGCGCCACAGGTAGCGCGCCTTGCGCGGCGTCATCGCCATCGTGTCGAAGCCGGTGCCGCGGAACAGCGCGGCGAAATGCGCGGGCATCCAGTTCACGCGCGCATGGTTCCGGGCGCAAATCTCCGGCAGCAGGAACGCGGCGAAGTAGCTATTGGTGCTGGAGAAATCAAAATAGAAATCGACGAGGCGCATCTGTCAGCCGCCCCGATAGTAGCGCGAAGATAACCTCTCCCCTAACCGCAGCGCGTACTCGCAACGGTTGCTACTAACCTTGCGGCTTGCCATTAGTGTCACTTTCAAAATGCCGAAATCCACATTTGCAACTTTGCCGGGCGTGCCGTATCCGCTCGGCGCCACTTGCGACGATACGGGGGTGAACTTTTCGATATTTTCCGAGCATGCCACCGGTGTGACGCTGTGCCTCTATGGCGGTGTCGGCGGCAATACGGAGCTTCGGCGAATACCGCTGGTCGAGCGCACCGAACACATCTGGCACGGGTACGTTCGCGGCGTTCGAGCCGGTCAGCGTTACGGCTATCGTGTGAGCGGTCCCTACGATCCTACTGAGGGGCATCGCTTCAACTTCGCCAAGCTGCTGCTCGATCCTTACGCGCGAGCGCTCGATCGGGTGCCTCGATGGAACGACTCGATGATGGGCTATCGCACGACCGGCGTCGGCGCGGCGCAGCCTCGCCTGGATACGCGCAACAGCGAACGCGTGATGCCCAGGTGCGTGGTGGTCAATTCGGCGTACGACTGGGAGGGCGATCGTAGGCCGGCGATTGCGTCGGAGGATCTGGTCATCTACGAGGCGCACGTGAAGGGGATGACCGCGATGCATCCCGATGTGCCGCGCAAGGTTCGCGGAAAATATGCCGGACTCGCGTCGCCTGCCGTCGTCAAACACCTGACCTCGCTTGGCGTGAACGCAGTTGAGTTGTTACCGGTGCATCAGACTGCGCCCGAACGGCGCCTGGAAAAACTCGGGCTGACTAACTATTGGGGATATAATTCGATTGGCTATTTTGCGCCTGACGTCCGCTTCGCCGCAGGCACGGCGGCGGGGTGTTCGGTCACGGAATTCAAGTCGATGGTGAAGGCGTTGCACCGCGCCGGAATCGAAGTGATCCTCGACGTCGTTTACAACCATACGGCTGAAGGGGACGAGAACGGACCGACGATTTGTTTTCGCGGAATCGACAACGCGACTTACTATCGGCTGCGCGCCGACGGCAGCGGCCGCTGCGAGGACTACACCGGCACTGGCAACTCGCTGGACATGACGCATCCGCGGGTGCTGCAAATGGTGATGGACAGCCTGCGCTACTGGCTGGTCGAGATGCACGTCGACGGATTCCGCTTCGACCTGGCGACTACGCTGGCGCGCGGACCGCGCGGTGAATTCGGCACTAGCCCGTTCTTTGCGGCGATTGCGCAGGACCCGGTGATATCGGCGGGACGGTTGATCGCGGAGCCGTGGGACGTCGGCCAGGGCGGCTATCGCGTCGGGAATTTTCCGGTCAACTGGAAAGAGTGGAACGGCAAGTACCGCGATGGCGTGCGCGACTACTGGCGGGGCGCGAACAACTCGATGGGCGAGTTTGCGTCGCGCGTCACCGGCAGCTCGGACCTATATCGCGGCGGCGGCCGCGCGCCGATCGCGAGCATCAACTTTGTCACCGCACACGACGGCTTCACGCTCGCCGACCTGGTTTCGTACAACCAGAAGCACAATGAGGCGAACGGCGAGGACAATCGCGACGGCGACAACGAGGGTCGATCGTGGAATTGCGGCGTCGAAGGACCGACCGATGATCCGGCGATTCGCGCGATTCGCGATCAGCAGAAGCGCAACTTTCTCGCGACCCTGTTGCTGTCCGAGGGCGTGCCGATGCTCCTGGCGGGCGACGAGCTCGGTCGCACCCAGGGCGGCAACAACAACGCCTACTGCCAGGACGATGAAATTTCCTGGATCGATTGGGGGAACGCCGACGCGGCGCTGCTCGATTTTACGCGGCGTCTGATCGAGCTGCGTCGCGCGCATCCGATTCTCCGGCGCCGGGGATGGTTTACCGGCAATCCTCCGAAGGGCAACGAGCTGAAGGATCTCGAATGGTTCCGGCCCGACGGAGTCGAGATGAACGCCGGCGACTGGGGCGTCGCGTACGCGAAGACGCTCGGCGCGTTCCTGAATGGAAACGCGATCGCGGAACGAGATCGCACCGGCGCTCGAATTACCGATGACAGCTTTTTTCTGATGTTCAACTCGTATCGCGAGCCCATGGAATTCAAGCTGCCGCCGATTAAATGGGGGCGGCAATGGACGATCGTCCTCGACACCGCGGACGCGACGGCGCCGACTGGCAAATTCCATGCATTCGACGAGCGGGTTCACGTCGCGGGCCACGCGATGGTCGTGCTCAGGCGCACAGCGTGAATTGAGGCTTCGATCCGATTGTTGAATCGGATGTACTCGCACGGTCTATACTGCAATCAAGCGCAGCTCTTCCAGGCGGGAGAATTTTCCAGATGATCGATTTTCGAACCGAGCCGGCCGCGTATCGGCATTGGCGCTTGAGCTTCAAGGGCCTGGTCGCGACGCTGGCGATGGACGTGGACGAAAACGGCGGCCTCGCGCCGGGCTACGAGCTCAAGCTCAATTCCTATGACTTGGGCGTCGACATCGAGCTCAACGACGCGGTGAATCGGCTGCGCTTCGAGCATCCCGAAGTAAAATGCGTCATCGTCACGTCGGCCAAGGAGCGCGTCTTCTGCGCCGGCGCGAACATCAGGATGCTCGGCCTGTCGAGCCATCCGTTCAAGGTGAACTTCTGCAAATTCACCAACGAGACGCGCAACGCGATCGAAGACGCGACGCTCAACTCGGAGCAGTACTACATGACGGCGATTGGCGGCGCGTGCGCGGGCGGCGGCTACGAGCTGGCGTTGGCGACCGACTATATAATGATGGCGGACGATGGATCGACCAGCGTTTCGCTGCCGGAGGTCGCGTTGCTCGGCGTGCTGCCGGGCACCGGCGGGCTGACCCGGCTGGTCGATAAGCGGCGCGTCCGTCGCGACCGCGCGGATTTTTTCTGCACGACCGAAGAAGGCGTGAGAGGCAAGCGCGCCGCGGAGTGGCAACTGGTGGACGAGGTCGTTCCTCGATCGCAACTGGCGGAGTCGGCGTCGCGAAGGGCGCTGGAGTTCGCGTCGCGCTCGGCTGGGACCGGCGGTGCACGCGGGATTACGCTGGACCGGCTCGCGCGTGAGATCGAAGAGCGGCGAATCAAGTATGCGCACCTGACGATCGAGATCGATCGCGACAACTCGACTGCGACGTTCACGGTCGAGGGTCCAAAGAGTCAAGCGCCGCGCAAGGTCGAGGATGCGTACTCGAGCGGCGTGGACTTCTGGCCGTTGGCGATTGCGCGCGAGCTCGAGGACGCGATCCTGCATCTGCGCTTCAACGAGGAAACCGTCAGGAGCTGGATCTTCCGCACGCGCGGCGACTCGGCGCTGGTGAAATCGCACGACGCGTTCCTCGCAGCAAACGCCGACGATTGGCTGGTGCGCGAAATCCGCCTCTACCTGAAGCGCACTCTGAAAAGGCTCGACGTCAGCTCGCGCTCGATCTTCGCTTTGATCGAGCCGGGATCATGTTTCTGTGGAACTCTGCTGGAGCTCGCGCTGGCGGCGGACCGCGCGTACATGCTGCGCGGATTGCGCGAAGGCGACGAGTCGATGCCGGCGAGTATCACACTTACGGAAATGAATTTTGGCGCGATTCCGATGTGCAATGGCTTGACCCGGCTGGAGAGCAGATTCCACGGCGAGCCGCATCGCGTCGAGGAGTTGCGCGGTCGGCTTGGCGAGCCGCTGGATGCGACACAGGCAGATGAACAAGGCCTCGTCACTTTCACGCCCGACGATATCGACTGGGACGACGAGGTGCGGATCGCGCTCGAAGAACGCGCGGCGTTTTCGTCGGATGCGCTCACCGGGATGGAGGCGTCTTTGCGCTTCGGCGGGCCGGAGACGCTCGAGTCGAAAATATTTGCGCGACTGTCGGCGTGGCAGAACTGGATCTTTCAGCGGCCCAACGCGGTCGGCGAAAAGGGCGCGCTGAAACTTTACGGCACCGGAGCGCGGCCGGAATTCGATCCGAGGAGAGTCTGATGACGATCAACTATTCCGAGCGGATTCCCAACAACGTAAATCTCGCCGACGACCGCCGCTTGCAACGCGCGCTCGAGGCGTGGCAGCCGGGCTTCCTGCAATGGTGGAACGAGATGGGCCCGGAAACTTTTCAGGGCTGCGACGTCTATTTGCGGACGGCGACGTCGACCGACGCGCAGGGCTGGGCGACTTTCGGATACGTCAAGATGCCGGACTATCGATGGGGGATTTTTCTCGCCGACCCGGAACCTGATCGCAAGATTGCGTTCGGGGAGCATAAGGGCGATCCGGTCTGGCGCGAAGTGCCGGGCGAGCATCGCGGAGTCCTGCGCCGGCTGATCGTCACGCAGGGCGACACCGAGCCGGCGTCGGTCGAGCAGCAGCGGCATCTCGGGATGACCTGCCCGTCGCTCTACGACTTGCGCAATCTTTTCCAGGTCAACGTCGAAGAAGGGCGCCATCTATGGGCGATGGTCTATCTGCTGCACGCGTACTTCGGACGCGACGGCCGCGAGGAGGCCGAGGCGCTGCTCCAGCGCCGGTCGGGCAACGCGGACAATCCGCGCATCCTCGGCGCGTTTAACGAGAAGACGCCCGATTGGCTGTCGTACTTCATGTTCGCGCATTTCACCGACCGCGACGGCAAGTATCAGCTCGCGAGCCTGGCCGAATCGGGATTCGATCCACTGGCGCGGACCTGCCGTTTCATGCTGACCGAAGAGGCGCATCACCTGTTCGTCGGCGAGTCGGGCGTCGGTCGCGTGATCGCGCGTACTTGCCAACTGATGAAAGAGCATAATACTGATATAGTCAGTGAGTATGGCGGAATCGACCTAAGTATCATACAAAAATATATAAACTTTCATTACTCAGTATCGCTCGATCTGTTCGGATCGGAACTATCCACTAATGCCGCGAATTACTACAGCGCGGGTCTGAAAGGTCGCTTCAAGGAGACCGACCGCGACGACGACCATCGATTGAGCGGAAGTATCTACCCCGTACTGAAGCCGCTCAATGGAGTAGTCATTCAAACCGAACAGCTCGCGCTGAATGCTTTGAATGAAACTCTGCGCGATTCCTACATTGCCGATTGCGAGCGGGCGCTCGCGCGATGGAACAAGATTATCCGTGGAACGGAAGTCAACTTCGAGCTCAAGCTGCCGCATCGCGGGTTCCGCCGCTCGATCGGCGAATTTGCGAGCGTCAACTTAACCCCGGACGGACGGATAGTCAGCGCCGAGGAGTGGCAGCGGCACAAATCGGAATGGATTCCCACGCAAGCCGACCGTGAATTCGTCGCGTCGCTGATGAAGCCGGTCACTGCACCCGGTCAGTTCGCCGGCTGGATCGCGCCGCCCGCGCGTGGAATCAACCATCAGGCGCTGGATTTCGAGTATGTGACTGCGCTGCCGGCAGATTAATTCGGCGCGCTTGACTCTGGACTATGGTCAAGGGTCTACCGTGAGGCACAGATGACGATTGGCCGAGTAGCTGAAGCTGCTGGAGTGAGTATCGACACGATCCGCTTCTACGAGCGGCAGCGGTTGATCGCGGCGCCGCGGCGAAGCTTCTCGGGCTACAGGAATTATTCCGATGACGTGCTCGACCGCCTGAGGTTCATCGTCGACGCGAAGCGGCTCGGATTTACGCTGAAGGAAATCAGGGAGCTGCTTTCGCAAGGGGTGAAATCGACCGCAGAATGCGGGCCGGTCACGCGAAAGGCGGAAGCGAAACTCGCCGAAATGAACGAGGAAATATACCGCCTGCAGCGGCTGCGGCTGACGCTGCGCAAGATGGTCGAGACCTGCGGCGGACAGTGCGCGCCGCCGAAAAGTGCGATCGCGCGGCATAGAAAATAATGGAGACGACAATGGAAGTCGTAATTTACACGAACACGGGATGCTCGGCCTGCCATCAGGCGAAAGAGTTTCTGACGCAACACAACGTCAGCTTCGTCGAAAAGAGCATCGCCAAGGATCCCTCCCTCATCAATGAGCTGGCCAGCATGGGTTTCCGCGCGGTCCCGGTTATCCGCGTCGGTGACGAAACGATGTTGGGGTTCAGCGCAGTGAAGCTGAGGAGAATGCTCGGCCTCTAAAAGATCACGACCGGATCAGGTTGCACAGACACGATCGTTGCTTCAGTCGCGGGGACTCGGTGGACGTGATCGGTCGCGAACCAATACGCGGCGATGTATCCGCTCAGCAGAGCGATGAAGCTCATTTCTTCGAGCGCGCGCGCCAGTAGTGGAAAGCTTAACTGGAACGCGGTCGGTGGCGGTACCAGGAACCGGCTGAAGGCGCGGAGCGAAATCGCGCTGAGCAGGTACGCCAACGGCGCCATACAGATGGAACGCTCGCTCGACCGCCCGTCGCCCGAAGACGCGACCACCATTTGCACGAACGGAATAGCCAGTAGCACCAGGTAGTGATGCCATCCGACGGGCGTCAG
>DATNLS010000182.1:0-2920 GCA_035602775.1 Candidatus Acidiferrales bacterium | reverse complement strand
GATTTCCTCGCCAAGCCGGTATTCCGCCGCCAGCTCGCCAGCCGCGTCCGTGCTCAGCTCGAAGTAGTCGAGACCTCGCGCAACGCGACCGCCGCGATGGATCGGCTCGAAGTCGCGAAGAAACGCTCGCAGCAGCAATAGTCACGGCTGGCCTTGCCGCAGTGCGCGCGCTGCATGATAGCGCATTGCGATCTCCCGATACCTTCACTACAAATTGATCTTCAACGCTCTTCTAGAATCGTTGTTCGAGATGAGAAGGAGTAATGCGCGATGAACGGTGAGACTCGCAAACCGCAAGCCAACATTATTGCGGCGCTCACATACCTGCTGTTCGCCGTCAGCGGCGTGATCTTTCTCTATCTCGAACCGTACAACCAGGACGAGTACATCCGCTTTCACGCGCGTCAGTCGATCGGCTTCTCGGCGGCGTGGTTAGCCATCTATATCGTCTTCCATGTATTCATCGCGGTGCTGCCGCACGGCTTGGGCGCCCTGCTCGATTTCATTCTCGCGCTAATCGACTTGGCGCTGGCAGTGTTCTGGGTTTTCCTGATGTACCAAGCGTACAACGGCGAGCGCTACCGGATTCCCGAACTAGCCGACATAGTCGACAGCATCGCCGGCACCCCGGCGGCGTAGCGTTCTTCCCAATATTCCGGTTCCCCTTCCCGCTCGGGAAGGGGTTAGGGGTTAGGTTGTTCGCATCATTCGTAACTCTGGTGCCCGCTTTTTGTGTCAGCCGGAATGCTACTTATTCGCGCGCGTCCCGCCCGCACCCTTCTCCCCCGATGCCCCGATCGTCTGCTCCTCCACCACCTGCCCATCTCCATCGCTAGTCTTCTCACTACCCTCATCAACACTCACCGGCGGCGGCACCTGCGCCTGGATATTCGCGTTCCCCTGCGGCGCCAGGCGCAAGCTCGGCTCGCGGTTGATCGCGTCAAGCACGCGGCGCGAAATCTCGTCGGTGATTTGCGGCGCCGTATAGGTCTCCGCTGGATAGCGAATGATTACTTCCAGGCCCGACTGACTTAGATACAGGCGGCTCTGCGGTTTGGGCGTCTCGAGCATGATGTTGAGGTCGCGCTCGAGACGCCGATAGTCGCGCATCACGCGGTCGCGATAGCGCGCGAACACTTCGTCAACCGCGTCGAGCAGCCGCTTCTCCGCCAGCCGGTAGTCGACGTCGGGCGCGAGCGTGAGCCGCACCTCGTTCCATACAAAGCTGGTACCGGGCGCCTGCTTGAAGAAATTGCCCGACGGCTGGAACACGATCGCGTTGGAAAAAACCGCGACCCGCCCCGTCGGCTCGCGATGCGTCCCGGTGCTGCCCAGTTCCATCAACGAGAGTTTCACCAGTCCGATATCAATCACGTCGCCGGTCACGCCGCCTATCTGTACGCGGTCGCCGGCCTTGATTCCGAAGCGCCCGATCAGAAAGAAGTAGCCCGCAATCGACAGGATCACGTTCTGCAGTGCGACGGCGATACCGGCTGCGGCAAATCCAACCACGGTGGCGGCCGACCCGAGCTCGTCGGAGAAATTCAACATCACCGTGATTACGATTAGGATGCCGAGCACGAGGCGCCGCGCCGCCATCACCTGCCCGCGGCGGCGGATGTCCTTCACGTAGCGATTGGTCAGCCATCGCCACGCCAGCGAACCGGCGAAAATCACCAGCAGCGAAGCGCCAAGAACGATCAGACGGATCAGCAGGCGGCGGAGTTCCGTATTCCGGCGCTGCCAGATCGCGTCGTGCCAGCGGCCGACGTTGTTGGTGTAAATCCCCAGCAGCACGATCTGCTTGCTGAGCGGCAGCGCGGCGGCGCTCAGCAGCTTGTGCTCTTCGAGCAGGTTCTCGAATGCTTGCTTGCGGTCCTTGAGCGCGGCGAGATCGGCGGCGCCGGCGGCCTGCGCCAGTGCGTCGCTCTGCGCATTGAGGGTGGTGATCTCTGCCAGAATAGGCTTGCGCACGGCCGTGGCGCGCGCGGCCAACCCTCGCGCGAGCGCGGCGTTCTGCTCAAGCGCGTCGAGCTTGCTGCTGAGCTTGAACAGTTCGGTGACCAGACCAAAAATCCCGGTGGGCTCCGGACTCGCCACCAGCGTGGTTTCAGCGGGCGCCAGGCTCTTTTTGCCGCTATCCGAGATCGAATGCTCGAGCTCGTCTATTTGTCCGATCAGCCCGCCGTTCTCCGGCGACGCACTGCCGCTCTCGTACTGCTGGAGCGCCGTGAGCGCATCGACCCGCGCCTGGTTGAGCTCGAGCTCGCTTTGCGCGTCCTGAATCTCGGATGCGATCGTGGTGCGCTTGGCCGCCGGCGCTTTCGCGAGCTGCGCCTGCAGAGCGCTGATGCGCGTGTTGAGCTTGTTCGCGGCGGCGGTGAGCTTCTGTAGACCCTGCGAGACGTTGCCTACCCCATTGGCGGCTTCAGTCGCGGATGCGGCCGAAGCGCCGACGGCGGTGCCGTTCGAGTTGGCCTTGGCAAAGTACGCCGCTTGCGCGCGCGCATACTCGAACGCGAGCTTCAGGACCTCGCCGGCCGTCTGGCGATCGTCGGCGAAGTAAAGCGTCTCGTCGGGATCTTGCACGAGCTGCGCCTCGACCCCGAGATGCCCGTACCAGTTGATCACGTCGCTCAGATACGAAGTGACGGTATGCGCATCGGGCGCCGTGGCCTTCGCCGCCGCGGGACTCGCACCAGCCCCCGGCTGCACCGCCCCAGTCGCCGCGACACTCGGCACGCCCGCCGACGACACCGGCGATGCAGTCTGCGATACGGCCGCCGCAGGACTCTGCGCAACCGCCGGCACAATCGCGATCGCGCTCGCAATAAGAATGAGCGCGACAGCATACGAAATCAAAGTCTTGAAGCGGGAACGCATCGCCATTAATCCTGACCCGGACAAGCACCGAAACACC
>DATNLS010000117.1:0-3759 GCA_035602775.1 Candidatus Acidiferrales bacterium | reverse complement strand
CGCGCGGCGCATGACGGCGTTGACGAATCCCGACGCCTTGCGCGCCTCGGGAATTCTTTTGGCAATGCTCACCGCCGTATCAACCACCGCGTGCTGCGGAATCCGATCGAGGAATCGAAGCTGAAAAAGCCCCATCCGCATGATCGCGAGCGCCACGGGCTGAATGCCGTCGAGCTTGCGCCCCGTCAGATGCGCCAGCTCGAAGTCGAGGCGTCCCCGCCACGCCAGCGTCCCAAGCACCATTCGCGTGATCAACCGGCGATCAGCAGGGGCAAAATCGGGCAAGCGTCCGCCGAGCAGAACGTCCGCGTAGCCGGACTCCTGATCGACATGATACAGAATTTCGACCGCCGCCAGCCGCGACGCGAGCCCTTCATCGGTTCGCGCGTTCGACCGCGCCGCTTTCGCCGATGCATCGCTCATGCGCCGAATCGCGCTCCGGCTTCGATGCGTTTGCCGCGAAGGAAATCCGCTGCCGACATTCTCTTTCGCCCGGGCGCCTGCAGTTCGACCAGCCTGAGCCGTCCGGTTCCGCACTGGACTATTGGATTCGGCTTGACACTGACGATTGTGCCGGGAGATTCGCTGAAGCCGTCTTCGACCGCCGCGCGCCAGATGAGAACTTCGTCGCCGCCCATACGGGTTCGTGCGACTGGCCACGGATCGTACGCACGCGTCATCCGCTCGATCTGCGCAGCGCTCGCCGTCCAGTCGATCAGCGCGTCTTTCTTTTCAATCTGCGCCGTGTAGGTTGCGAGCGCTTCGTCCTGTGGCGCTTCGACCAGTGCTCCGCGCGCGGCGAGACCGATCGCCTCGAGCGCCGCCGATGCGCCCAAGTCGGCGAGCTTTTCCTTCAACGTCCCTTGCGTGTCGTGCGGTTCAATCGGAAGTTTGCGCTGGAAATACATCGGGCCGGCGTCCATCCGCTCGACGATGCGCATGAGCGTGACTCCGGTTTCGAATTCGCCCGCGAGGATCGCGCCCTCGATTGGAGCGGCGCCGCGATGCCGCGGCAATAGCGATGCGTGCACGTTCATCGGCGCGATGCGTGGAACGTCCAGAATCGAGTTCGGCAGGATTCGTCCGTAAGCCGCCACCACCAGAAGATCGGGATCAAATGCCTTAAGCTCCATCAGGAATTCCGGCGTCCGAATTTTCGAAGGCTTCAGCGTTGGAATGTTATGCCTCTCCGCGACCGCGCCGACTTTGCTCGGCTCCATGCCGAGCCCGCGGCCGCGCGGACGATCGGGACGCGTGACGACTCCAACGACGCGGAAGCCGGCTCCTGGAGCCGTCACCAGCCGCTCCAGGATGTGGGCCGCAAGCGCCGGCGTGCCCATGAAAACGATCTTTAGTGACTCGTTGATTTTAAATTCGCACCGTGGAGGGCCGCGCGTCGTCGGCTTTGCCCTCCTTGATTAACTTCTTGAGTTTGCGCTTGTAGAGTTCGCGCTTGATGCGGCTGATGCGGTCGATGAAGAGCTTGCCGTCCAGGTGATCGATTTCGTGCTGCAGCGCGACCGCGAGCAACTCGTCGGCTTCGATCTCGATCTCCTTCTCATCGGGCGTCCATGCGCGCACCAGCACGTGCGCCGCGCGCTCGACGTCGGCGGTGTAATCGATCACCGACAGGCAACCCTCTTCCCAGACGATCTTGCCCTCGGCTTCGACGACCTTGGGGTTGATCAGCTTCAGCAGATGCTTGCCGGGATTTTCATGATCGGTGTCGAGCACGATTATCCGTTTCGATTCTCCGACCTGCGGCGCGGCCAGACCCACGCCCGGCGCCGCGTACATCGTCTGCACCATGCTGTCGATCAGCCCCTCGACGTTGCCATTGATGTTCTTGACCGGGGCGGCGGGCTCCTTGAGCGTGTCGTCGGGAAATTTGCGAATTTTCAGCAGCGCCATCTATTCACAAATCTATCAAAGGGTAACTGGCGCGGCGAGTCCGAGCGGCGCGAGAAACGATTCGACCGCGCGGATGCACTCAATCGGACGCTCGATTTGCAGAAAATGCGTCGTGCCCGGAATCGCTTCGTATGGAAGTCGAAGCTCCTCGGCCATCGCGCGTCCGATCAGCGCCGGCGGCATCACCTCGTCGAGCGTCGGATCTCCGCAAACGAGTTTCACCGGCGACGGGCAATGCGCCATCTGCGGCCACAGATCGGGATTCGCGCCACTGGAGAAAACGTGCGCCTCGTATTCGCGCGGACACGCGAGAATCCAGTCGCCGCTCGCGCGATCGTGCCGCAGCGTCGCGCGCGCCATCAGCTCGTAAGCGTCCGGCACCCACCGCTGGAAGCGCCGGCTGAACTGCTTCGCCAGCTCCATCGGGTCCTTGTAGCGCTCGGGACGACGCGCCGCGCGCGAGGCGAGCGATTCCTTGTCGGATTGCTGCAAGTACTGAATTGGATGGCCGGCGCGCGGATACACCGGCGGATCGAACAGCACCAGCGCGTCGAATCGCCGGCCAAATTTGAGCGCGTGCATCGCAGCCGTGACTCCTGACAGCGAATGAAACAGGCCGGCGGCAGGCTTCGCGCCGAGCTCGCGATTGATCGCGTGCCAGACCACGTCCAGGTCAGCGACGAAGTTATTCCAAGTGTGCCCTTCGGCCGTATGAAGCGGGTTGTGCCCGTGATTGCGGAAGTCGAAGACGACTACTTCGTAACGATCGCGCAGCGGTCCCCAGAACGGAAAGTAGCCGTCGATCGCGAGCCCGTTGCCATGACTGAGCACGAGCCGCGGCGCGCCGGGGATGCCGTGCTGGCGAACGTGAATCGTCGCGCCGTCGTGCATCTTCACGTCGAAGGCATGACGCGCGCGTTTTTTCAGTGAATCCACTTGGGTGCTGGCAGACAGGGTGAAAATTTCATTAGCTGTCGGCGTTCTATATGTTTTAGGCTCAAAGCATCCTCACCGGATCGATATCGACCGCAAGATAAATGTCGTCGCGATCGGCCGACGGCCCGACTTCGGCGCGCATCACGGCGATCGCGGCGCGCATCGGTTTCAGCTCGCGCGATTTTAGCATCACCTGCCACCGGTAGCGCTGCTTGATCCGTTCGATCGGCGCGGGCGCGGGGCCCAGCACGCGGAGTCCGTCGGGCGTCGAATCTTTCGCCAGCGATTTCGCGACCGCCTCGGCCGTGCGCCTGACCAGTTGCGGCTCCGCGCCTTCGATTCGCACCATCGCCAGCCGCGCAAACGGCGGATACTGAAGGTCGCGGCGCAGTTCCAGCTCGCGGCGCATGAAGCGCGCGTAGTCCTGATCGCGGGCGGCGCGGACGCTGTAGTGATTCGGCGCGAAGGTCTGGATGATGACGCGGCCCGGACGCTCGCCGCGTCCCGCGCGTCCCGCGATCTGCGTCAGCAGTTGAAACGTACGTTCGGCGGAACGGAAGTCGGGCATGTTCAGCGCGAGGTCGGCGTTGACCACGGCGGCCAGCGTGACACCGGGAAAATCGAAACCCTTGGTGATCATCTGGGTGCCGACGAGAATATCTATTTCACCGGCGCGAAGCTCGGCCAGCATCCGCGCCCGCGCCCCGCGCAGGCTGCTCGTATCGGAATCCATCCTCTCGATGCGCGCGTCCGGCATCATCTCGGCCAGCGTTTGCGTGAGCCGTTCGGTGCCGAAGCCCTGGCCCTTGAGCCCGTAGCCTTTGCACTCGGGGCAGGTGTCGGGCGCCGCGATGTGATTGCCGCAGTAGTGGCATCGCAGCGAGCGGTCGCGCAAGTGAAAGGTCATGCTGA
>DATNLS010000358.1:0-8508 GCA_035602775.1 Candidatus Acidiferrales bacterium | reverse complement strand
TTTCAGGTCCGGATCGACGGCGCCGAAATCCCGGTCTCGATGACTATATTGCCGATGCGCCACGACGAAGGCCCGATCTCCGGCGTGGTGTGTATCGCGACCGCGATTGGCAGATCGCTTCGCGAGGTGCGCGTCGCCAGTGCGCGCGAAGAATCGCATCCGCCGCGGCACGCCTCGGCCTTGAGCATCCACTGATCCACCGCCACGCGTGACCGGGCTAAGGCTGCGGCTCGGGTCGCGCGAATTCGCTCGAATCACGTGAGGACGACCGGGCACAGCTACCTTGGAGCACGCCGGTAGACTAAAGTAGCCGGTCTGATGGCGCACGATATCGGCTTGCACAAACTCACCGAGCACGGTGTATTGAATCATGTGCCGTGGCGTCGCAGCCGGCCGATTCGGATCGCCGTTTACTACGCCCTCGGCGGACTCATCTGGGTAGCGGTCTCCGATCGCGTGCTCTCGATGATGCCGGCGCATTCGTACACCCTCAACCGCCTGATGTTTGTCGCCGTGAACGCGCTGCTGCTGTATCTGGTCGCCGCCCGTTACATGAAGACCATTCGCATCTCGGTGGCGGCGCGGGAGGAAGCGCTGGTGCGTGCGCGCGGCTACTTCGAGTCGTCGGTCGAAGGAATTATTTCGGCCGACAGCAACGGCATGATTCGCCAGCTCAACCCGCGCGGGCAGGAGATGTTCGGCTACCACGAAATGGAGCTGGTAGGTCAGCCGATTGAAGTGCTGGTGCCGCAACGGTTCCACTATCGTCACGAGGCTCATCGCAGCGCATTTTTCTCGGCGCCCAGATCCCGCGCGATGGGTCGCGGGATGGAGATTGCGGGACGCCGAAAAGACGGCACCGAATTTCCCGTCGAGATCAGTCTCAACGTCGTGCACACCCATCGCGGCAAGCTGGTGATCGCGTTCATCACGGACATCACCGAGCGCCGGGCGATGGAGCGCGAGGCGCGCCGCAATGAAACTGTCGATGCGCTCGCGGCCGTGGCTGCCGGAATCGCGCATGAATTAAACAATCCGCTGGCCGTGATGGCGTCGCGAATCGAATTGATGCTGGCGGCGGACCAGGACCTTGGCGCCCAGACCCGCGCCGACCTGCTGGTCCTGCAAAAGAACATCGAGCGCGCCAGCCGTATCTCGCACAACATGCTTTCGCTGGCGCGGCAGCGGCCCGGCTCGCGCCTGGCGGTGGACATGAACGTCGCGGTCGAAGAGGCGATGTTGATCGTCGGCGCCGAGCCCAGGGGCGGCCTGCTGCGCTATGAAACGATCCTCGATTGGTCGCTGCCGCCGGTGATGGCTGAGCCGACCGGGGTCGAGCAGGTGCTGATCAATTTCATTCTGAATGCGCGCGACGCGGGCGCGCACTTGATCCGAATCGAGACTGCGTCGGCTCCGGAACGCGCCGGTCATCTTTGCCTGTCAATCTCGGATGACGGCGCGGGTATCGCGAGCGACGTGCTCGGAAAACTGTTTCAGCCGTTCTTTACCACTAAGGCGAAGGGCACCGGCCTCGGCCTGTGGTTGAGCCAGCGGATCATCCAGGACCACGGCGGCAGTATCACGGTCGAATCCGAGCTGGGCAAAGGCACGACTTTCGCGATAACGCTGCCGACGATGGACAGCGAGTCGTCTTCGGGGCGCCTGAAGCTTTCCGCGCGCGATGAATCGCCGTCGCCGCCGCTAATCGCCAGGGCGCGAAGCAGCCAATCCGGCCGCTAGGCGCGCATGGCAGCGCCGGCAAAAATTCTGATCGTCGATGACGAGCGCGACTTGGTCGACGCGTACGTCCGCCTGCTCGAGCGCGCAGGCCATCGATGTATCGCGGCATTCGACGCGAACGAGGCGATTGCGCTAATCGACGCCGAATCGCCTGACCTTGTGATAACCGACCTGAGTCTCTCCGACAGCAGCGGCATCGAGATCATCCGTCACGCGCGCGCCAAATCGGCGTCGACGCCGATCATCGTAATGTCGGGACATAACACGCCCGAGCTCAACAACGCCGCGCACGCCGCCGGCGCCAACATCTCGCTCCTGAAACCAGTCTCAATCGCCGAACTGCGTCGAGTGATCGTCGAAGCGCTGGCGCTCCCGGGTTGAGCCGCGGCCATTGTGATGTGTAGATGTAAGCGCTATCATACACATCAAGGATCGAGTCTATGCGAACCAATATTGTAATCGACGACGCTTTGATGGCGCGCGCGATGAAGCTCGCCGGAACCAGGACCAAGCGCGAGACGGTCGAGAGCGCACTGAAGCTCCTGATCCAGTTGGGTCAGCAGGCGCGCATTAGAGCCGCGCGTGGAAAGCTCCGGTGGCGCGGCGACCTCGATGCAATCCGTCGCGACACATGATCGTCGTGGACACGTCCGTATGGATCGATTACTTCAATGGCCGGCCGACTCCCGGAGCTAACCTGCTCGACTCCCTACTCGAGCGCGAGCGGCTCGCCATTGGGGATCTCATTTTGGCTGAAGTGCTGCAGGGATTTCGCTCGGACCTCGAATTCCGACACGCATTGGAATTTCTGAGCGCGTTCGAGTTTCACAGGATGGTCGGGCGCGAGGTCGCGATTGACAGCGCGCGCAACTATCGCAGGCTCCGCGCCAGAGGAGTCTCCGTACGAAAAACGATCGACGTAATGATCGGGACATTCTGCATACAGAACGGCCATCAACTGCTCCACGCCGATCGCGACTTTGATCCAATGGAACGGTACCTGGGGCTCGACGCAGTCAGGGGTTGAATATCGCCTTTGACGTGATGCCGGGACACAACACGCCCGAGCTCAACAACGCCGCCCACGCCGCCGGCGCCAACATCTCGCTCCTGAAACCAGTCTCAATCGCCGAACTGCGTCGAGTGATCGTCGAAGCGCTGGCGCTCTAGCGCTGAGCGTAGATCTCCGATCGAAGCGAGCAACGCGAGCGCAGCCTCTGTCCTGACGACGCGAGCAACGCGAGCGGCAGGAAGGATGACACAAAGAATTGACGTCGCGGCAGTTGTGAGCGGTCCGTGAAAGCCTGACTCCCTAATCCCTTCCCAGCGTGCGAAAAGAAACAGCCACTTCGAAAATTACAACGTGCGTTTGAATGACACGCTCGCCAGGATCAGCATCAGGACCATGAAGACCAGCAGGAACGCTATGTCGCCGCTTACGGCGGCGAAGTCGGCGCCCTTGAACAGGATCTGTTTGATTGCGCTCACCGAATGCGTTTCAGGATTGAAGCGGGCGAAGGTCCGCAGCCATGGCGGGAAGCTTTCGACCGGGTAGATCGCGCCGCTCGGGAAAAACAAGATCACGTTCAGAAATCCCGAGAACGTCCCGACCAGGCGCGGATGGCCCGCGCGGCCGAGCATCGAGAACGTCATCGCGAGCAGGCCCGTCGCGCTGATGATGATTATTCCGATCAACATCAGTAGCGCCGCCGGGCCGCCGAGGATTCGTCCGCGCGTGATCATGAGGCCTAAAAACAAAACCAGGATGCCGCCGACGCTGGTCACCGTCACCCCGCTGGCGAGGATGCCGCCGGCAATGTCCCATCGCGACAGCGGCGTCACCAGGTAGCATTCCGTGACGCCCATGAATTTATCCATCACCCAGTTGAACACGCCCGACATCAGCGAGCCCATGAAGATGGCCATCACGATGACGCCGGGAATCAGCGATCGATCGTAATCGACGTACGGGAACAGCCAGCTCGGGCGCAGCGAGATTTCGTTGAGCTTCGGCTCGCGCGCGGTGACGAACGTGACTCTCACCGTCGCGGCCGCGTCGTCGAGCACGCTTTCGAGCGCTTGAGAGCTGACGCTGTCGACGTTGTCGGTGAAGAGTCCGATCTGCGCGATGCGGCCCTCGGCGACGTCGTGGCTGAAGTCGGGCGGGATGACGACCACGCCCTTGTAGATACCGTCGCGCACTTCGTCAACGGCGCTGCCCGGATCGGTCTCGAAGGTGACGTCGACGGTTTTCGGTCCGGCCTGCAGCGCCAGCAACTGTTCGACCACCCGGCGCGCGTAGAGTCCGTGATCCTGCTCGACCACGACGACTGGCAGATGCTTGAGCTGGCCCTGGAAAGAGTTGCCGATGATTACGAGGTATACGATCGGCATCAGGATGACCGAGATCAGCGTAATCGGATTGCGCGTCAGCTTCTTCAAGTCGCGGCGCATGATAGCGAGGAATTTCAGCCCGAACATCGGCGGCCTCCTCAGCGCTGCTGCGGCATCCCGGCTCCGACAAACAGGCTGACCTTCTTGGCCGGCTCGTCGCGGAGCGTGCGCCCGGTGAAATGAATGAAAACGTCTTCGAGCGACAGCTTCTGCACGGTGATCGAAGTCACGCGATCGCCGGCATGGTCGATCGCCTCGAGAATTTTTGGAATCGCATGCGCGCCGTCGTTGGACGAAAGCTGGAGGCGGTTGCCGCCGTCGCGATTCACCTCACGCAGATACGGCATCGGCTTCAGCATCTCGGCGATAGCGTCGGGATTTTTTTCGACCACCAGGTCGATGCGGTCCGCCCCCGGCACCATCGATTTGAGCCCGACCGGCGTGTCGAGCGCAATTATCTTGCCGCCATCGACGATCGCGATCCGATCGCATAACGATTCGGCTTCGTCCATGTAGTGCGTCGTGAGCGAGATGGTAATCTCGCTTTCCTTGCGCAGCGTCTCGAGCAGGTCCCACACCGCGCGTCGGCTTTGCGGATCGAGGCCGATAGTCGGCTCGTCAAGGAACAGCACGTCGGGCGAATGGATCAGGCCGCGCGCGATTTCGAGCCGCCGGCGCATCCCGCCCGAGTAAGTCGCGACGAGGTCGTTGGCGCGCTCGGTCAACCCGACCATGTGCAGCAGGCGGTGCCCGCGTTCGCGGCGCTCGCGGCGCGACAGGCCGAAGAACTCGCCGTAGATATCGACGTTCTCCCATCCAGTGAGATCGAGATCCGAAGTGAGCGCCTGCGGGATGACGCCGATGTTCTCGCGCACCTGCCGCGGATGCCGCGCGACGTCGAAGCCGGCGACGAATGCGTGGCCGCCGCTCGGCGTCAACAGCGTCGTCAGCATCCGTACTACGGTCGTCTTGCCGGCGCCGTTGGGCCCGAGCAGTCCGAAGACCTCGCCCCGGCGAACCTCGAAGTTGACCTTGTCGACTGCGGTGAAGGTGCCGAACCGCTTAGTAAGGTCTTTGGTTTGTATTGCTAGTGAGTCGGGTTCCATCGTTGCGCGAAAAAGTGACTTCCGCGGTCATCCCCGGTTTGAGTTCGTCTTCCGCCTGCAACACCTGGACCTTGACGTAGAAGGTGCGGATATCCTGGCGCCCGCGCCGCACGTCGCGCTCTGTGGCGAACTCGCCTTCCTGCCCAATCGCCATCACGCGGCCGGTAAAAACCTGCGGCGGCGTCGTCGGCAACTCGACCTGCGCCGACTTGCCGATGTAAAGCGAACCGAGGTCCGTTTCTTCGACATCGACCCGCGCCCAGATGGTCGAGAGGTCGTCGACCGTCAGAACCGGTACGCCAGGCGTCACCCATTCCCCGACTTCGAGCGCCTTGCTGACGATCACGCCGTCGACCGGCGACTTAACCTCGGTGTCGGCGATTTGATCGGCGTAGAACTTCGCGTTGGCCTGCGCGCTGAGCACGTCCGCTTCGTCCTGCTGGACGCTGGTGATTGCGTCGTCGCGAGTCTTGGTCGCAATCACGTTGGCGTTCGCCAGCGTTTCATTGCGGACCAGGTCGCGCTTCGCCTGCGCCAGGTTGGCTTCGGCATGAGCGAGATCGGCTTGCGACTTGGCGAGCTGATTTCTCAGATCGATATCCTCGATCCGCGCAACCACCTGTCCCTTGGTGACGTGGTCGCCCTCGAGCAGATCGAGCTGCTTGATACGGCCGGCGATTCGGCTGGTGATATTTACTTCGGGCGCTTCGATCATGCCGACGACCTTGATCGTCGAACGATCTTCGGGCGGCCACAAGTAAGCGCGTCCGAAAAAATAAAGTCCGAAGACGACGCCGGCCAGGATCGCGAGCCGAATCAGCCGCCGAACCAGGGTTCGAATCATTGCGGATGCACCGGCCTGGAATGACCGGCCGGATCTGCGCCGAGCGATCGGAGCATCATGCTGCCCAGCTCCCGGCTTATCTCGGAGACCGGCCGGCTATTGCCGTAGTACAGCAGCAGTGAGCGAATCGCGCCCTGGATCGTGAATGTCGCCAGCCGCGGATCGACGCGGGTGAAGACGCCAATGCGGATTCCTTCTTCGATTAGCGATGCGAAAAAATTGAAGCCGCGCTCGCGCGATCCTTCCATAATCCGATTGCGCGCCTCGGCCAGCCGCGGTTCCTCGGTCGCATAGAACTGAAGAAAATCGCGCCGCTGATCGTAGAACTCCACCATCACGGCGATCGAACGCCGCATCCGCTCGACCACCGGCAGCTTGGGATCGGCGCTGGCCTGGTAGGTGCGATAGGCGGTGTCGAGGCCGTCGCTCAAAACGCCGAGGTAGAGCGCGTCCTTCGACGGAAAGTAGAGATATAAGGTCCCTTTGGCGACCCGGGCAGCCTCGGCGACGCGGTCCATCGTGACGGCCTGGTAAGGCTCGTGCGCGAACAGCTTGAGCGCGGCATCGAGGATACGCTGGCGCTTGGCAGCCTGCTCGTCGTGAACGTGAAAAGGACGACCATTGGTGATTTCAGCCGAATATGTATTGATTCTATTCATATACTGACCAGTCAGTCATATTTATTCAGCACCGGGGGCGCGAGTCAACGGCCCGCGAGTTCTTACCCTCGCAGGACCGTTGAGAAGACTCGGAGAACCCTGCTAATGCACGAAATTACCGCCGACGAGGTAAACCGCTCCCTGGCGTGTAATAAAGGCTATGCCATTGTTTCCCCATCGGACTATCCGAGTCGGAGCAGCCGAAACGTTCGGGATCACGATCGATCCAAGCGACGTGAACTCTTTCTGGTCGAAGGCCTGGATAGTAGCGGTCGAGGAGTCAGACAACTCCGCGAAGAATGCTCTGTTCAACGTCGAGTCAGGTACCATGACGCCTTCGTTGCTGGGTGAATAGCTTCCCTGGGGATTTCCGGATGTATCAACGACGTCGCCGAAATCGTCGTAAATCAATTTGGTCCCGGGATCGAAGTGAATCCTCTTGAAACCGCCACCAATACCGCCTGAAAGGTCAGTGTCCAATACAACACCGCCCATACTCACCGACAGAATGTAGAAATCAAAACTGCTCGTCTCATAGTTAGCGCCGTACAACGCGGTGTCATCCGATCCCCACTGGATCGAATCGTACAGATTATCTCCTCCGGCGGCTGTTGTGGTCCGTGCCGTGGAATTGTCGAAAATTACGACTCCTCCCTGCGCTTGCGGGCTGATGCCCATAATCCCGAGACTGACCGCCGTGGTGTCCGGCGCACCTGGCGCAACCTGGAGATCCAACGCGTAGTATGGACCATAGAAGCTGTTGCGTCCCAATGAATAGCTGATGTCGGTCGTGAGGCTCGGCAGCGTAAAGCGCTGCACTTGCGCCGATCCGTCGAGGCCGGCGTAGAGGACCGAGCTGTCATCCGCGATAGCGAGTACGTCAGGATTGCTGCCGGCAAAGGGCGACGAGGTTATCGACGCCGATGCCAAACGGATTACCGAGATCGAGTTACCGTTCGTGGGTGCCGCGCCTGGAACAGAAACATACAGCGCGTTGTTGACCGGATCGTTCACGATGTCGTTTGCTTCCTGATCGATCACCACCTCCGCGTAACCAGTGCCGCCCGTGCTTCCCACAAAAAATGTTTGCGGCGACGACGTTACCGAGGCAGCTGAAACTGTCACTTGATCAACCCCGATGCTGGCGATATCGCCAGACGGAATCGATGCGTTTACCTGGTTCGACGAAACAAAACTCGTCGTCTGCCCGACTCCATTCCATTGGACTGCGGTTGACCCGGTAAGGTTGCATCCGCAGACGGCAAGACTGACGCCAGGGCCGCCGGCCACGGCCGAACTGGGAAGTAACGACTGAATTGTTGGCGGACCGGACGTGGGGCATGCCGTCGGGCTCGGGCTAGGGCACGCTGCGGGTGGTGCAGGGGTAGCCGTTGGCGTGGCCGTCGGGGTGCCTGTCTGGGTGGCGGTGGTCGTCGAAGTTGCTGTCGCCGTCGACGTTGCGGTGGCCGTCGCCGTAACGGTGGCCGTCGCGGTTGGAGTCGCAGTAGCTGTCGCGGTCGCCGTGGCTGTCGCAGTTGCCGTCGCCGTTGAAGTTGCTGTAGCGGTCGCGGTTGGAGTCGCGGTGGCCGTCGCCGTAGCGGTGGCGGTCGCGGTTGGACTCGCAGTAGCTGTTGCAGTCGTTGTGGCCGTCGCCGTCGCCGTTGGAGTTGCTGTAGCGGTCGCGGTCGGAGTCGGTACTGGCGAGCCCTTGCCTTCGCCCTTCAGGCTGACGTCGACGGGTTCAGCGCCGGCACTATTGGCGATC
>DATNLS010000355.1:0-2971 GCA_035602775.1 Candidatus Acidiferrales bacterium | reverse complement strand
AGCCGACCTACGTGGTGCCCGACGTTTATATCCACAAGGTCGGCGAAGAATACGTCGTCACGCTTAATCGCGACGCCGTGCCGCGCCTGCGCCTGGCGGGTTACTACCAGCGCGTGCTCAACGACGTCGATGTCGCGCCCGAGACGCGCGAGTACCTGCAGGAGCGGCTGCGCTCGGCGCGATGGCTGGTGAAATCGATCTACCAGCGCCAGCAGACGATTTTCAAAGTCGCAACCTCGATCGTGAAATTCCAGCGCGCGTTCTTCGATCACGGCATCAGCCTGTTGAAACCGCTGGTGCTCAAGGACGTCGCCGAAGACATCGGGATGCACGAATCCACCATCAGCCGCGCGACCGCCAACAAGTACGCGCATACGCCGCAAGGGATCTACGAGCTGAAGTTTTTCTTCACCTCGGGGGTCAAGGGCGCCGGCGGCGAAGATGTGAGCGCCGAGACCGTCAAGGAACAGATCCGCGGGATGGTCACGGCGGAAACGCCGCAGAGCCCGCTCTCGGATCAGGCGATCGCTGAAATGTTGCGCGCCAAGCAGATCAATATCGCGCGGCGCACGGTGGCCAAGTATCGGCAGGCGATGGGAATTCCGCCGTCGGCAAATCGCAAACAAATCGGATAACCGCTGCGGGCGCGCAGGCAACCAGAAAAGCAGATGAGCAAACACGAAAAGCAGGGCAAGCGCGGCCGGGCAACTGTCCGAAAAGTGCGGCGCGCGGCGCGGCTCGCCGCCGCCCCGGCGACCGAAGTGACCGTGACCTTTCGACACGTCGAGCCGACCGACGCGATCCGGCTCTACGCGGAACGAAAATTCGCCCACGTCGGCAAGCTGATCAAACGTACTTGTCAGGCTCACCTGATTCTCACGGTTGACAAATATCGGCAGCACGGTGAAGTTACTGTCAAATCAGGGCGCCTGTCGGTCAGCGCGCAGGAAGAAACCAAGGATCTTTACTCGGTGATCGATTTGCTCACGGACAAAATCGGGCGCCAACTGAAAAAGCATCTGGAAAAATTCGAGGCGAAAAAAGTCAGATCGCCCTCGACCGGCGAGCTCCTCAGCACCAGCGAGGAAATCTGATTCGCGACATCCGACCAGGCTGCGAGCTCGCCAATCCCCATATCTCAATTTTGATTTCTGACTGGACGTAAAACGACGAGATGAAAATTACCGATATCCTCAGCCCTGACATGGTCATCCCCGACCTGAAGGGCACCACCAAGCCCGACGTGCTGAACGAACTGGCGAAAGCGTTGGCCGCCAAGTACACAGAGATCAAGCTCGCCGATCTGATGGCCGTGCTGGCCGAGCGCGAGCGACTGGGCTCGACGGCGATCGGCGACGGCATCGCGATCCCGCACGGCAAGCTGCGCGGTGTGACGAAGATAATCGGAGCATTCGGCCGCCACGTGGAGGGAGTCGATTTCGATTCGCTCGACGGCGGCCCGTCGCAACTGTTCTTCGTGCTGGTCGCGCCGGAGGATTCCGCCAGCCTGCATCTGAAAGCGCTCGCGCGCGTCTCGCGCTTGCTCAAGGAGGCTTCTTTTCGAAGCCGCCTGCTCGCGGCCAAGGATAGCGACGAGCTGTACTCGCTGATCAAGGAAGAAGACAACAAGTACTGAGTTGATCGCGTTCCCTAACAGACTGCCTGCCCTCCGGATGCACCCGCGGACAGCGCCAGTCTGAAGAGGTCACAAATGACCAGGCATCCGATTCGATTTGGATTCCAGTCCGGGCAACAGAACGTCACGTGGGAGCGGATGCGCGACGTCTGGACGAAACTCGACGCTTGGGGCTATGACTCGCTGTGGGCCTTCGATCATTTCTATCCGATCTTCACGCCGGATCCCGCTGGCCCCTGCATGGAGAACTGGACACTGCTGAGCGCGCTCAGCCAGCACACCAGGCGTGCTCGCATCGGTGCTCTAGTCAACAGCAATACCTATCGCAACCCGTGCCTGACCGCGAAGATGGCTGCCACTCTCGATCAGGTGAGCGGCGGCCGCCTCAATCTCGGCCTGGGCGCCGGATGGAACGAGCTGGAGCATCGCAACTTCGGGATCGACTTCAAAAATCTTCGCGGACGTCTCGAGGGGCTCGACGAAGCATGTCAGATCATCACCGGCATGTTCACCCAGGACAAAACCACCTTCGAGGGCAAGCACTTCCGCGTGGCGGATGCCGTCTGTAATCCCAAGCCGCTGCAGAAGCCGCGCATTCCCCTGATGATCGGCGGGCGCGGAGAAAGATCGCTGCTCAAGATCGTCGCCAGGCACGCCGACATGTGGAATACGATGCATGCGGATCCCGCCGGGATGAAACGATTGATCGATATAATCGAGCGCCACGGCGACACGGTCGGGCGCGACACCGACGAAATCGAAAAGACCATCATGATGCCGCTGTGCTACAAGGCGTCCCCGGAGCGCGAGCAGATGATTTCCGGGGTCGTGGCGGGCATGGCGCAGATCTCGCCGGAGCAGGCACGCGATCAAATCATGATCGGCGGCAAAGACGAATGCCTCGACAAGATTGCGCAGTACGCCAAAGTCGGCGTCACTCACTTCATCTTCAACATGCGCTGGCCGGTTCTCGTCGAGGAGGAGTTTCAGGCGTTCGCCGAAGAAGTGATGCCTGCTGCGACGGCTAATCGCACTCAATGAGCTCGCCTCAGCCACCTCGCCTGATAATCGTCACCGGTGTCTCGGGTTCGGGACGCGCGTCCGCGATGCGGGTACTCGAGGACCTCGGCTTCTACTGCGTCGATAATCTGCCGGTCGCGCTGGCGCCCAATGTCGCGATGCTCGCGGCGAGTCGCGATCCCGCGCTGAAGGGCGTCGCGCTCGGAGTGGACTCGCGCGAGCGCCTGTTCTTCCCGCAATGGCCGGGGATATTCGCGGAGCTGGATGCCGCCGGTATCCATCCCGAGGTGATTTTTCTCGACGCCTCGGACGACG
>DATNLS010000185.1:0-2367 GCA_035602775.1 Candidatus Acidiferrales bacterium | reverse complement strand
CAATCAGGCGGGAATCACGCGCGGCCGCCTCAAGGCGGAAAAAGTCGAAGCCGCGCTCGCGCAGCTCGACCATCAACTCGGCGACATCCTCACCGGCTGGCAAATCTGCCCGCATACCGACGACGACCACTGCGAATGCCGCAAGCCAAAAGGCGGCATGATCGCCGAACTCGCGGACCTGTACGGCGTCGATCTGACAGCGTCCACGATGGTCGGCGATCAGGAAGTCGACCGGCTGGCAGGCGAAGCAGCCGGCGTCGCAAAATTCATCGCCGCGAAGGATTTCTTCGGCTGGTAGCCGGCCGGGGGAGAGTAAGTCACTTTATTTGATTGAAACCCACGGTGGGTTTCAAACTTCTTTCGGCAGGGGTGACCCCTGCACCCAGTGTTAAGATAAAAGATGCGGGACTTCGTCCTTGTTAGAACTTTTTGTGTCATTCTTGAGCGAACGGACGCGAGGAGACCACCATGAAAATCGGATTGCTGACCCCCTTCACTGGCAAGAACGCTCATCCCGCGGAATTTGCGCGCGTCGCCGAGTCGCTCGGCTTCGAATCCATTTGGGTGCCGGAGCATCCTGCGATGCCCGCGAATCCCCAGCAGCAATTCCCCTCCGGCGGCCCGATCCCGCCGCAGTACTTCACGATGGCCGATCAGATGATCGCGCTCAGCATGGCGGCCGCCGTCACCAGGAATCTGAAACTCGCCACCGGTATTTGTCTCGTTCCCGAGCATGAGCCGCTCGCGCTCGCCAAGCAGATCGCGACGCTGGACACCTACTCGGGCGGCCGCGTGCTCTTCGGGATCGGCGCCGGATGGCTGCGCGAGGAGAGCGACTTGTTCGACGTCGATTTCCCCCATCGATGGACCCAGACCGCCGAGATCGTCGCCGCGATGCGGAAGCTGTGGACCGAGGATCAATCGTCATTCGAGGGCAAGTACGTCAAGTTTCCGCCGGTCAAGTCGCTGCCGAAGCCGGCACAGAAGTCGGGACCGCCGGTGCTGATCGGCAGCCTCGACAAGAACGCGCTCAAGTGGGTTGCGAAGTGGGCCGACGGATGGTGCCCGATCGCGCTCAACGCCGGGCAGTTGAAGACGCGCGTCGACGAACTCAAGCGCGAATGCACGGCGGTCGGCAGAAACTTCGCTGAACTCGAAATCACAATTATGGGCGGAATCCGCGGCGACCGCGCAAAGGTCCAGGAGGGACTAAAGGAGTTCGCGGAAGCAGGCGCGTCCCGCTTCGTCGCAGGCCTGGGCGATCTGACATTCGAAAGTACAGAGGCGACGCTGAAAAAGATCGCAGCGCTGTACGTTTAATACATCTGGGGATTGGTCTTTATCCGTCATCCTGAGCGAAGCGAAGGATCTCGCGCGCCAGCGCGTTCGCGAGCGTGGGCGCCGACGCCGGAGCGTCGTCGAGATTCTTCGCTACGCAGCCTCCGCTCAGAATGACAACGATGAACTGATCAGCACGTGGATGGCGCCGCGCTCATATCTCGTCGCGGATTATTCTTGTCGCTATCACCAGCGCGGTGGCGCCTGCCGTCGACATCAGGATTGCGCCGATGAAGTTGTGCGCTTCCACGCCCAGAATTCCGAAGATCATTCCGCCGATCACGCCGCCGAGCAGCCCGAGCCCGATGTCGCACATCATGCCGTAGCCGTTTCCGTTCAGGATCTTTCCTGCCAGCCATCCCGAGATAAGTCCGATTAAAATCCATGCGAACATGATTCGCCTCTCCTCCCTGTTGATTGAGCGTACGTTGGGGGAAGGGAGCAAGAGTGTTGCCATCGCCGGTGGGCCAGAATTGGCGCCTGAATCCAGTCAAACTGCCCGGACCAGCGATGCCGCCTTTCGACTGCACCGCCGCATTGCCACTGCGGGGCGGTTGCTCGCGCGATCGGTTTAGCTGAAACTTGTCGGCACCGATGTCGAGTCGATCAAAATTGCGCGGGGCGATTTCCGGATTCGGCGAGGTTGCCGCGCGGGCCCATCTGGCTGGATGGCAGACGCGCGAGGCTGTCTCTATCACTGCGATTCACGATCCGATCTCGGAGCGGCGGCATGAGGCGCTCCGCCTTATCAAGAATGTCCGCGTGTATGACGACCTCGAGCTGATGCTCGACGGTGAGGCGCCGGATTTTGTTGATGTCGCGAGTCCGCCGGGGCTGCATCATGAGGCCGCGCGCGCGGCGCTCGCAGCGGGCGCGCACGTGCTGGTCGAGAAGCCGCTTGCGCTTTCACTTGGCGAGTTCGATGAGCTTGCGGCGCTCGCTGCAGAGAAGCAGCGCGTCCTGATGTGCGTGCACAATTGGAAATACGCACCGGCGTACGCGGTCGCGCGCAAAGCGATCGAGGCGGGG
>DATNLS010000243.1:0-4442 GCA_035602775.1 Candidatus Acidiferrales bacterium | reverse complement strand
GTTCGCCGCGAATTCAAACTCGAAGTGGGCGAGCCGCTCATGCGCTCCTCGATTTTTGCCGGCGTGATCGCGATCGCGATGGTGCTGGCGACGCTCGGATTGGTGCGCGCGTCGACGGCCGAGAATAGAGAAGCCGCCCGGCTGCGCGCGATCGCCGAGGAGATCGCGCGCAGCTCGACGAGTTCTGACGATACCGCGCTCGCGAACAAGATCCGCGCGGCCGCCGACGCCCTGGAAAATCCCGCGATGCCGCCCGAGGAGAAGAAGAAGCGCATCGAGGACGCGATGCGCGAGGCCAAACATGCCGCCGAGAAGCGCAACATTAGCGAGTCCGGAAAAAATCAGGCCGCCGGCAAATCCGCGGCGCAGAGCGGAAAAGGTAACGGCAAGAGCCAAGGCCAGGGCAACTCCTCCTCAGGCTCGGGCAGCGGCCAGGGTAAGGCTGGCACCGGCGCCGGACAGACCGTGGGCGGCAATAACCCGGGTCCGGGCAAAGGCGGCAGCGGCAATAATTCCGGCAAGAACAACGGCGGCAACGCGTCGTCGAAGAACGATCAGAACAAGGGCAACCAATCGAACATCGAGCTGCAAAACGAACTCGCGAAAGCCGACGCTCAGGTTGAGACCGCCAACGCGAAAAATCCCGGCCCCGACAGCAAACCCGGCGACGACAAGAATCAGGGCGGCGCCAACAAGCCCGGCGACAATCAGAAGGCTGGCGGCCAGCCTGATCCGAATCGCCCCGGCGACCTCCCGAAACCGGGCGCGAACGGCGATCGCAATATTCCTTCGGCCGGCGGCAATCCCAAAAACAATAAAGATATGGGCTCGAACATGGGCGATACGCATCTCGGCGAGATGCCGACGTCAACCAATGCGCAGCGCTTCCTGAAGCCCGGCGAGAAGGGATCGCCGATCGATCTCAAGGACGCGCGCTACGTCATGTTCCGGCTGCCGGGCGCACCCACTTCCGGTAACGGCGGCAAAACGATACTCGATACCGATCGGCCCAAGGCGACGACCGCTTATGTCAATGCGCCGCTAGCGCCGACCAGCGATGACGCGCCGCCCGACGAACGACAACTTGTACCGCCGCGCTATCGCGACATGATTCACTAGATTCAGGACTTCATTAGATTCGAGACAAGGAAGGACAACGGATGGGAGCGGCTCCTCAGCAAGTTTCACCCGACCAGCGAGTGGCGGATTTTCGCAAGATATTTTCGCGCGCCGAAAGCGAAGTAGCGCGCGTAATCGTCGGCCATCGCGAGGTCGTACGAAAATTGCTGACCGCACTCTTTTGCGGCGGCCATATTTTGATCGAAGGCGTGCCCGGACTCGGCAAGACACTGATGGTCAAGGCGGCCAGCGAAACCCTCGGCCTCAGCTTTAAACGAATCCAGTTCACGCCCGACCTGATGCCCTCGGATATCATCGGCACGCAGGTGCTGACCGAGTCCGACGGGCATCGCGAGTTCCAGTTCAAGGAGGGCCCGATCTTCGCGCACATGGTATTGGGCGACGAGATCAATCGCGCGACGCCGAAGACGCAGTCGGCAGTGCTCGAGGCGATGGAGGAGCATCAGGTCACAGTCTTCGGCACCACCTACCTGCTCGACCCGCCGTATATCGTGCTCGCCACGCAGAATCCGATCGAGCTCGAAGGAACCTATCCGCTGCCCGAGGCGCAGATGGATCGGTTTATCTTCAAAGTCGTGATGGGATCGCCCAAGCCCGACGAATTGCGCGAGATCCTGAGCCGCACCACTGGCACCGCGCAGAACAAGATTCAGCCGCTGTTCGAGCCGGCGCGCGCGCCGCAGTCGATCGAAAATCTCAAGGCGCTGGTGCGCGAGGTGATGGTGGCCGAGCCGCTCGAGCGCTACATCATCAGCGTGATCGGCGGCTGCACTCCCGGCGGTCCCGGTGCGATCCCCGAGGTCTCGCAATATCTGCGCTTCGGGCCGAGTCCGCGCGGCGCGCAGGCGCTGATCCTGTGCGCGAAGGTGAACGCGTTGCTCGCGGGCCGCGTCAGCGTGGGCTACGACGATATCGACGACGCCATCGTCCCGTGCCTGCGCCATCGCCTGCTGCTCAACTTCCAGGCCGAGGCCGAGAGCGTTTCTTCCGAATCGATTCTCGAGCAGGTGATTAAGCGGCTCAAGAAGCCGCGCACTTAGCGATGTTCGGATTGCCGGATGAGTTTACGCCGGGATTTCTGGCCCGGCTCGAGAAGCTCAGGATTAGAACCCGCCAGCGTTACGCGGGACTGGGCCGGGGCATGCACCTGTCGCCCAAGCGCGGATCGTCGCTCGAGTTCAATGACTATCGCCACTACTCGCCGGGCGACGACTTCCGTTACATCGACTGGGGACTCTACGGGCGCAGCGACAAACTCTACATCAAGCTGTTCCAGGAAGAGGAAGACCTGCTCACCTACATCTTCGTCGACGCGAGCGCGTCGATGGGATTTCCGGCGGGCGATCGCAAGTTCGAATCCGCAATGCTGACGGCGCTCGCGCTCGCCAGCGGCGATCGGGTGATGCTGCGCGTGCTCGGCGGCAAGGGCGGGAAACTGAATCCGTCGTTCGTCAACGGACGCCATCGAATCGTCGAGCTGGCGCGGCGTCTGGCCGATCTCAAGCCGGGCGGGCAGTTCGATTTCGCGGCTTCGCTGGCGACTGAGCTGCACTCGATTCGGCGCGCGGGCAAGGTTTTTATCGTTTCGGACTTCCTGATGCTGTTCAACTCGGTGACGCGCGGGCTTGGGATGTTCACGGCGGCCTCGATGGATTTGACCGCGGTGCAGATTCTTGGCGGGCGCGAGCTTAACGGACAAGGACTCGATGGCGACGTCGAGGTAATCGATTCGGAATCGGGCGAGCGGCTGCGCGTCTCGATCGGCGAGCGCGAGCGCACGCAATATCGCGAGACGATGCTGCGGCTTACGCGCGAGATAAAATCGTTCTGCCTCAAGCGCGGGCTGCATTACTCGCTCTACACGACCGACCACGACTTCCAGCAGTTCTTCGTCCGCGCGGTGCGCGATCTCGGCCTGGCGCACTGAAGAGTCAAGCGATGGGATTCCTTTATCCAGGCGCGCTCGTATTTTTTGCCCTCATCCCGGCGCTGGTGCTCGCGTATCTCGCCAAAGAGCGGCCGTCGCGGGTGACGGTCTCGAGCGTGATGGCGTTTCGCGCGCTGCGCGGTTTTCGGCGCGAGCGTTTCGGCGGATGGCCGCGGCTGGATTGGATGTTCTTCGCCGAGGTTTTAATTCTGAGCCTGGTGGTGCTCGCGCTGGCGGGTCCGTTCATCTGGCAACGAAGCGCTCCGCTCGCCGTCGTGCTCGACAATTCGGCCGCGATGCAGGCGCTGACGCCGTCGGGCAAGAGCCGATTCGATCTCGCGCGCGAAAAACTCGACGCCGCGCTGTCGGTCGAAGATGGCGGCGGCGAAATTTCCGTTTACGTCACCGCGCCGCAGCCGCGCCGCATCGCGCCGCCGTTCATCACGCTGACCGAGGCGCGTCTCGCGCTGTCGCAAATCAAGCCGATCGATGCGCCCAACGATCAAACGACGCTGGAGAATTTTCTCAGCAACCTGGCGTCGGAAGCGCGCGTCGCCAAGGTAATTTTCGCCGGCGCCAACGCGCTCGCGGCGCCGGTCCCCGCGCGAATTCATCCGATTGCGGTCGGCGACGCGGTCGCCAACGCGGCGATCGGTTCGTTCACGCTGCGGCGCGAAGTCCTTGGCGCGGAGGCGCTTCACGCGAGTCTTACCATCGCCAACTTCAGTCCTGAAACGCGCACGCTCGAACTCACGGTGACCGGCGACGGCAAGGAAGTCGCGCACGCCAGGGAAGCGCTCGGCGCGCGCGAGACGGCGACGCTCGAGTTCCCCGCGATCCCGCCGGCGCGGATTTACGAGGCACGACTCGTGCCCGACGATGCGCTCGCGCTCGACAACGTCGCCTACGCGACGGCCGGCTCGGTCAAGAATGTGTCGATTCTGTTTGTCAGCCCGACGCCCGCGGATGCGGCCGGACTGAATTCGATTCCCGGCGTCGCCGTTACGGCGCGCACTCCGGATTCATACTCGCCCGACGATCTCGAAACCTTCGATCTCGCCATCTTCGAATACGCCACCCCCAAAGAATTGCCCGGCGTCAACACGATGCTCGTGATGCCGCCGCCGGGCGATCCGGTTTTCGGATTGACGGTGATGCCGACCGCGAAGGTCGAGATTGCGGGATGGCGCACGACCGACACGCTCACCGACTCGGTGAATTTTCGGCTGCTCAGCCTGCGCGGCGGCGAGTATTTCGGGACGCATCCGTGGATGATCCAGGTGGTCGGCGGCGACGGCGGCGCGCTGCTGCTCAAAGGCGAGCGCGGGGCGCATCGCTTCGCGGCGACGGGATTCAATCCGTTCCCGTATCTCGG
>DATNLS010000354.1:0-4848 GCA_035602775.1 Candidatus Acidiferrales bacterium | reverse complement strand
CTCCACAGCCACCGAAAACGGGAATCGCCCCGCCGATTCCCCCTCATCCCCGGATCCCACCCGCCGCGACTGACGTAAGAAATCCTCCGGAGGGTTGGCTTAGGTTTTTGGTAATGGGTCAGTTTGAATTCTGATGCCGTTCAAACGCCGCCGCACTCGCCTGATCTTGATACTGCTCAGAGCTGCGGTCTTTGCTTTTGCGGCTTTCCTTATTCTGAGGTGGACCTGGGGCAAAGGGCTGCTTCCTGTCGGGGTAGGGATCGGCGCCGCAATTGCCACCATCTTGATAGACTTCTCGCAACAAGTCGGAAAAATGGACGGTCCTTGCGAGTCCGAACCCATCGACTAAGCACTCCCCTTCGACTACTTTTGACTGCACTATGCCTGCCAACAATCTGCGCTCCGATCGAATATGGATGGACGGCACAATGGTCCCTTTCGATGAGGCCACCGTCCATGTCCTGACCCACAGCCTGCACTACGGCCTGGGCGTTTTCGAAGGGATGCGATGCTACAAGAGCGACGACGGCCGCTCGGCAATCTTCCGCGCCCGCGAGCACATCCGCCGCCTCATCGACTCCGGTCACATCGTCGAGATGGAAGTGCCGTACAGCCAGGAGGAGTTGCTCAAGGCATGCGCCGACGTCGTGCGAATCAACAAGTTCGCCGAATGCTACATCCGGCCGCTGGTGTTCTTCGGTGAAGGTGAGATGGGATTGTCGGCGCGCGGAAATAAAATTCGCGTCTCGATCGCCGCATGGCCGTGGGGCGCATATCTCGGCCAGGACGGCGTCGACAAGGGCGTGCGCCTCAAGACCTCATCGTTCGTGAGGTTTCATCACAACTCGATGATGCCGGCGGCGAAGGCCACCGGCCATTACGTCAACTCGATCCTCGCGGGCTACGAGGCGCGTCGTAACGGTTACGATGAAGCCCTGTTGCTCAACACGGAGGGCTTCGTCGCCGAGGGCAGCGGCGAGAACGTGTTCGTGATTCGCGACGGCGTCGTGCGCACGCCGCCGCTAACCTCGGTGCTGGCGGGAATCACGCGCGACGCCTGCATTAGGATTCTGCGCGACAATGGGGTCGAGGTGCGCGAGGAGTATTTCGCCCGCGACGCGTTCTACATCGCCGATGAGGCTTTCATGACCGGCACCGCCGCCGAAGTGACGCCGGTGGTCGAGCTGGACGATCGCAAGATAGGGCCCGGCAAGCCCGGCCCAATCACGGCCAAAGTGCAGCAGGTCTTCCATGCAACTCTGCACGGCCGCGACCCGCGCTACCGCGAGTGGCTCTACTACGTCTGATGGTTCTTTTCCGGTCTCCCTTCCTACTATTGGAAGGGCTTAGGGCGTTAGGTTGCTGAACTTTCGCAACCGTTCCGGGAACTTTTCAACCCCGCCCGCAGTTAAGCCGCGAGGAGGGAGACTCGCATGAAGATGTTGACCATCGGATTAGTCGCAATAGCTGTAATCATAGTTGCCGTGGTGGCGCTGCGCCCGCGGATAGCACGCGCCGACCTGCTTAAAGAGGGGGAGATCGCGCCTCCATTCACCACCCAGATGGTGACCGGCGACACTGAAGCCCCGGTTTCGCTCGCCGACTTCCACGGCAAAAAGGTCATCCTCTATTTCTATCCCAAGGATGAAACCCCGGGATGCACCAAAGAGGCGTGCGCGTTCCGCGACGGCTACGCGCGCTACACCAACGCCGGCCTGGTCGTGCTCGGATGCAGCGTCCAATCGGCCGACGCGCACAAGGATTTCATCAAAAAGTACAACCTCCCCTTCCCGCTGTTGCTCGATCCCGACAAGAAGATCGCAACCGCATACGGCGCCGCCAACGGAATTCCGATCCTCGGCCTCGATCGGCGAATCACATACGTGATCGATGAGAACGGCAAGATCGTGAAAGTCTATCCGAGCGTCGATCCGTCGAGCCACGCGACCGAAATCCTGAACGACCTCGGCGCCAACGCCGCCGCGCCCACGAATCCCGCTCCCGCCGCCCCGGCCTCCCCAGCGGCGAACTGACCTGCCTGGCAATTGCCTCTCCCGTTCGTGGGGAGAGGCCGCCGCACGTCCGCGCGCAGCGGGTGAGGGACCGAATTTCCGGATTCAGAATGTGCGGCGCAGCAGACAATCGCGCCGCACCTCAGACGGTCATCTCATTCGGCGAATAACCCAGGCTGACCGCAAGCATCACAGCCGCTGCCGCGAGCCACTCCGCATCCGACTCGCGCCGAATCATCCCCGCGAGTCGTTCGATATGCGCTGTGACGATTTCTGCCTCTTCGATGCCTGCGACGCCGTCCGCGTCGAACATCGCGTCGATCAGCGGATTCGCGTCGTAGTTCGACTCGGCCAGCGCTTCGCGCACGGCGCGGCGCCAGAACTCACGCGGCTCGACGCGATCGAAATCGATCGTCGCGGCAATCCGCTCACGGAGAACCGCGAGCAACGACGCGTAGCTTGCATTCGCCTCGAGATAAGATCCAATGCCTTGTGCTTCCACGAAATTCCCGACGTCGCCGTCGATGCCATAGACGCCGAGCGAGCCGGCCGCCGGTTCGAGCGTCACAAATTTCTCATCGCCCGCGTTTTCCTGATGTTCAATTCCAAGCGGATACAACCGGCAGGCGAGCGGACGCCCGCGATGGACTCCGCAGCGCGCGCCGTCGAGCGCCACGCACGCGCCGCCGGCGGTGAACTTCAGGAGCGAGCCGCGACGAAGCGTGAAGCGATCGATCGCCTCGCGCGTCGATGTCCCCGCGGCACGCGCAAGCCGCAAAACGTCGTACGGCGATAACGTGATCACTTTGTTGTGGCAGCAAAGCCCGCAAGCATTGCAGAGATATGAGAATGGGCTCCTGCGATTCACCGGCGTGTGCGATGCCGCGATCAGCCTATTTTGGCGCCAAGCATCTGCAGGATCACCATTGCCTGCGACGGATCCACGGTGAGCGATCCGAGTTGGGCGGCGTCGAGCATCAGGCCCTCAACTTTTGCCCCTCGCAGATCGACGTCGATCAGTTTCGCATGCGTCAGGTCTGCATTTCTCAGATCGCATCCGGCGAAGGTGACGCGTTCGATGGTCGACTCGGAGAACTCGGCTTCCGCCATCATGCAGTTCTCGAAGCGAACGTCTCTCACCCGTGAGGACACAAGCTGGATAAAATCGGCCTTGCACTCCCGGAACAGGACATCTGAAAGCTCTCCTTCCGTAACCCTTAAGCCGGTGAGACGCGAGCCGATTATCTCAACACGGCGGAGAGTCGGCTTCGCCCAAATGCCGTTGGCGATACTCGACTTCGCGATGCGCACATCGAGCATCCTGAGGTTCGGCAAGGTCGAGCGATCCAGTTCGATCCGCGTCAGGATGCAGCTATCAAACTGCAATCGGGTCGCGGGTGCGTCGAGCAGCACCGCGCCCTCGATCGTCGCCAGCTCATAGGAGTCAGCGGTAAAACGGTCGAGCTTGAACGCTTCGAACGAGGTCGAGGGCGGCAAATCCGGCGGATCGATCGGACGGCTTGCCTTCCGCTTTGCGGACTTCATCTCGATCGCCAGCTCGGCTTACCGCTCGTAGTGTCGGATTTCGATCAGGTGCCGGCTCGGGTCGAAGAAGTAGAGGTTCTTGCCAGGGCCTCGCGCGCCGCCGCCGGCTGACTTGAGCGACTCGGCCGTCTCGTCGCCCGGACCGCGCATGTTTCCGACGGAGTGGAAGTCATCTCCATATTCAATTTTCGCGTCGACTACGCGCCGGAAGACCTCATCGAACTCTTTGCGCGACATCGCGAACGCGAGATGCTCACCGCCCTTGGTGCCCCACCCCGCCAGTTGCAGCGTGAAGTCGGGCGTCACTCGAATTATCGAAAACGGCTCGCGATCACCCTCATGCTCGAGGCCGAGGACGCCAACGTAGAACTCGATGCTGTTCTTCCGATCGTTTACGGCGAGAATGATATGGTCGAGTTGTATCGCCATCTAGATTCGCCCCTGGGTTTCGTCGAAGTAGCGCATCGCACACGCGATGTTCCCTTCCGTATCTTTGAACTGAATCAACTCGCCAACGCCGGGGATTACCATCTTGGGCACCGTGATATGGCCGCCCTCCTGCTCGATCAGTTTGGCGATCGCATCGACGTCATCAACCGAGATCGTGCACTGAAAGCCGATGCTGCGATGGCCGTCCGCGGGACGGTCGTGCACAGCGCCGTGGATGCCCGGGTCAGCCTCGGTGCCGGTCGCTATCAAGAAGAAGCCGGGCGGTCCCCACGGTGAGAAGCGCCACTCGAATACGCGTTCGTAAAATTTCCGCGCGCGCGCCACATCGTCCGCGTGTACATCGAAGTGCGAGATATTTTTGGCGACCATGGAGAACCTCCTGTTGGCAACGTGGGTAGTCTTACCATTTCGGGCGCGCGGGCGTCTTGCGGTTGTGGCGCTCGCGCCAGCTTTGCTATTGAGGTTCGCAGCGAGTGGTGGAGGGGAGCGGGCAGATCGAAACCGGCAAAGATCGCGGACACTTGCTTTGGGCTTGGGTGCTGACTCTTTTACTCGGCGCTCTCGATTGGATATGGGCTGACCGGATCGGTTTGACGGTCGTTGGTTGGCTGCGAGTTTCCTGCATGCTGATCATTCTGCTCGCGATCGGCTTCGGCTACGGATACTCGGGACGGAGCCGCAGGTTATCGGACGCAGGCAACTATGCCGCCTTGTGGGTCGCATTCTCCGCTGCCGGTGCGATCAGCACCTATCTGGCTGCGACCTTCGCGATGCCATTGCGCGACGTTGAACTCGTCGCGATCGACGCGTCGATGGGATTCCATTGGCTCGCCTGGTCGCA
>DATNLS010000323.1:0-5459 GCA_035602775.1 Candidatus Acidiferrales bacterium | reverse complement strand
TACGACCGGGTTGTGCTCCGGCACCAGGCAGATTCCCGTCGCCAGCCGAATCGTTTTGGTGACGGCCGCCGCGAACGTGAGCGTGATGAAAGGATCGAGCCAGTCCTCACGGCCGGGCAACGGAAACTGGCCGCCGGCCGCATACGGATACTTCGAGTCCTGGCGGTCGAAGAGCACAACATGCTCGCCCACCCACAGCGTGGAGACTCCACGACGCTCTGCCTCGGCGGCCGTCTTCAGGATCGCGCCGGGACGCGCGCCGGTGCCGATTCCAAGCGCGAACAGTCCGACCTTCATTGTCCCGCTCCGGCGCCGCTTGCGCCCCCCGCGACCGCCGGCGCTTTCACGAACTTGAGCATGAAACGATCGGTCTCGCCGCGATGCTTGAAGACATACCAGGTGCGATCGTCTTCCGGATGCCGCAGCGCGCTCGACGCTCCATACAGTTTGAAGCCGGACTTCTCGACGTCCTTGATCAGAAAATCCTCGTCGATTCGATGGAGCGTCGTGGTCTGCGTATCGCCCGTCCCCGGCTTGGCGCTGTGATCGACGATCCCGTAAATGCCGCCGGGCTTGAGCGCCTTAAACACCGCCGCGTTCACGTTCTCGCGATCGAGTTTGAGCCCGACCATGTCGTGGTAGTTGAGATGGATGATGACGGCGTCGAGCGACTCAGGCGGCACCGGCAGCAGGTCGGGCGCGTCGAGCGGCTTGCTGATCTTGACGACGTTCTTGAGCGCGGGCTCTTTGAGGCGTTCGTTCCATGCATCTTCGATTTTTTTGAACTTCTCGGGGAAGGAAGGGTTTTGCGAGTAAACGGTGCCGGTCGGGCCGACGATTCGCGCATACAATTCGGTCATATAGCCGCCGCCCGCGAATATATCGGCGACCTTCATGCCGGGCTTTATTCCATAAAACGCCAGGATCTGATCGGGCCGACGGCCTGCATCGAGTGCCTTGTCGGCCGCGGGCCTTTCCGGCGAGTTTATCGCAGCTGTAATTTCCGCGGGAATCTGCGCTTCGGGAATCGGCGCGGCCTCAGTCGTGCCGGTCGCCGCCGGCTGAATCTGCGCGCGCGCCGGCGACGAGATCAAGGCGAATCCGGCGAGTGCGAATATGGTTGAGAAGACTACGATCCGCGCTCTGATGCTCATTTCGATTCTCCGGGTGGCGCTGGATTTGTTCCGGGGACGCGCCACAAATCGACAGCTAACACACCGGTCGCAAATCGGGCAATGCAACTTCTCTCACCCTCGTGGAGGTGAGGAAACCAGTTACCTGCGCTACTTCTTGTTGCTGCTCTTCAGGCGGATATCGTCAGCGGCGACGCAGGCGGCGTTGAGCGCGCGCGCTTTCCCCAATGCGGCGTCGGGCGGCCTCTGCAACTTCGCGAGCCTGCCCGTCCTGTCGAGCGTGCTCGGATCCTGCTCGCTGTTCTGAATGTTGGTCAGCGCCTTCTCGCAACTATCGTCGGTGTCGAAACTGGTAACGATAGTCCAGCGCGGAAGTGGCACGTCGGCATCGACCTCGTGCGGGTACCTGGTGGAGTTGGGCGGCATCATAAGATACCAGCCCACGAATGCGAGCGCCGCGAAGTGGCGGCTATTCAGGTTGCTCACGCCGGCAAGTTATACGCCACTTGCCGAAAGAAGTCATCGAGGGGGCAGAGACCTGACCCCTGACCCCTACCCAGACCGGCGACCGGATAGCAGAGACTTGGCGACTTCGACGATGTGTTGCGAGCTGAATCCGAGCTCACGCATCACGGTCTCACCGGGCGACGACGCGCCAAAGCGGTTCAAGCCGATAATTGCGCCGTCCAGTCCCACATACCGCTCCCATCCAAGCGGCGATCCCGCCTCGACACTGACTCGCGCCTTCACGCCGGGAGGCAGGACCGCGTCCCTGTAGGATTGCGGTTGCGCCTGAAACAAATCCCAGCACGGCATCGATACAACCCGGCTTGCAACCCCGTCGCGAGTCAGTTGATCGTGCGCTTCGAGCGAGATTGACACTTCGGAACCCGTCGCCATGAGGATCAGCTGGGGCGAACCCGTCTTGCAGTCGGCAAGGACGTACGCTCCTTTTGCGACCCCCGAAGCCGGCGCCAGGGTGGTACGGTCCAGAACGGGCAGCTTTTGCCGCGTAAGCACGAGTCCCACCGGCCCCGCCGTATGCGCGATTGCGATCTTCCACGCTTCCACGGTTTCGTTGGCGTCGCCTGGGCGCAGCAGCATCATATTGGGAATCGCGCGAAGGCTTGCCAAATGTTCGATCGGCTGATGGGTAGGCCCATCCTCGCCCAATCCGATGCTGTCGTGGGTCCACACATAAATCACGTGAGCTTTGCTCAAGGCGGCTAATCGGATGCTCGGCCGCATGTAATCGGAGAACGCAAAGAAGGTTGCGGTAAATGGCCGCACGCCGCCATGCAGAGCCAAGCCCGTGCCAATCGCGGCCATCGCGTGCTCGCGAATGCCGAAGTGAATGTTCCGTCCCGCATAACCTTTCGGACCTCCCACCAATCCCTGGGTAGGCGGCGCACCGTCGGGCGAGGTGAACAGCGGGCTTTCGAAGTCGCCATGCTCCTTGAGCGCGGTGCGGGTGGAGGGGTCGAGGTCACCTGATCCGCCGATCAGGTTGCCGACCAAATTGGCCAGCGCGTTGATGGTCGCTCGTCCAGCATCGCGCGTTGCCATCGCACCATCGGCGGGCGTGAACCGGGGCAGTATCGCTTCCCAGCCTTGGGGCAACTCGCCGGCGAGCGCTTGGCGAAACTTCTCAGCCAACTGCGGGTCGGCGGCGCGCAAAGATTCTACGCGTCGATTCCACTGAGTCTCCAGTTCCCGGCCTTTTTCCACCGACTTGCGAAATTCGGTCAGCGCCTCATCGGGGATGTAAAAGGACTTGTCTTCGGGCCATCCCAAGGCGCGCTTCGTCAACCGCACCTCGTCCACACCCAACGGCTCACCATGCGCCTCGAAAGTGTCGTGCTTGTGCGGACTGCCATAGCCGATATGGGTGCGCGCCACGATGAAGGACGGCCGATCCTCGACCGCACGCGCTCTGGTTATGGCAGCGTCAACCGCGGCGATATCCATCCCATCGATATGCTCCACATGCCATCCATAAGCCTGGAATCGCGCGCCGACATCTTCGGAGAAAGTTACGTCGGTGCTGGCCGACAGCGTGATCTGATTGGCGTCGTAGAGCACGATCAATCGCCCGAGCCGGAACTGACCCGCGATCGAAGCGGCCTCCGCGGCGACGCCTTCCATCATGTCGCCGTCGCTGGCCATCACATAGGTGTAGTGGTTCACCACTTCATGGCCAGGCCGATTAAAGGTTGCGGCCAGCCAGCGCTCGGCGATTGCAAGTCCCACCGCGTTGGCGAAGCCCTGCCCCAACGGCCCGGTGGTGACTTCAACGCCGGGCGCCACTCCATTTTCAGGATGCCCCGGCGTGCGGCTTCCCCATTGGCGGAAGTGCTGGATGTCATCCATGGTGAGGCCGTATCCGTTCAGGAACAGCATGCTGTACAGCAGCATGCTGGCGTGCCCAGCTGACAGCACGAAACGATCGCGATCGGGCCATTCGGGATTGGTGGGACTATGTCGGAGAAAGCGCGTCCATAAAACGTACGCCATCGGAGCCGCGCCCAGCGGCATTCCCGGATGTCCCGAGTTCGCCTTCTGGACCGCGTCGATGGAGAGCGTCCGGATAGTATTGATGCAAAGGTCGTCGATTGGCTGAACCTTCGTACTCATGGGGTCCTCCGAAGTTTGCGGTACCACCAAGGGAACGAAGTTATCAACCTTAGGCGTTCATCGATTCCAGGAATTCCTCGTTGGTCTTGGTCTTGTCCATCTTGTCGATGAGGAATTCCATCGCCTCGACCGCGTTGAGCTGGGTCAGCAGTTTGCGCAGAATCCAGACGCGATTGAGCGTGGCGCGGGGCAACAGCAGCTCTTCCTTGCGGGTCGTCGAGCGCTGGATATCGATCGTCGGGAAGATGCGCTTTTCGAGCAGGCGCCGGTCTAGTGCAATCTGCTGATTGCCGGTGCCCTTGAACTCTTCGAAAATAACTTCGTCCATTCGGCTGCCGGTATCGACCAGCGCCGTCGCGATAATCGTCAGGCTGCCGCCGTCCTCGGTGTTGCGCGCGGCGCCGAAAAATTTCTTGGGCTTGTGCAGCGCGTTGGAATCGACGCCGCCCGACAGGATCTTGCCCGACGGCGGCACCACGGTGTTGTAGGCGCGCGCCAGCCGCGTGATCGAATCGAGCAGAATCACGACGTCGCGTCCGTGCTCGACCAGCCGCCGCGCCTTTTCGATTACCATCTCGGCCACTTGCACGTGACGCGTCGCCGGCTCGTCAAAGGTCGAGCTGACGACCTCGCCCTGCACCGAGCGCAACATGTCGGTGACTTCCTCGGGCCGCTCGTCGACCAGCAGCACGATCAGCACGATTTCCGGATGGTTGTGCGCGATTGCCTTGGCCATCGCTTGCAGCATCATGGTCTTGCCGGTGAACGGCGCCGCGACGATCAGTCCGCGCTGGCCTTTGCCGATAGGCGCGACCAAATCGATGATGCGGGTGGTCAGGTCCTCGTGATTGTATTCGAGCTTGATGCGCTCCTCGGGATAGAGCGGGGTCAGGTTGTCGAACAGGATCTTGTCGCGCGCCTTTTCGGGATCCTCGTAGTTGATCGATTCGACCTTGAGCAGCGCGAAGTAGCGCTCGCCTTCTTTCGGCGGGCGAATCAGGCCGGAAACCACGTCGCCGGTGCGCAAATTGAACTTGCGAATCTGGCTCGGCGAAATATAAATGTCGTCGGGACCGGGCAGGTAGTTGTAGTCGGGCGCACGCAGGAAGCCGAAGCCGTCGGGCAAGATTTCCAGCACGCCCTCACCGAGGATCGAACCGTTCTTCGCGGCCTGCGCCTGCAGGACGGCAAAGATCATTTCCTGCTTGCGCATGTTGGCGGCGCCTTCAACGTTGAAGTCGCGCGCTATTTGCGCCAGCTCGGTAATTTTTGCGCGCTTCAGCGACTTGAGGTTGAGCACCCCATCCTCGCTGATCACCGGCGCCGGTGGCGGAAGATTCGGATTGCTGTCGAGATTTACCTGCCGTGGTGTGCCGTTGGTCGAGCGCGGATCGTCGAAGCGACCCTCCTCGCTCTTCGCAACGTGTCTGCCCTTGCCCATATGCCTTCCCCGCAACCTGGACTCCATCACGTACTTTTAGTGCTGCGACTCGCCGCCGCTTAGGCGTACGCCGCGCAGGTTATGAGCGTTGATTCCAATGGCTCCCACGAGGGGAGATACCAGTATAGATTCGTGAGTGATCAAGCGGTCGGGATTCGGAACAACTAACGCCTAAGTCGAGTTCGGAATTACGGACCGCAGGGAGACGGGATTTTCTCACCACCCAGCCCATCTCAGCGTCCTCAGTGCGG
>DATNLS010000241.1:0-6303 GCA_035602775.1 Candidatus Acidiferrales bacterium | reverse complement strand
GATCGCGATCGCGGCCGCATTTCCCAAGGCCAAAGTTTTCGGCTTCGACGCGCATGGCGGTTCGCTGGAGCGGGCTCGGGCGAATGCGAAGGCGGCGGGGCTGAACGACCGAATCAAGTTTGAAGTTGTCGATTGCACCCGGCTGCCGGCCGGGCAGCTCGATTTCATCTCGACCTTCGACGTCGTGCACGACTCCGTCGATCCCGACGCGTTGTTGAAATCGATTCGCGCCGCGCTCAAGCCCGACGGGACTTACCTGATGGTCGAGGTGAACGTCTCGTCGAAGCTCGAAGACAACATCAACCCGATGGGCCGCATGATGTACTCGATGAGCACGTTGTATTGCATGACGACGTCGCTCGCGCACGGCGGCGCGGGAATCGGCGCGTGCATGGGCGAAACGAAGGCGCGCGAGCTGGTCGCGGACGCGGGGTTCAAGCACTTTCGGCGGCTGCCGATCGAGGATCTGTTTTCGGCGCTCTACGAAATTCAAGCGTAGCCGCTCACTGCGCGTAGCAGATCACTCAAGGTGCCGCTGGAAGGCGTCCTGCAAGGCGGGCAGGACAGTCCGCCAATCAGCGACCAGCCCGATATTCGCGCGCTCGAAGATTAGCGAGTCGGCGTCGTTATTGATCGCGACGACGGTCTGCGCGCGCTTGAGACCGCAGGTGTGATTGGGCGCGCCGCGCACGCCAATCGCAATATACAGTCGCGGATCGATCGATTTGCCAGTCAGCCCGACCTGCAATTGCCGCGGCACCCAACCTTGATCAGTGACGCGACGCGTCGCGCACATCGCGGCGCCGAGCGTTCGCGCGAACTCGGCGACCTGCGCGACGCCGTCGGGTCCGCCGACTCCCGTGCCGATACCGATGACAACTTCGGCGCCTTCGAGCGGTACAATCGTGGAGTCGAGGGTTGAGTGCGCCTTTATCAGCCGGCTTTTCGGCGCGCTCACATCGACGCGCACAGTTTGAATCTCGGCGCGCCTGGCTTCCGACGGCGCCGCGAGTTCGAGCACGCCCGGCCGCACCGTCGCCATCTGCGGAAATGTTTTGGAGTAGATCGGCGCGACGATGTTGCCGCCGAAAGCGGGCTTGAGCGCGACCATCCGATTCTCCGCGTCGAGCTCGATATCGATCGCGTCGCCCGTGAGTCCGAGCCCGAGCCGTGCAGCGAGCCGCGGTCCCCAGTCGCGTCCGCGCTCGGTCGCGCCGATCAAAATCCCCCACGGGGCGTGGGTCGAAACGATCTTCGCGACAGCCTGAGCGGTGGCCTCGGGAGTGTACGAGGCGAGCGCAGGATGCTCGACCGTCAGCACCTGGTCACTGCCGAAGCTGGCCAGCAGTCCCGCGTGCCGCGCGACGCCAATGTCGATTCCCACCGCGACCAGCGAGCCGCCGAGGCGCGTCGCGAGTTCGTCGCCGCGTGACAGCAGCTCGAGCGTGCCGCGCGTGATGCGTCCTTCGAGGTCGGTTTCGCAGATGACCCACACGTCGCGATCGCGCTTGCTTGCGCGCTGCGCCGCCGAGATCGGGCGCCGAGTATGTGCGCGCGGTTCGAGCGCGCCGATTGCTTCGAGCGCCGACATGACTTCAGTCGCGGCGCGTTCGCTATCGGCCGCCTCAATAAATTTGCACTCGGTCTTCGGCGTTGTGACGATGCGCACTTCCTGCACCCACGTCGGTGAACCCGCGAGCCCGAATTCTTTCGCGTCATTGCCGAGCTCCGCCGCGCGCACGACCCTGATCGGCCTGGTCTGCGCTTCGTCGGAAGCGCCCGGCTTGACTCTGACCGGCTGCGCGACGCGCTCGGCGCAAGTGATGACCGCGGGCATCGCGGCCTCGACCTCGTCAAACCCCTCGTCGCTCTCGCGCTCGGCGCGAAGTGTGCGCCCGTCGATTTCCAGCTTTCGCGCGCCGGTAATTTGCGCGGCACCGATCAGTTCCGCGATCTCGGGACCGACCTGCCCCGTCTCCGCGTCGAGCGAGTATTTGCCGAGCATGATGAGATCGAAATTTCCGCGCGCCAGCCAACGCGCGAGCGCACGCGCCGTCGCGAGCGTGTCCGCGCCCGCGAACGCGCGGTCTTCCAGGTGCACCGCGTGATCCATTCCCATCGCGAGCGCATCGACCAGCGCGCCGCGGGCCTGCGGCGGACCCATCGTAACGACGGTGGTCTCAGCGCCATGAATCTTTTTCAGCTCGACGGCGAGCGAGATCGCGCGCAGGTCGTACGCACTGATCACGTTGGGGCCGTCGCGCTTGATCGTTTTGGTGGTCGCGTCGAAGTTGGCTTCTTCGATCAGCGGAATCTGCTTGATGCAAACGGCAATCTTGAGCACAGCGATAATCCTCGTCCGACGAGGCTAGTTGAGCGCGCCGCGACGATGCAACAAAACGCGAAGATGTCTTGTGCGGCTCACTCCCGAACCAAAAAACTTCCTGACAGGGACGAAGTCCCGCATCTTTCTTTTCTCAATAGTGGGTGCAGGGGTCACCCCTGCCCACGGAGGTGTGAAACCGACGGCGGGTTTCACATTTGATCAAGTGATTTTCCCTTCTCATCCTCCGCGCCAATTGCCCGCCTCCGTGCGGGCCGGTACTCTCTATGTAGATGTCCTCTTCCGCGACTGAGTCTTTGAATCTCATCTTCGACGCCGACGACACGCTCTGGGATTCCAATATCCATTTTCTCGAGGCGTTCGATTCGTTCGCTGCTGCCGTCAGCGACGCGGGTCTTGGTCTGTCGCGCATCGAGATTCACGCCGCGGTGCGCCGCGCCGAAGTCCGGCTGATCAAAACGCTTGGCTACGGACGCCGCCCTTACTTGACCGCGCTGCATCAGGCGGCGGCTGAACTCGCGCCCGCCGGTCACGACGGCTTGCGCGACGAGATCGAGCGAATCGGCGCGCATCTGCTCGAGCGCGAATGCGCGCTGCTGCCGGACGTCGAGCCCACGCTGCAGCAGCTGGCGCAGCGTCATCGCCTCTTGATGTTCACCAAGGGCCAGCGCGACGAACAGCTACGAAAGCTCGCGCGATCGGGCCTCGGTCCGTTATTCGATCGGGTCGAGACGCCGCGCGAGAAGGACGTCGACGCGTATCGCCGCCTGGTGCGCGACGCCGACCTCGATCCGTCGCTGACGTTTATGATCGGCAACAGTCCGCGCTCGGACATCAATCCGGCGGTTGCCGCGGGTCTGCGCGCCGTTTTCATTCCGCATCCGCATACCTGGGAACTCGAACACGAAGAAATCAATGACGCCGGCGACAGGATTATTGAACTCACCTCCTTTCGCCGCCTGGTCGAAGTATTCTAGTATCGAAGATCCGATGTCCACTGCCGAACTAATCGACGACTTATCCGCGCACGAACCGGTGGCTGCGCCTGCCCGCGCAAAGTCGAAGCCGCCGCTGGCGCTGCGCCCGCTGCATCGAATGTGGCGGAAGACGATCGATGAGATTCAGGTGTCGGCGCTGGACCTGCCCGTGCGCGGATTGCCGACTGCTATGCGCGGACTCGTCGCGTGCCAGATAAGCGATTTCCACGTCGATCGCGACGAGGACCTCAAACGCCTGGCGCTGGCGGTCGAGGCGATCAATCAGCAGGAGCCCGATCTCATCTTTCTGACCGGCGATTATTTTTCCGGTCCCGACACGATGCATCGCTATCTCGGTGCGTTTCGCGACGCGTTGAAACACCTGCGGCCGAAGTCCGGCCTGTTTGCGATCCTCGGCAATCACGATCACTGGTCGTCAGCCGATCGGATCACCGTCGCGCTCAAGCATGCGGGCGCCGACGTGCTCGCCAACGACAGTCGCCGGCTCTTCCTGCGCAACGAGAAACTCACGATCGTCGGCATTGACGATCTATGGTCGCGGCGCGCCGAGCCGGCCCGCGCATTCGCCGACGTCAACAGCGACGACTGCACCATCGTCCTCGCGCACAATCCCGACACCGCGCTGTACGCGCGTCATCTGCGGCCGGGTGTGATGCTCTCCGGACACACTCACGGCGGCGTCGTGCGAATTCCGTTTTATGGGTCGCCGCTCAAATCGATTCTGCGCATCGGCAAGGAATTTTACTCAGGCCTGAACCGGTACGAGGATTTTTACATCTACACCAATCGCGGCCTGGGCACGTTCTGGCTGCGAATTCGCATCAACTGCCCGCCCGAAGTGTCGCGCTTCTCTCTGACTCCACTCGTCGACGCTGCTCCTAGTGACAAACCCGCAACGCAGCCGCATCAGTTGAAGCACGTCCGCCGGCGCCGCACGCCGCGTTCCCTCACTCGCCGTACGCATCGCAAGCAACACTAGTCCGTAATCGACGCGAAGACGGTCGCTCTCGCGGCGCTACAATCGGCGCCACGCCGATCCTTCGTGACCGAAATGGAAAAGCTCCGGATGTGCGATCTCGGCGAGAATTTCCAGCGATTCCGCGATTCGCGGACCCGGCCGGTTGAAATACTGGTTGCCGTCGGCCATGAAGACGCGGCCGCCGCGCACCGCCTTCAGACCGTTCCACTCGGCTTGATTTGTCAGCGCGGGCAGGTCCTGCGCCGCGCGGTCCATGTTGAAGCCGCACGGCGAAATCAGAATCACGTCCGGATCGCTGGCGGCCAGCTCGTCGAATTTCATCCACGGCGAATGTAGGCCCGCTTTGCCGAAAAGATTTGATCCGCCCGCCATCTCGACCAGCGTCGGCATCCAGTTTCCCCCCGCCATCAATGGATCGATCCACTCGATGGTGGCGACGCTCGGCCGCTTCGAGGCGCCACTCGCCTGGTCCGCAATTTTACCGAGTCGGGCGCGCAGCCGCGCGGTCAGTTCCGTCCCGCGCGCACCCGCGTCGAGCGCATCCGCCACCCGCTGCATGTCGGTGAAGATGTCGTCGAGGCCGTACGGCGCGAGCGAAACGATTGTCGGCCGCGCGCCGAGCCATTCGGCCACCGCCGCTTCCACGTCGCGCTCGCTGACCGCGCACACTTCGCACTGTGACTGAGTGACGATCACGTCGGGCCGCAGTTCGCGCAGCTTTGCCGCATCGACGCGATAGACCGAGAGCGCGTCGCCGACGATCTTCTTCACGCGCTGGTCGATCTCCGCGCTGGTGCCCTCAGGATTGAATTTCGGTTCCGTCAACGCCGGGATTCGTTCTACGGAGTGGGGGAAGTCGCATTCGTGCGAGCGTCCAACCAACTGATCTTCGAAACCGAGCGCGCAAACGATCTCGGTCGCGCTCGGCAGCAAGGTTACGATTCGCGCGGTTTGATTCATTGCTTGATACCCTGTCGGCTGCATTCCTTGATTTCGTCGCGGCCCACGTCGGCGTCCATCAATTTGAATCTCACGTGGCTGGCGCCGAGCACGCTGGAATCGACGTCCTCCCTGATGAAGTATTGCTCGCCCGCGTGCGCGTCAAACTTTAACTCCGCCGAAGCGTCGGTCGCAGCCGCGCAGACCATCGGGCCGCTGTCCGTGACGAATTCGTAAAAGCCGGACGTCTCCAATTCGATACTTTCGGGACCGCAGGTGATCATCGGGTTCGATTGCGAGCTGAGAAGGTCGTACGGGCGGTAGATGTAGATGACGCTCTGCGTCGCGGGCGTCGGCCGCGGCTGATACGCTTCGCCCTGCGCGCCGCATCCGGCGAGCGTCAAGCAAATCGCGGCGGCGAGTATTCCTCTGAGCGTGCGAATCATTGCTGGTCTCACGGCTTCGACGCGCGAACGTAGAAGAACAACGGGATGTGATTGCGAAATTTTCTGAAGGCTTCTGAATGCAACGCGCAGTCGCAACGCGATCGTCATCCTGAGGGTTTGGCGAGTATATGCGCGTCGCTCAACGTTGACAAGAGTTCGACGTGCCTTAATCGTGAACCCATGATGCAGGACATCGTCAGCGCTGCCGCCGCGGGCAAAGTGGAAGCGGTCGGTCTCGATTTCGGCACGACCAACAGCGCGATTGCGATCGTCGGCGCCGACGGGTTGCCGCGCCTGGCGCGGTTCCCATCGGCCGAGAGCGGCGATGTGTCCGAGACCTTCCGCTCGATTTTGTTTTTCGAGGCGGTCGAAGAAACCGGCGGCACTGAGTCGGCGCTCTCGGTCGGCAACGACGCGATTCGGCGCTACCTCGCGGCCGCGGGCAACGGCCGGCTGGTGCAATCGCTCAAGTCGTTCCTGGCGGACAAGACTTTCGAATCCACCGACATCATGGGCGAGACCTACACGCTCGGTGATTTGATCGCACCGATCATCACCGCGCTCCGCGATGCGGCTATCGCGCAGTTCGGCGAGTTG
>DATNLS010000329.1:0-7911 GCA_035602775.1 Candidatus Acidiferrales bacterium | reverse complement strand
CAATCCCGCGACGACGATCGCAATCCGGATGATTGCGTGGGGCGAGACTCCCGCAATCGAAGAGCTGGTCGCGCGCCGGCTCAAGAGCGCGCTCGAACTGCGGCGGCGGTTCATCGGCGACGATACGAATTCGTACCGGCTCGTCAATGGCGACGGTGACGGGCTGTCGGGCGTGGTCGTCGATCGATTCGGCGACGTGCTCGTCGTGCAAATCCTGACGGCGGGCGCGGACCGGATGCGCGCGACGATTGTCGCCGCGCTGAACGATCTGCTTCATCCGCGCTCGATCCTCGAACGAAGCCATGGCGCGGTGAGAAAGCAGGAGGGCTTCGAGGACCGTATTGCGGTTCTCGCCGGCGAACCGGTGACAGAGACGATTGCGACCGAGAACAACATCAAGCTCAAGCTCGATTTCGAGCATGGGCAGAAGACCGGCTATTTCCTCGACCAACGCGACAATCGCGCGATGGTCGGCGCGATCGCGTCGGGCGCGCGCGTGCTCGACTGCTTTTGCTACCAGGGCGGGTTCTCGCTCACGGCGCTCGCGGGCGGCGCGAGCAAGGTCGTCGCCGTCGATACGTCGGCGCGGGCGCTCGAAATCGCGCGGCAGAATCTCGAGCTGAACGGTTATCCAGCGAGCGCCGTCGAGTTGGTTCATGGCGAAGCCGGCAGGTTCATGGCTGACACGGCGAATCGCTTTGATCTGATCGTCCTCGATCCGCCGCCGCTGGCGCGCAGCCGCGGCGACGCCGAGCGCGCGGGCCGCCTTTACGTCGAGCTCAACACGGTCGCGATGCGCGCGCTGGCGCCGGGCGGTCGTCTCATGACGTTTTCATGCTCGACCCATTTCCGCGCCGACGATTTTGTCCGCGCTGTGCGATTTGCTGCGTCCAACGCGGGCCGCACGCTTCGCTTGATCGCGCATCTGGGCCCCGGTGCGGACCATCCTGTGCTGCTCGGTCATGGCGAGGGCGAGTACTTGACGGGAGTGCTGCTGGCGGACCTGTAGGTCAGCGAGAAACCACGAGCAAGACTGCGAAGCACACGAGCAGCATTATGACGCCGAGGCCGACGCCGACCCTGGCCCATTCGCGGCTGCCTATTCTGAGTCGGCTCGCCGCCACCACATTGGGTATGTTGCCGGTGATCAGCATTCCTCCGCTGATGAGCAAACCGAGCAAGGCCGCGCGCTGCTGGCTGACGCTCATCGATGGAGAAATCTCGATGACCGCCAAAGTCGAGTTGTTGACGACCGCCGACAGAGTATTGACCCAGAACAGCAAATTTTCCGGCGCGCGATGGACATATGCGTTGACCACCGGCCGCAAGCCGTCGGAGAGCGCTACCAGTCCCGCGATAAAGACGTAAACCCTGCCAGGACGAGCTATCAGGACGGTGTTCCATGAATCCTCGACCTGGATTTCGGTGAGCGGCTGGCCAGGATCGAACGGCAAAAGGAGTATCGGAGCGGCGGCGATCACGATGCCTACGGCGACGAAGGGACCGAGGAGCTTCGTCAGATACCAGAAGTCGGCGTGCAACGACCGAAGTACGACTGCAATTCCGGGGAGCCCCAGGGGCGTCAGGCCGGCGCCGATGCCGATGGCGAAACATGCGAACACAGTCGCCGAGATTTCGGCCGCTCGATCGCGGCGAAGCAGTGTGATCGCCTCAACGAAGATCAGCGCGGATACGACGGGAGTTATGAATGGCGCGAGCGCCCCGAGGATGATCGCAAGGAAGAAGCACAGGGTGCGCGGCTCGAGTAGTTCGACCATCGCGGCCAGCATCTCGTCGAGATACGGCTTCGAGAGGCGAAAGGCGGCGCCGAAGACCATCACGGCGGCGGTGAACGACAGCGGCTCGACCAAAGCGCCACGCACCAACGCCGCGTTGAATTGGCCCATGATGGCGGCGGTCAGTATTCCGATCAGCAAAAAAAAGAATTCGACGTTTCGTTCGATCGGTTTGATCAGGACGGGTCCGAGCAGAACCGCGATTATGACAAGCGTCGCAAGGGCCAGTGTCGCCATGTCGGCACACTATTATCTGGAAACTGAAGGCTAAGGCAGTCGGGCCGGCACGATTCTTCGCCCTTAAAATACGGCTTGCTAAGCTCGCGGCTTTGCTTGAGTATAGAGCAAATTTTTCCATGGGATCGGCCGAATGGAGCGAAAACTCCGCGCATACAGCATAATCAGGACGCTTTTCGCATTGATCGCGCTCGCGACCGCCGGGTGTCATCGCGAAGTTGCGATGCCGCCGCTACCGCTACGCAACATCACGCTCAGCGACAAATTTTTCGACATATGGCCGACCAGCCCGACGCGCGCCTTTATCGTCGGCGATCGCGGCAAGGTGCTGCTGACCGAGGACGGCGGCCGTACCTTCAAGCGCATCGACATCGGCACCCAGCTCGGCGTGTTCGGAATCCAGATGACCGACGATCAGAACGGCTACCTGTGCGGGCAGGACGGGCTGATAATGCGCACACGCGACGGCGGCAAGACCTGGAAGCGGCTGGACTCGCGCACGCATCTGTTTATTTTCGGCCTGTCGTTTCCCGACGCGAATCACGGCTTCTTCGTTGGCGATCGGGCGCTGGTGGAGAGCACGACCAACGGCGGCGAGACGTTCGTCAAGCGCCAGTTGCAGCGGGTCTTTCCGCCGGAACTCTCGGACTACGCGCTCCCGTACATTGAGCCGGTGCTCTACAGTGCGAGTTTCGTCGACGTTGACCATGGCTGGGTGGTGGGCGAGGAGGGGCGTATCTGGGCGACGGAAAATAGCGGTAAAACCTGGCAGGAGCAGCAGCAATCGCTGTTGCCGCAATGGAAACGTGCGCCCGGCATCAACGACGATCCGCGCTTCCTGGATTTTCTGCTGCCGAGCTTTTTCAGCGTCTCGTTTCGCGATCAAAAACATGGCGCGGCGTGCGGACTCGAGGGCTGGGTGATCCAGACCGACGACGGCGGCAAGACCTGGAACTTCGCGCATCAGGCGGACAAGCCCGGCGCGGCGCCTGACACGCTGGTGCCGGGGGCGGAGCAGAGTCCGGCGCGCGATCCCCTGTTCTCGATCGATCTGTTTGGCGGAGACCAGGGCCTGACCACCGGACTTACCGGGACCGTGCTGCGGCTACAGCCCAACGGCGCGTGGGCGCACGATCCGTCGGTGCCGACGGTACCGTTCCCGCTCAGCCAGGTGCGGTTCTTCGACGCACAGCATGGATGGATCGTCGGCTACGGCACGATCCTCTACACCGACGACGGCGGCAAGACGTGGCGCTACTGTCAGGGATGAGCGCGAGCGCGCGAGCAGGGGGACTTCGGAGAACGCAATGACCTGGTACCGCTTTGGTGAATGGATTCTGCGCTGGCGCTTCCTGGTGCTGGCCGTGGTCGGCGCGCTCACCGCATTTTTCGGCTATTTCGCAGCGCAGACTCAGCTGGTCACCAGCTTCGGCGATTTGCTTCCGCAGAACCACCCGTTCATCCAGATCGCGCACAAGTACGACGAGTACTTCGGCAGCGTCAACAACGTGACGATCATGATAGAGGCGCGAGAGGGGACGATCTACACGCCCGGGATCATCAGAAAGATCGTCAATATGACGAACAACATGGATCTCGTTTACGGGATCCAGCACGGTTCGGTGCGATCGCTCGCCACCGCCAGTTACTTCCGCCCGCTGGCCGCCGGCGTGATTCTCAATACACCGGTGCTGCCCAACGGCGAGATTCCCAAAACCCAGTCCGAACTCAACGAACTCGAGAGCAACGTCCATAAAAATCCCGGCGTGATTTTCGGCCGCTTCGTCTCGCTCGACGACCGCGCTGCCGTCATCGAGGGCAGCTTCCTCGAATCGCGGCTCGACTACACGCGCATCTTCGATGAGATTCGCAAGATCGTCGTGAAACCCGAGCGCGATGAGACGGTGCACATCTACTACGGCGGACAGCCGATCCTCTACGGCTGGGTGTATCATTACACACCTGAGTTTCTCTGGATCTTCGTCGCAACGGTGCTCGCGGTGTGGATCCTGCTCTATCTTTATTTCCACGACTGGCGGGGCGCGCTGCGGCCGACAATCTCCGGCGTGATTTGCGCCATCTGGGGCCTCGGCTTCATCCGGCTGCTGGGTTACGGGCTCGACCCGCTGGTGCTGGTCATCCCGTTCCTGATAACCGCGCGCGCCGTCAGCCATTCGGTGCAGATGCACGATCGGTACTATGAGGAATTCTACCGCCTGCGCGACAAGCAAAAGGCCATCCTGTCGTCGTTCTCCGAGTTGTTCGTGCCGTCGCTGTCGGGAATCCTGGCCGACGCTTTCGGCGTGCTCGTCATCCTGCTGGTGCCGGTGCTGTTTCTGCAAAAGCTGGCGGTCACGGCCAGCTTCTGGATCGCCGCGATCATCGTGAGTGAGCTGATACTCAACCCGATCGTGTACTACTACCTTGATCCGCCGCACATCGACGTGATCGAAAAACGCGAGCATGGCATCTTCAAACGGATGCTACAGGCGATCGCCAGGCCGATGCTCGAGTTGACCGGGCGCAGAGTTACCTTCGCCGGCACGATCGTGGTGATTCTTCTGTGTGCGTTCTTCTGGACGGGGCTCAAAGTAGGCGATCCGTCCTCTTCATCGCCAATCCTATGGCCCAACTCGCCGTATAACCGCGCGATGGCCTCGATCCAGGAGGAGTTCGGCGCGATCGAACAGTTCGTGGTCGTCGCCGAGCTGTCCAAACGCGACTCGCTTAACGATCCCAAGCTGTACCACGTCATGGACGAGTACGAACGCTACATGGAGCGCGATCCGGCGGTCGGGCGTACGTTCTCGGTGGCGGACTTGCTGTCGAACGGCGGATCCGCACTTAGAGAATTCGAGCCCAAGTGGAACGTGCTACCAACGACAGCGCGCGGCACTGGACAGTTGCTCGGTGGATTGCTGGCGGGCGCGTCTCCGCTCTCGACGGCGTACATCATCACGCCGCGGCGCGACGCTACTCAGATGACGGTCTACACGAAGGACCGCGAGGGTGAAAATGTCCAGCGAGTCGTGCTGCGCACGCAGAGGTTCTTCGACGAGCCGGAGCATCAGGTGTCCGGCGTCCACTTTGCGCTGGCCGCCGGAATAATTGGCGAGCTGGCGGCCGCCAACCAGGAGATCATCGACAACGATCTGCTGCTCAACGTGCTCGCGTTCGCCACTATCTACATAATACTACTGGCTACCTATCGATCGTTCATGGCCGGTATCTATTTGCTATTCCCCCTGGCGCTCGCCAATGCGGCAATCAATGCCTACATGGGTGCTCACGACATAGGTATTAACATCAATACTCTGCCGGTAGTCACAGTGGGCGTCGGATTCGGAATTGACTATTCCATCTACATAGTAAGCAGGATTATCGAAGAGCTGGCCGAGGGCCGCGAGCTCAAGGAAAGCACCTACACTGCGCTGGTCACCTCGGGCAAGGCCGTCGCCTTCACTGCGCTTACCCTGGTCGCCTCGGTTCTGTTCTGGTACTGGTCGAGCATCCGCTTCGACGCCGAAATGGGCTTGCTGCTGGCGGTGTGGATGTTCGTTTCGATGCTCGGTGCGATGACCATTTTGCCCGTGATGATCGTGACGTTCGATCCAGCCTTCATCCGCCGCGAGAAGGAGCGGGTGGTCGCGTCGAAGCTGCTCGAAGTCGAAGGGCACACCGCGGCAGCATCTTCCTAAGCACTGGCACTCGTGGATAATCTGATCCGGAACTCGCGATGAAACTCGAGCGGCTGGATCATTTCGGTATCGAGGTGGCGGACCTCGCGCGCGCGGAGCGGTTCTATACCGACGTCCTTGGCCTGCGGGTCGTCAATCGTTTCGGCGATCAGGTGCTGCTCGATTGCGGCGGCCAGAACCTTGCGCTGTTCGAGGTCGCCGGGCGCGTGCTCGACGCCGCCGCGAGGCAATCGCTTATCGCGCATCCGCTGGGCCGCGGTCATCATGCGTTCAAGGTGAAGGCGAGCGATTTTGCGGACGCGCGGAAGAGCCTGGCGGCTGCCGGAGTCGAGAGCGCCGCGCCGATCGACTGGGGCGATCACGACTGCATCTACTTTCTCGATCCCGATGGCAATCTGCTCGAGATGGTGAGTTACCGCTGAACGCCGCCCTGAAATCGCGCGGGGCCGTGGTTCGCTACCGATGAACTCGGGGACGATGATTCGGGCGGAGGAACTCCGCAAGAGCTACGGCGACCGCGTGGCGCTCGACGGCGTGTCGTTCACCGTCAACGCAGGCGAGGTCGTCGGATTGCTCGGTCCCAACGGCGCCGGCAAAACCACCACGCTCTCGATTCTGTCGGGCGTGATTGCGCCGGATTCCGGCCGCGCCTCGATTGCCAACCACGATCTCGCCACCGATCCTCGGGTCGCGCGAAGAAGCCTCGGCCTGGTGCCGCAGTCGCTCGCGCTGTATCCAACACTCACCGCGATGGAGAATCTGATGTTCTGGGGACGAATCCAGGGCATGTCCTCGAGCGACGCGATCAGCCACGCGCACAAATTGCTGGAGGAAGTCGGCCTCGACGATCGGGCCGATGACGCGGTCGACGAATTCTCCGGCGGCATGATGCGCCGGCTGAACATCGCCTGCGGCATGATGCATTTTCCGGCCGCGATCATGCTCGACGAGCCGACCGTCGGCGTCGATCCGCAATCGCGCGGACGAATCTTCGCGGTGATCGAGGCGGCGGCGCAAGCCGGTGGCGCGATCCTCTACAGCACCCACTACATGGAAGAAGCGGAACGGCTATGCAACCGAATCGTGCTGATCGATCACGGAAAAATAGTTGCGCAAGGTACCGACCGCGAACTGATCGCGCTGGCGGGAACCGAACCGCGGATCGAGATCATGACGAAAAAAGCGCTGCTGCCGGGATGGTCGCAAGGAATCGAGGGCGTCGGCGAGATGCCGTGGGAGGTCGTCGACGGCTTCGCCGCCGCGGCCACGCTGCATACCCTCGATCAGGTGCCCGACGTCATCCGCCGCGCCGGCGAGGTTGGCGACGAGGTAATCGAATTCCACGTTCATCGCCCAAATCTGCAGGACGCCTTCCTGAAACTCACCGGCCACGCGCTGCGCGACGCGCCATGAACGTGGCGGGTCCAGATTTCCCGAGGCGATGATGCTGCGCGCGGTGTGGCTGACCATCGGCAAGGAATTCCTGCTCATCCGGCGCGACCGCGTCGGCTTGTTTATGCTGCTGGTCGCGCCAATCGCCGTCATCGCCGCCGCCGGGTTCTCGCTGGCGAAAATCTATGGCGGCACCAGCGTTCCGCACGGCGAATATTCGGTGGCCGTTTTCGACGAAGATCATGGCGCCATCGCGCACGCGATCCTCGACGCGCTCGCGCATCAGCCGGACCTGACCGTCATTTCATCTTCGAGCCGCCGCGACGCCGAACAGACTGTGCGCGAGCGAAAATTGGCGGTGGTCGGGATAGTCATTCCCGCCGGAACCACCGACGCTATCGAACACGGCCGCGGCGCTGAGCTCATTCTCTACACCGATCCGGTCAAGTACCTGCAGACGGTAAAGGTCGAGCTGGCGCTCTCGGAGATGTGCCGAAAAATCACCGACGGCGCCGCCACCGAAGCGCGCAATCAAACCGCCGGCCGGACCCAAAGCTTTACCCGTCAGCTCGATGAAGCGCGCGAGTCCGCCGAGCAGGGCCGCGCCCAGGCCGAGCGCCTTGCCACCCAGGCCGACCAGGCGCGCGCCGCGATGGCGCCGAAGATTCGTGCTCACATCGAGACTGCGTTGAGCGACGCGCGCGAGCGAACCCGGCTGGCGCTCGAGACGGAGCTCGATCGCCTCCAGCGCAAGATCGACGCCAATACCGCCGCGCAACAGGCAAAAC
>DATNLS010000328.1:0-4789 GCA_035602775.1 Candidatus Acidiferrales bacterium | reverse complement strand
AGAGCTGGCTAGCTGCTACGTCATCCTCGGCGATCAGCAGTTCTACCGCGGCTACTGCGTGCTCTTCGCGAAGCTCCACGCGACCGAGCTCTACCTGATGCCCGCCGACGGCGCGCGGCTGCTGTCCGACGAAATGCGCCTGGTCGCCGAAGCGATCGCCGCCGTCGTCAAGCCATGGAAGATGAACTACGAGTGCCTGGGCAATTCGGAACCGCACGTGCATTGGCATTTGCTGCCACGCAATGAAAACGAACCTGACGAAATGCGGCGCGTACCAGTCTGGCTGCGTCCCGAGTCCGAACGAAAGGTAACGCTTGACGAAAATGACCGCCGCGCGCTCATCGCTTCCATCCGCAGCCAGCTTGCGATCCGTTTCCCCGATGCGCGCATCCCAATCAGCTAGCCGAATTTCGCGCACTGCTCTCGCGCTCGCACTCATCGCCATCACAATTTCAGGATGCAAGCCGGCAGGGCTGCCCGACGCGACCAGTCCCAGTGCACAGCTCTACGTGAATCGATGCGGCCAATGCCACGCACCGTACAATCCACACGAATTGACGGCCGCGATGTGGGACACGCAGGTCACGATGATGGAAGCTAAAATCCAGGCCGCCGGGATGCCCGCGCTGACCCCCGACGAACGTGAGTCAATCCTCGAATACCTGAAACGCAACGCCGGCACCGAATAGTTGTTTCTCGCGAACATTTGACTCTGCGACCCGGCTGGTCTTAAGTGACCAACAGGTACCCCCTCAATAAAACTCAACGCGAGGAATAATCCATGGCCCGAATGGTCAGACACGAAAAGAACTCACCCTACGAAGTACCCGAAGGCACCGAGCTGCCGATTTATATCTGCGCGTGTGGACTATCGAAGAACAAACCATTCTGCGACGGCTCGCACAAAAAGACGCGCGACGAAAATCCCACCGACGTTTATCACTACGACGACATCGGCCGCGCCCGCGTCAAAAACGAATACTAGCCATTCCAGTCCACCCTCCTTCCGCGATTGTCCCCCTTCCCTCGAGGGAAGGGTTTAGGGGTTAGATTTTCTGCGTCTCGTCCCCGAAGAGTCTGCGCGCTCTGAGTCGGAGCCACCCGCGAGAGAGGAGTCCCGCGACTCAGACGCCCCTCCCGGTTGGCTCAACTACATCAGTGAGCCGCGCCACGCGTGGCCCATCCTGCTGATCGCCGGAGTCGCACTTTACCTCGTGAATCTCGGCGGCTACCCCCTCTACACCAAGGGCGAGCCGCGCGAGGCCGTCACTATCTTCGACATCGTCCACGGCGGCGGCATCATATTGCCCCAGCGCGCCGGCGTCGAAATTCCCTCGAAGCCGCTGCTGATGCACTGGATGGCCGCGCTAGTCTCGATCGTCGCCGGCAGTGTCAACGAATTTTCCGTGCGCCTCCCGTCGGCCGGCCTCGCCATCGCCGGCGTGATTGTTTGTTACTTTTACGTTCGCCGACTGTTCGACGATGTGACCGCGCTCATCGCAGCGCTCATCCTCGCCACGACGTTTCAATACCTGCAAGCCGCCACCGGCGCCCGTGTCGACATGACGCTGACATTTTTCATGCAAGTCGCGTTCTTCGAATTCATTTTGATGGCCGAAGGTTTGACGCGCCGCCGGATGCTGCTCTACGTCGCAATTGCGCTGGCCGTTTTAACCAAAGGTCCCATCGGTTTGATTCTCCCGGGCCTGGTCGCGTTGATTTGGATCGCTCTTGAAAAACGCTGGAGCTTTCTGCAGCAAATGAGTCTCTTCCGCGGTGCGCTCGTCGTGCTCGTGCTCGCGGGAGGATGGTACGTGGCGGCGCTGATCGAAGGCGGTCCCGATTTTTTTCGCAAGCAGATTCTCACCGAGAACGTGCTCCGCTTCGCCGGCGGCGGCGACTTTCATGAGGGCCACATTCACCCCTTCTACTATACGGAGCTTGCGCTGTTCGCCGGGTTCATGCCGTGGACGTTTCTGCTGCCGATCGTCGGCGTCCAGGCGGCGCGCGCGCCACTCGTCGTCGATCCGCGCCTCAAATACATCTTCGTCTGGTTTGCCGCCGTGCTGATCTTTTACAACCTTCCGCAGAGCAAGCGCGGCGTTTACCTGCTCTGCATGTATCCCGCTTTCGCCACGCTCGTCGCGATCTATGTCCGCCAGTCAGTCGTGCGTCCCGAACCCGCGCGCATGCTCGTTTACTGGATTGCGCGATTGTCCGGGTTCGCGATGCTGCTGCTCGGCAGCGCCGCCCTGGTTGCACTTGCGATGCTGGTCGTCTCGCCACGCCAGGTCGCCGACCTGCTACACGCGGCAGGCATCAGCGCCGTCGACTTTCCACGCATCTTGATCTCAACTGTCGGCGCGCATTGGATATTCGCACTCGCGATGCCGCTGGCGGTGGTCGTACTCGGCGTACGGCTGATCGTCACTCGCCCGCTTTTGGAACGAACCGTGTTGGCTCTCGCAGCCGCGATGGTCTTCGTCACCGTCGCGGTCAACGTCGTCGTCGTGCCGGCCATCGCCAACACCCTCTCGCTCAAGGACTTTACCGAGCAAGCGATGAAAGTCGTGAACGACAGTCCGGTCGGCTACCTGGGCGCACTCAACTACGACGTCGCCTTCTACAGCCGCCGCACCATTCCGATCGTTTCGCAAAGAGATCCCGAAATGCCGCAGTACCTGATCGTCTGGCGCACGCTCTTCGACGCGCTCCCCGCGACCCAGCGCGATCGCCTCGAGATACTGATGACCAGTAATCCAACCTCGCTCGACGGCACCGGCGAAATGCTCCTCCTCCGCCAGCGCGCGGGTTCCGCAAGTCCGCCGCCAAAACCTTCAGACGATTACATCCAGGCCGGCCATAAATCCGGTCCCCCTTCCCTCGAGGGAAGGGGTTAGGGGTTAGGTTTCTGCCTACGACAGCCCTTCCCTTCTAATCTCCCCAACCGCGCTCGCCAGCCGTGGCAGCACGTCCGCCGACGTGCCGCGCAAGCTGACATCGCATATCCGCGTGATCTCCGACTCGTAGAGATTCACTTCGATTAAGGTTCCGCCGCGCTGCTTCACTTCGAGCGCAAATCCCGCAGCTGGATAAACCGTCGCCGAAGTTCCCGCTACGATCACCAGGTCCGCTTTCGCCGAATGCTCCGCGCACATGTTCAGCATGTCGATCGGAATCGGCTCGCCGAATGAAACCGTGTCGGATTTCAGCAATCCTCGACATCGCGGACACGCCGGCGGCAGCGTCTCGAGGCTGATCGCGTCGCCGTGAAACCGCGTCCTGCAATCGAGGCATCGAATCAAGGTCCAGTTGCCATGAATTTCCGCGAGCGCCTTCTGTCCCGCCTGCCGATGCAGGTCATCGACGTTCTGCGTGATTACGAAGCGCAGCACTCCCAATTTCTCCAGATCGACCAGCGCGAGGTGGCCCGGATTCGGCTTGGCGACCGCGAGCGGTTTGTAGAGTTCGTCGTTGCGTTTGCTGAGCCGCTCTTCCCAGGCCTTTTTCGGATCGGCCATGAAGCGCTGGAACCCGTTCATCGGCGGCTCGCCGTACTTGGTCCATAGCCCGCCCGGTCCACGGAACGGCGGTATTCCGCTTTCGACCGACATTCCCGCACCGGTCAGCGCGATCGCATAGCGCGCCGCCAGGATCGTTCGCGCGGCTTCGCGGATTGTTTCGTCGCTCGCCATAGTCAGTCGTCCTTCAACCAGCTACGCACGAAATGAATGTGAAGGCGTACACCGCCAGTCCCGCCGCCTCCGCTCGAATGGTCAACGAGCCGGAAACCACCGTGTCGTTCGCGACGACGCTGTACATCCGCGGCCGGTCCACCGTGATAAATCCGCGATCGCCTTCGAACGTCACGTCGTCGCCCGCGCGCTGCCCGCTTTCCAGGGTAATCTGCGCGTGTACGCTCGCGCCCGACGGCGGCGCCATCACGAGGTTCACGTCCTTCGCCGTGTACCTGAGTGAAATTGCCGCGCCCGCGCCCTCGCTGCGTGCGCTCTCCTGCTCCACGCTCCATCGGCCCGCCAGATAGGTCATGCCCTCGACGTGCGGTCCTACATCGCGATAGTCGTGCGGCCGATCGCGAACCACGCCCTCGAAATTTCCGAACTGTCCGCGCGCGTGACCGAGATACAACTCCGGCGTTACGCGATAGCAGACCGCTCCCGGCCGATCGCTGTCGCGCACCGGCTCCATCGGCGAGGGCAGATTTGCCGCCGGATTCAGCTCGCGGATCAATCCCTGAATGGCTAGTTCGGTTTCCTGGTATGCGCCTTCGCCGAAATGGTAATAGCGAATGCGTCCCTTCGCATCGATCAGGTACTTCGCCGGCCAGAACCGATTCGAGTACCCGCGCCAGATCGCGTATTCGTTATCGAGCACGATTGGATATTCGATTCCGAATCGCGCCGCCGCCTCCGCCACGTGCGAACCTTCGCTCGCAAAAGAAAATTCCGGCGCGTGCACGCCGACGACCACCAGCCCAGCCTGCGCATATCTCTTATTCCACGCCACCACGTACGGCAGCGTTCGGATGCAGTTGACGCAGGTGTAGTCCCAGAAATCGATCAGCACGACAGCCTTGTCGCGCAGCGCCTTGAGGCTCACCGGGCCATGTTGAATCCATTGCCCACCATCGAGCTCAGGCGCCAAAACCGTCTCGGACAATTGGGGCATCGCGAACTCCTCGATGGCCGGGAGCGTAGCACAGCCCCGGTTTCAGCTCGAAGTGGATTTGACGGTGCGCCCGTCGCGCGCTAGTCAATCGATCGTGGAC
>DATNLS010000322.1:0-3193 GCA_035602775.1 Candidatus Acidiferrales bacterium | reverse complement strand
ACCGCCAAATCCCACACGGCGTAGGAAGGAACGCGGACCGCGGCGGGCAGCCGCATCGAGGAGCGACGCGACAATATTACTGCGAAGGTCACCAGCACGAGCACGCCCGACAGTTGCAGCTTATCCGCGAGGATCCATGCTCCGAACGAGCCGATGAATTGCATGACGATCGCGCTGGGCACATCCGAGAAACGATTCACGACGTCGCCGTATGTGAACGCCAACAACGCTCCAATCGCGACGCTGCCGACCAGCACAAAGGCCAGGGTTGAGGTCACCTCGATTGCGTTGTCGGTATGTGCAACCGCCGCTCCGATCGCTAATCGATAGATGAGTAAGGCGCTGGCGTCGTTGAGAAGACTCTCATCCTCAAGGACTGAAACGAGGCGCCGGGGAAGCTTCACTTCCTTCAGAACTGCGGTGGCGGCAGCGGCATCGGGCGGGGCAACCGCAGCGCCCAAGGCAATCGCCACAGACCAGGGCATCGCGGGCACGAGCCAACGCGCGACGAATGCGACGGCCCCAGTAGTGACACCCACCGCGATGAAAACCAGGCTGACAATGGCGATCCAGTTCTGGCGGACGTCGCGCAGCGAATTGTCAAACGCTGCGTTCACCAACACCGGCGCGACGAACAAGGCGAGCGCCAGATCAGGCTGAAGTGTGATTCGCGGGCCGTGCGGCAGGATCGCGATGGCTACTCCGCCCAGCGCAAACAATGATGGTGAGGGGACATTGATCCGTCGCGCGAGCGCAGACATCAATACCGCGCCCAGCAGCAGAGACAATGTCCACAGCAGAATGTTCATGACTGGCACACCACCGGAAGATGCTCCCGGCTGCAAGTAGTATCGCGATCAGCCTGCCAACGTCATCCAGGCGGCCGCGGCGGCGGCTTTTTCTTCACTGCTCCACGGCTTGCCGACATTGCGGCCCAGTTCTGTCACGGCGCGCTTGATCGCGTCGGGCGATTTGCCGAGCTTCGACGCGGCGCTGGCGAAGACTTCGGACTCGACCAGCGTGATTGCCGGGATTTGCAAGGTCTTCGCGGCGGTGGCGAGCGCCTGTGGGAAGAGTTGGCCCTCGCGGGCGTGCGCGCGCATGTGAGGATTGCGAATGGACTCGGGATCGGTAGAGCTGCCCGCGACCAGCGCGATGCCGACTATGGGGCCGTGCGCGGATCGGACTTCATCGACCAGCGTGCGCAGGACCGACGACGCGACGCGATCGACCGCTTCCAGAGCTATCGGTACGATGCGCGCGCTTTCGTCGGGAGGCAGCTCGAAGTCGGCATGCCAGGGCTGATGTGATTCGGGGATCGCAGGATCCCACAGTTGCAGACTCCGGCGCGACAATATGTGCGGCGCCGATGCAGGTCCCGCCATCACGACCGCGGTCGCGCGGCCGGTCTTGACGCGAAAGCCGATCGCGAGCGGCGCTGATTTATCCTTCGACGCCATCGCCGTGTCATAGCATCAGCGCGATTTCCAGATCGAATATTTCGGCGGCCAGGTGCCGTGACCGCCCGGGTACTTCGCGTGCATCACGCTTTCGATGCGGAACTCGAACGGGAGTTCGTCGCTGATGCTAGTCATCCCGCGGCCGACGAGATCGGTGCGGACGGCATCGGCGATAGCGTCGTTGTCGATGAACGTTGCGCGGCCCATCACGAGGAACTCGTCGTCAACGTCGACGGGCGGAAACGTGTGGAGCGCGTAGCGGCCATCGCGCCGGAGGTCGGCGCGCTTGGGCGTCGGGCCGATGAGTGCGTAGAGGTGGCCGTCGACGATGGTGGGGCAGATAGGATGCAGGCGTGGGGCCCCGTCCTTGCGCAGGGTCGCGAGGAAGGCCAAGCCAACGCCGAACTGGTAGAGCATCTGTCGCCCGGCCGCCGCGATGTCAGGCGCGTCGGTCTCGAATTCGTTCCAGGTCGCCATTAGGATGTCCTCCTTTGAAGGAAGCTATTTTCGCTATTTCTTCGCTTATGTCAAGTAGGAGTTTGTGGATGGTCGGCGAGGGTTGGCGCCGGGGTGTGATTCTGAGTGATCGAAGATAGTTATGAATGACAATATATACCATTACTTGTGGTCCGGGATGGCTCAACCACCAAAGGTAGGTAGTGTCTCAACTGAGACACTACCCAAAGGTAGTTTCGTTCCCGTCAGAAAATATTTTCGTGCGAGCGGGCATCGGCTGAGCTGGGCGAGCTGAGCGAGTGGCAGTATCGTTATGGTTGACCATACTACAGTAGTAGCACAGAAAATCTGGAGTGGTGAGGATGACAAGTTCAGTCCGTTGCTACGGCGGCGCAGTGAGTAGGCAGTCGGCTCCGATGTCGCCGGAGGAAAGTTTATCGTTTCTTTGCTTGCTGCTCGAATTGCAGAACCCTCACCTACCGGCCGCGTTGCGGCCGGCCGCCTCTCCCGTGAAATAACGGGAGAGGTATCGGAGGCTCGCGTTGCTTCCTTTGTCAGGAAGACGAAGTGCGCGGGGCGCGCGCGGAGACCCTCAACTTTTGCGGGGAACGAAGTATTGGGTGCCGGGGCCGCTTCGGTCGATTTCGCGGATTAGTTCGCCCAGGTCTTCGGGGTTGGCGACGAAGTCGATTTCCGTCGTGTCGACGACCAGGAGCGGGGCTTCGTCGTAGTAGAAAAAGAAATCTCGGTAAGCCGACGACACGCGCTCGAGGTAGTCGAAGCTGATGTGGCGCTCGAAATCGCGATTGCGTTTACGCAGGCGCTCGGCCAGCACCTCGATGGTCGCACGCACGTAGACGACGAGGTCGGGCTTGGCCATCTCGGCGTCGAGCAGTTTGTAGACGTTGTCGTAGAGCTTGAGCTCGTCGGGAGCGAGATTCATCGCGGCGAAAATTTTATCTTTGGCGAAGAGGTAGTCGGCGACGGTGGCTTGGGTGAAGAGATCCTGCTGCTTGAGCTCGCGCTGCTGATGCTGGCGGGTGAGCAGGAAATATAGTTGCGCGGGAAACGCGTACTTGTCGGGATCTTCGTAAAAGCGAGGCAGGAAGGGATTGTTGTCAGCGTCCTCGAGCATGAGGCGCGCACCCAGCTCGCGCGCGAGCGCCTGCGCCAGGCTCGTTTTGCCAACCCCGATGGGACCTTCGACCGCGATATAGCCGCGCCGGCGCATCGGGCCTCGATTCTGGCACTAGCTCATCGCAGTCGCGAGCGTGGAT
>DATNLS010000250.1:0-7314 GCA_035602775.1 Candidatus Acidiferrales bacterium | reverse complement strand
CCCGCCGAATCGGGATCCTCACCGCCGGTGGCGACGCTCCCGGCATGAACGCCGCTATTCGCGCGGTCGTCCGCAGCGCCGCCGTTGCCGGAATCGAAGTGATCGGCTTCCGGCGCGGCTACGAGGGCCTCATCCGCGATCTGGCCGAGCCGCTCAGCGGCCGCTCCGTCGCCAACATGATCCAGCGCGGCGGCACCTTCCTCGAGACCTCGCGATCGCCCGAGTTCCGCACCCCTGCCGCGCGAGGGCTGGCGGCCCGCAACCTGCGACGTCACCTGATCGAGGCGTTGATCGTCGTCGGTGGCGAGGGCTCGATGAACGGTGCAACGGTCTTCGCCGGTGAGACCGGCATCCCAATCTTCGTCATCCCGGCGTCAATCGACAACGACATTCCCGGCACCGACTACTCGATCGGCTTTGATACCGCGGTCAACACCGCGCTCGAGGCAATCGACCGCATCCGCGACACCGCTTTCGCTTACGAACGCGTCTTCTGCGTCGAGGTGATGGGCCGCGACTCGGGCTTTATCGCAATCGCAGTCGCGCTCGGCGGTGGCGCCGAGGCGGTCATCGTGCCGGAGATCCCGTTCAGCCTCGACGACATCTGCGATCGCGTCGAAGACAGCCATCGCCGCGGCAAACGCTCGACTATCGTCGTGGTCTCGGAGGGTCCGCGCACCGGCGGCGTTATCCCGGTTGCCGAGGCCCTCACCAATCGGCTCGGGATGCAGGCGCGGGTCGTAGTCCTCGGGCACGTTCAGCGCGGCGGAGCGCCGACTGCTCGTGACCGCCTGCTGGCGAGCCGGATGGGCGCGGGCGCGGTCAAAGCCGTCCTCGACGGTGCGGGCTCGTCGCTGATTGGCGAAGAGCGGGGCGCAATCGTCCGGGTCCCGTTGGTCGAGGTCTCCAGTCAGCGCCGCCCGCTGGACCCCTCGCTAATCGAACTGGTCCATCAACTCTCCACCTGATTCACAACCCGGTCCCTCTTATCCGTTCCCTTTCCGACGCGGGAACTCCCTCCTATCCGGTTCCCCTTCCCGCTCGGGAAGGGGATAGAGGTTAGGTTGTTCTCATCCCGCATTGTCCCAGTCACTTCGTCCCCGAAATAATCCGCACGCCCGCCCAGTCCGTATCTCTCAACGGGAACCAACGGCGACACTCGATGGTTAACAGGGCGCATGGGGACCGTCTCATCACGACCAATGACTGTCCGGTCGAACGCATTCCAGATGCGTTCCCGAGGACGCTAGCGCCCCAGCGGGTTTTGCAGATGTCGGATGGCTTTCAATTGAGTTCGGATATCGCGGTCGAACGCTGCGTCGGCCTCAACCAGATTCTTCCCAGCCAGTACTACGACGTTTCCGGCGGCCATCGCCTGACCGGCGAGCAGCGTCTGATGCTCGCGTTGTTGGCCGACGCGATCAACGTCTATCAGCAGGGCGCGATGTCGCGGAATACGCGCAAGCGCCTGCTGTTCATCGATGCCGAGCGATGGATCACGGGCGGCGCGAGATGCCGCCACGTCTTCAGCTTCGATACCGTATGCGACGCGTTGGGGATCAACCCAGGCATGCTGCGGCGCCGGATGATGGCCTGGAAGCATGAACTCCAGCGCAACGTCGAGACGCGGACGGCGACGCCTCATCTGCGGCTCAAAATCACGCCGCGCAACAAGCACCTGAGCCATCGTCGCCGCCGCAGCCGCCCACCAATCGCCGTCCCGGCTTTCTGAACAGTCTCTCCCCCGCCCCTCCCTGCGGCTGGTCCCTCCCCCGAGACCAGCCGCAGCCGGGAGGGGCCTTTGTGCCCCCGTCCGCTCCTTGCCTGCGCCTCTCGCCAACGCGCCTCAACAGTGCGATAAATCTCAGCGAACCCTTCTGGAGGAAGTTTTCATTTTGAAGAATCCATTCAGTGTCGAAGGCAAGGTTACGATTGTGACCGGCGGCGGGACCGGGATTGGCGAGTCGATCGCCAAGGAGTTCGCAGCGCGCGGCGCGCCGGTGCTGATCGCGAGCCGCAAGCTCGAGAACCTCGAGCGCGTGCGCGACGAAATCCGCAAGGCCGGCGGCAAATGCGAAATGGCGCAGGTTGATGTCCGCGACGCCGATCAGTGCGACAAGATGGTCGCCGAAACGGTCAAGCATTTCGGCCGCCTCGACGTGCTGATCAACAATCACGGCGCCAGTATCACGACGCCGTCGCTCAATCTCTCGCCCAACGGATGGCGCGCGGTGGTCGGAATCAATCTCGACGGCGTCTTCTTCTGCTCGAAGTCGGCGGCGCGCCAGTTCATGGAGCAGAAGAGCCCAGGCTCGATCGTCAATATTTCCTCGACCGCCGGCGTGCACGGATCGCCCACGATGCTCCCCTACGGCGCGGCCAAGGCCGGCGTTATCAACCTCACCGTGTCGCACGCCGGCGAATGGGGTCCCGCGGGCATCCGCGTCAACTGTATCGCGCCGGGGCCGATCGACACCGAAGGCGCGGCGCCGCGCGTATGGCCGAATCCGAAGGTCAAGGAGATGGTTGCGCGATCGCGCGCGCTGCAACGCTTCGGCCGCGTCGAGGAAATCGCCTACCCATGTCTCTTCCTGGCGTCGGACGCGTCGAGCTACGTCACCGGCTCGCTGCTGATAATCGACGGCGGCGAAGGCATGATGCGCTTGGGCGGGTAAATGGTTCAAACCGTAATGATTCGTCGATTCTGTCGAGAGAGGTTCATTTATCATGGCTGATAGAAGCGCTGTCGGGAAAACCGGCAAACCATTCAAGATGCACGTCGATTGGAGCAAGGTCCGCGAGTTCGCCCGCGCGATCAAAGACCCCAACCCGCTCTACTTCGACCCGGAGCTGGCGAAAAAGGAACTCGGCGGAGTGCCGGTGCCGGTCACGTTCCTGCAGACCAGCGCGTTCTGGACCGACGAGACTTCGAGTCCCGGCTTTGGCGGCTTCGACTTGCGCCGTATCCTGCACGGCGAGCAGGAGTTCGAGTTCTTCAAGCCGATCTTCGTCGGAGACACTTTGACCGGCGTAACCAAGGTCGCCGACGTGCTCGAAAAGGAAGGCGGCCGCGGCGGCAAGATGACCCTGCTCATCACCGAGACCGAGTACACCAATCAGAAGGGTGAGAAAGTCGCACTGGCGCGCTCGACCCTGATCGAAACCGGACAAGCAGTCAAAGCCTGACTCCAGGAAGGTGAAAAAAGATGGCAAAATTGAAATACGATTCGATCAAAGTCGGCGACGAAATTCCTAAAATCGAAATCAAAGGCGTCACCCGCCCCGATTTCGTCCGCTATGCCGGCGCGTCGGGCGACTTCGTCCCGCTACATTACGATCAGACCTTCGTCGAGGCCGCCGGAATCCCCACCGTGTTCGCGCAGGGGATGTTCACGGCGGGCCTGCTCTCGAAGGCTGTCACCGATTACGTCGGAATCGGCAACGTGCGCCGCTTCCAGGTCCGCTTCGCCACGCGCGTATGGCCGGGCGACGTAGTCACCTGCACCGGCAAAGTGACGAACAAGGTCGAGAAAGACGGCGAGAAACAGATCGAAGGCGACCTCGTCGTGCTGAATCAAAAAGGTGAGCCCGCAATCAAGGGCAGCTTCCGCGCCGCCTGCGGGTAAGCGCGGGGGAGACGGGAAGGGTAGATCACTTGATTTAATGCGGAACCCACCGTGGGTTCCGCACCTCCTTGGGCAGGGGTGACCCCTGCACCCAGTGATAAGAAAAAGGATGCGGGGCTTCGCCCCTGTTAGAACTTTTTTGTATAGATCCTGAGCGCAGCGAAGGTTACCTTGCCCGTTATTTTACGGGAGAGTTGGCCGGCGGCGCAGTCGCCGGTAGGTGAGGGGTTCTGGACCACATCACAACTGCCCGACCGTGCACTCTTTGTGTCATTCAGAGCGTCGCGAGGAATCCCTGCTCCTTCTTACCTCTCCCGCAGCGGGCGACTTCGTCGCCCGCTGCGTACCGGGAGAGGTCGTCAGACGACATTCATGTCGTCGGACGGGTGAGGGCACCGGAATCGAGCACGATGTGTGCGCCCCACCCGACGCTCGCGAACTCGCGTCGAACTCTCCCGAGGGGAGAGGTAAATCCCCCTTCCCCATTCAAACCTCCTAACAGGGACGAAGTCCCGCATCTTTATCTTTCTGAATGCCGGGTGCAGGGGTCACCCCTGCCGAAGGAAGTGTGAAACCCACCGCGGGTTTCACGTACAATTAAGTGCTCTCGTTTCCCCGGAACCAGCCTGTGGACGGAATTGTTGAACAATTGTGGATAGTTAGCGCGCAAATTCTCATTTCTGCTTGATAAGCTGCGCAGAATCCGGCAAACCAGACGAATTAGCACGACTGCTGAGTCGTTGGGTGGGCTTTCGCGGCCCCGCTTGGAGGCGCAACATAATCGTAATGGAACAAGTTCGCCATATTATTATCCATGGTCACTTTTACCAGCCTCCGCGGGAGAGCCCGTGGACCGGTTTGATCAGCCCTGAGCATGGTGCGTCGCCCTTTCAGAACTGGAACGAGCGGATTCTCAGCGAATGCTACACCGCCAACGCCCATGCCCACACGATGCAGGGTTCGGTCGTTCACGTCCGCAACAATTACGAATCAATCAGCTTCGACGTCGGCCCGACGCTCGCGGGATGGCTGCAGACGCATGGCAAGACCGCGTATCGGGCGATGACCCGGGGCGACGCGCTGTCATCGGCGAGCCATGGCGGGCATGGCAACGCGATCGCGCAATCGTACAGCCATTCGATATTGCCGCTGCTGCCGCCGCGCGATCGCGAATTGCAGATAACCTGGGGTATCGACGATTTCGTGTTCCGATTCGGGCGCAAGCCCGTCGGGATGTGGCTGCCGGAATGCGCTGCCGACGACGACACGCTTGCATCGGTCGCAGCGGCGGGAATCCAGTTCGTCATCCTCGCGTCCGACGGGGGAAAGTTCGGCGGACCCAATGCCGATTCGCGTGGCGCGGGACCGTTCCAGTGGCGCAGCGGCGACCTGAGCCTGGCGGTGTTTCGATTCGATCGTGAATTGTCCAACGCCGTGTCTTTCGGCGACGGATTGGCCGACGGCGCGCGTCTTGCCGGTTGGATGGCGGACACGGCGCTCAAGCTCGAGCCGGGCGCCGCGCTGATGATTGCGACCGATGGCGAGACCTTTGGGCATCATAGTAAACACGGCGCCTCCGAGTTGGCGCGAGCCTTGAAGGCGCTCGAAGAGCGCGACGACGTGATTGTCACCAATTGCGAAGACTATCTCGCGGCGCACGCGGCGACCGGATCGTTCGAGATTCCGGCGGCGACGTCGTGGAGCTGTTCTCATGGCGTCGAGCGATGGCGCTCGAACTGCGGATGCCGCAACGAGGCAGGCACGTCGCAGGAATGGCGCGCGCCATTTCGCGCCGCGATGGATTTCGTGAAGTATCATGCCGAGGCGACTTACGACCGTTTCGCGCCGGCGATGGTGAAAGATCCGGGCGCGTTTTTGCGCGGCGGAATCCGACTGCTGATCGATACCAATCCCGCCGTCCACGACGAGACCTTCAAACGGCTCGGCGTTACTGACGAGAACAATCGCGAGGCTCTGCTCCGGGTGCTCGAGATGGTCCGGGCGGGGCAGGCGGCGCTGACCAGTTGTGCGTGGTTCTTCGACGACTTCGGCGGGCTCGAGGGACGCGTCGCGCTCCGATGGGCGGCGCGCGCGGTCGAGCTGGCGGGCGAGCATTCGGCCAGCGTCGAAAACGAACTGCTTGAGCGGCTGCGCGGGATCAATTCGAACCGGCGCGAGAATGGCGATGCGGCGACTCTGTACCTGAGCTTGAAAACGCGCGAAGCTCGCGGTCGCGTGTAGAAATTCAAGCGAAGGGACAGGTGCTCCTGCGATGGCTTCGACTGAAGCGACTCATATCGATTCGACCCTGACCGAATCCCGAAAGTTCCCGCCGCCCGCTGAGTTCAGTAAGCGCGCGTGGGTCAAAAATTTCGACGAGTACCAAGCCCTGTGCAAGCGCGCTGAGGATGACCCCGACGCGTTCTGGGCCGAATGCGCGCACAACCTGCATTGGTTCAATGCGTTCGGCAAGACGCTCGAGTGGAATTTCCCGAATGCGAAATGGTTCGTTGGCGGTACGATCAATGCCGCGTACAACTGCCTCGATCGCCATCTCGACACCCCGTGCCGCAACAAGGCCGCGCTGATCTGGGAGGGCGAGCCCGGCGACTCGCGCGTCCTGACCTACCAGATGCTCGCCGACGAAGTTGGCCGATGCAGTAACGCTCTCAAGAGCCTCGGCGTCAAGGACGGCGACCGCGTCGCGATCTACATGCCGCTGGTACCGGAGGCTGCGATTGCGATGCTCGCGTGCGCGCGAATCGGCGCGATTCATTCGGTGGTGTTCGGCGGCTTTTCGTCGGAGGCGCTGGCCGATCGGATCAACGACGCCGAAGCGAAGGTCTGCATCACCGCCGACGGCGGATGGCGGCGCGGGCAGGTGGTCGAGCTCAAACAGAACGTCGATGACGCGCTGAAGAAGGCGCCCTCGATCCAGAAAGTGCTGGTGCTCAAGCGCGTCGGCAACAAAGTCGAGATGCGTAAGGGCCGCGACGTGTGGTGGGACGAGTTGGTCCCCGCCCAGAGTCCGAAGTGCGAAGCCGCGCAACTCGACAGCGAACATCCGCTGTACACCCTCTATACCAGCGGCACCACCGGCAAGCCCAAGGGCGTCGTGCATACGACCGGCGGATACCTGACGCACGTGCTGATGACGATGCGGTGGGTGTTCGACTTGAAGGACGACGACATTTACTGGTGCACCGCCGATATCGGATGGGTGACGGGGCATAGCTACGCCGTGTACGGGCCGCTGGCGGCGGGTGCGACGGTCGTCATGTACGAAGGCGCGCCGAATTTTCCCGAGAACGATCGCTTCTGGCAGATAATCGAGAAGTACAAGGTCAGCATCTTCTACACGGCGCCCACGGCGATTCGGACGTTTATGAAGTGGGGCGACTCGTGGGTGAAGAAGCATGACCTGTCGAGTCTGCGGCTGCTGGGCTCGGTCGGCGAGCCGATCAATCCCGCGGCGTGGATGTGGTATCGCAAGGCGATCGGCGGCGAGCGATGCCCGATTGTCGATACCTGGTGGCAGACCGAGACCGGCGGAATCATGATCAGTCCGATGCCGGGCGCGACGGCGGCGAAGCCCGGATCGGCGACGTTTGCGCTGCCGGGAATCGCGGCCGACGTCGTCACGCGCGACGGCCACAGCGTCGGCGCCAACGAGGGCGGCCTGCTGATC
>DATNLS010000203.1:0-31699 GCA_035602775.1 Candidatus Acidiferrales bacterium | reverse complement strand
TCGCGACGCTGGTCGACGGCAACAAAAATATTCCGCCCGGCCAGGTCGTGTGGAAAGGAAGACTCGATCCGAATGTGCCGGGCATCGTGGTGGCTGATCAGATTTGCGCGGAGCATGGATACATGGGCGCGCGATGGGTGGACGCGCGAATAATCGTCAGCGACGCGAGCAATTTCCGCGAAGAGCTGGTCGATCCAACCTCGTGCCACGGATTCCCGGTAAAGTTCACCCGCGTCGGTCCGGCGCCGACGTCACCGGTAACAGACTGACGTCGCGAAAATGAAAAAGGCCGCCCACTCGGGACGGCCTTTCATCTAACTGCTGCGCCTGACTAAACGAGCATCCCGGCCTGCACGATGGTCGGACCGTCGCTCTTCGGAATTTTCGGCTCGGGCTTGCGCTTCATCGCCTTCTCCAGGATCGGCGCGATTCGCTCGGCCTTCTGATGAGCGCGCTTTTGCTCACGCTCCTTGAATTCCGGCATCACCTTCTCGGCGAACAGATTGAGCGACGAGCAGATGTCCTCGTGCTTGTTGTTGCCCGCCTGCGAGATGAACACGACCTGGTCGACGCCGGCTTCCTCGAATTCACGCAGCCGCGTGCGAATCTGATCGGGTGAGCCGACGCAGGAGTTGGTGCCGTCCATCCCGGGCAGCGTGAAAGGACTGGCCTTGAAATTGTTCCAGATATTGGTCTTCCCCGGCTCATGCTTTCCGAACGCATAGTGATGGCCGAGCGCGTAGGAGAAAAATTTCAGGCCCTCTTCACCCATCTTGTGCGCCAGCTCCGCATTCTCGTCGCACATAAAGCCGGTGACGATCGCGATGTTCGCGTTGATCGCATATCCGATCGGCTCGCACTCATTCTCGAGCGTCGTGTAGTAATCGGCGACCCAAATCCGTGCTTCTTCCGGCGATACGAACGCAAACGTCAGCGCGCCGATTCCAAGTTTGGCCGCCAAATGAATCGTCTCGCGCCGAGAGCATGCGACCCACAGCGGCGGATGCGGTTTCTGCACCGGCTTCGGCACCACGTTGCGCACCGGCATCGAGAAGTACTTGCCCTCATGACCAAGGAACGGATCCTCGACGAACATCCGCGCGATCGCGCCGAGCGACTCCTGCCACATTTCGCGCTTGTCCGCGCGCGGGATCCGGAAACCGCCGAGCTCCAGCTCCGCCGACGATTCGCCGGTGCCGAACTCGACGCGCCCGCCGCTCACCAAATCCAGCGTCGCGATCCGCTCCGCCACGCGCGCCGGGTGATTGTATCCAGGCGGCAGCAGCGTGATTCCGTGGCCGAGGCGAATCTGCTTGGTGCGCTGACTGGCCGCGGCCAGAAAAATTTCCGGCGCCGACGAATGCGCGTACTCCTCGAGAAAGTGATGCTCGACTTCCCACATATGGTCGATGCCGAGCTTGTCCGCGAGCTCGACCTGATCGAGCGCGTCCTTGAACAGCTTCAGCTCCGAGCCCTCCTTCCACGGCCGCGGCAGCTGATGCTCGTAAAATGTTCCCAACTTCATTTTTTCAGTACCTATTCCTGCGGTGTTTGAGACGTTGGTGGATCTGTCGTGAACAGCGTGCGCTCGACCATGTCGATCACTTCGCGCTTGCGCCGCTCGATCATCGCGGGCTCGAGCAGGTTCATGCTCCACAGGCGCCGGATCATCGCCGCGGTCGTGAAGTAGCCGATCGTGATCGAGTTGAGGCTCCACATGAAATGCAGCGGATCGACCTCGACGCGGAATTCGCCGTCGCGCTGTCCGCGAAAAATAAAATTGACCGCGGTGGAAAACAGCGGCGGCAATCGCCGCTTGAGCACTTGCCGCCCGACGCCGCTCTCGTCGGCCATCTCTTTCCACATGATTCGCACGAAATCCGGATGGCTCGCGATAAAATCGATCGCGTTGCCGACCGCCTGGCGCATCCGCTCTTGCCGGCTCTCGCGCCCCCACGCAATCCGGTTGGCCGCGTCTTCGAGACTCTCGAACATCTGGTCGAGCACCGCGAGGTAGAGCTGCTGCTTGGACGGAAAATGATGCAACAGCGATGGCGCCTTGATTCCGATTCGCTTCGCGATATCGCGCAGGCTGGTGCCGCGATACCCGCGCTCCGCAAACAGCGCCTGCGCCACCTGCAACACGCGGTCGCGGGTATCAGTAGGCCGCCGCAGGTCAACTACTTTCGCGCCCGCACGCGTGCCTGAATTTTTCGAAATGTTTCTCACTGGCTTGTCCAAAAATCTATCTAACGCCTGTTAGGGAGTCAAATCAGCGGCGCCTCAGGCATTGCCCCGCACCGGTGCATAAACCCTTCGCGAAAGACGCGCGGCGCGGATTTCGCGTCTTTCACTGGGTGCAGGGGGCACCCCCCGCGACGGTGTCGATGCCGCCCACCGCGCAGGTGATTGTTCTCTACCGGCTCACTTGACCTTCGAGGGCGGGACCCACGGCTTGTTCATCACGCGATGCACCATCGGGACGAACGCTTCGATTGACTCGTTTGGGTACGACGGATCGAAGGAGACCTCGTCGTACTTCGTGGTGAAATCAACCGTCATCTGGTACCACGACTCGTTTTTGAATTGGTCGCGCGCGTTGGGATCGAGGCCGAGGTGGCGCGCGTAGAAGTAGGTCTGAAACAGGCCGTGATACTTGAGCAGATTGTAATGGTCGTCGGAAACGAACGGGCGCAGGATCGAAGCCGCGATCTCGCCGTGATTCATCGGGCCGAGCGCCTCGCCGACGTCATGGAACAGCGCGACGACGATCAATTCTTCGCTCGCGCCGTCACGCAACGCACGCGTCGCCGCCTGAAGGCTGTGCCCGCGGCGGTTGAGGTTGTAGGACTGATCGGCGGAGAGATCGTTGACCATCGCGATCAGGAGGTTCGGCAATTCGGTGAGAGTCTTCTCATGGACGCGCTTCAGGATTTGAAAATCCTCGTCGCTGCCCTCGTCCATTCGCGTGAAATGCATCTTTTCCACGAAGCAATGCTCCTTGCGGAAAATTAATCGGCGCTCGATCCCGGAGGATCAACGCCCCGTTACGCTTTATACTAAGGGGCTCATCGTAGTAAACATCGCCACAGTATCCGTCCGGTCATGGAGGTGTCCGCGATGAGCGAACTGTATTGGAAACCGGCGCACGAACTTGCTGCGATGATTCGCAAGCGCGAGCTCAAGCCGAGCGAATTGATGGACGTGACGATCCGGCGCATCGAGCAGACCAATCCCAAGCTCAACGCGTTTGTTGCGCTGCGGGCTGACGCGGCGATGGCGGAGGCGCGCGCGCTGGATGAAAAGATCGCGCGCGGCGAAAAAATCGGCACGCTCGCCGGGTTGCCGCTCGGCGTCAAGGACCTCGAGGATACGGTTGGGCTGGTGACTTCGCATGGATCGAAGCCGTTCAAGGACAACGTGGCCAGCAAGGATTCGATCCAGGTCGCGCGGCTGAAGGCGGCCGGCGCCATCGTGATCGGCAAGACCAACGCGCCTGAGTTCGGCTACACCGCGTTCACCAAGAATCTGCTGTTCGGGCCGACGCGCAATCCGTGGAATCTCGAGCGCACGCCCGGCGGATCGTCGGGCGGCACTTCAGCGGCGATCGCGGGCGGCGTCGTGCCGATTTCGACCGGATCCGACGGCGGCGGCTCGGTGCGAATCCCCGCGTGCTACACCGGATGCTACGGGTTGAAGCCGACCTACGGCAGGATTCCCAACGACCCGACGCTCGGGATGCAACAATGGAACGATACCAGTGTGCACGGTCCGATCGTGCGCACCGTGCGCGACGCCGCCCTGTTCATGGACGCGGTCGTCGGTTATCACGCGGCAGATCCCGATTCGCTGCCGCATCCGGGAATTTCTTACGCCGCGATCCTCGAGGGGCTGCCGAAGAAACTGCGGATCGCGTTTCATCCTGACTTCGGGCAGCTCGTGCAGACCGACGTTGCGCGCGAAATCGCCAAAGCCGCCGCCGTCTTCAAGGACCTCGGCCACGAGGTGACGACGATCGACACTCCCGTGCCCGACACCGGGCGCGCGTGGATGCAGGTGGGGGCGGGACAGGGCTACGCGATGCTGCACGAGATGCTCGAGAAGCAACACGATGACTTCGGGCGCGCGTTCGCCAGCGGCACCGATGCCGCCGTGCGCGTCACGTGGAAGCACATGGGCGCCGCGTATCGGCGACGGCGCGAGTTCAACGATTGGTGCCAGCGCGTGTTCGAGCGCTTCGACCTGCTGCTATGCCCGGTGCTGCCGACCGAAGCTTTTCCGGCGAAGGGCCCGATGCCGGCCGAGATCAACGGCCAGCCGCTCAAGCATCCGCTCGACGCCGTGGTCTTCACCTATCCGTTCAACATGAGCGGCCATCCCGGCGCGTCGGTGCGCGCGGGCCTCACTGACTCGGGCCTGCCATGCGGATTGCAAATCGTCGCCGAGCGTCATCGCGAAGACTTGGTGCTGCAGGCGTCCTATGCGTACGAACAAGCGCGCCCGTGGAACAACAAATGGCCAGAGATTTGAGTTTCTCATCCGGTTCCCCTTCCCGCTCGGGAAGGGGATTAGGGTTAGGTTGGCTCGCATCAACCACCCTGCTTAACTGCAAAACAAAAGGAGTCACACCGTGCCTGAGTTCAACGAAAAAGCGATGCAACAATTCAACCAGGGCCTGATCAAGGAATTCCGCGAAAACGGCGGCAAGGCCATCAGCGGCCCGTTCGTCAATGCGCCCCTGCTACTGCTGACGACGACCGGCGCGAAAAGCGGCCGTCCCTTCACCACTCCGTTGGTGTACACGAAGGACGGCGATCGAATCGTGATAATCGCGTCGAAGGGCGGCTTTCCGACGAATCCGGCGTGGTTCCACAATCTGAAGGCGCATCCGACGACGACGATCGAGATCGGAAAGGAAAAATTCCAGGCCAAGGCTACTATCACCAAGGACCCCGAGCGCCAGCGCCTGTTCGACGCGCAGGCCAAGGTGATGCCCACCTTCAACGAGTATCAGAAGAACACGACGCGTCAGATCCCGGTGATAGTGCTGGAACGGATGTAGTCAGGTTCTCACGTCGGCGAACCAGGCCTGCGCAGTTGATCGGCCAGCAGAGCATATACTCGCCGATTGACCGCGAGCCCGCCGTGAGAACCTCGCACCTGAATATTCTCCGCATGGCTCTCGCGAGCCCTCGGCTCGTATGGGAGATCCGCGGAGACGTAAATCGATGTGACCTCGACTTCAGGTGGTATCGTCCCGCCGGCAAACCGAAGCGGCGCTCCCAGCATGATCAGGCGTCGCACGGCATGCGGCCTGCGCTGCGCCACGGACCGCGCTTGCAGCCCGCCGAGGCTGTGACCGATCAACGTCACTCGACGGCCGCTATTGCGCAATTCGTCCTCCGCAAGTCGGCCCAGTTCTTCGACGATTTCGTCCGACCATCCCGGATTGAAATCGAGCCCTGATTTCATCGCCCAATAGCCCATCCGCCTGAGCCAGTTACGCATCGCCACGAGGTCAGCGTCCCCGGCGCTGTAACCCGGAATCACCAGCACCGAATGACCATTGCCGCGGCGTACCTTTGCTCCCCAAAAGACCGGGCTCGCGATAAGTCCAGCCGACTCGGTCACCGCGACTGCGTATTCCTTGCAGCCAGCCAGGCGCCCGCGCCAGCCTCGGGCATGCGACGCAATGAGGTCGTTTACCCCAAGCTCCTGCGCTATAGGAGACTGAGTTGTCGGAGTCATCACGATGCCGGACGCGATCGATACTGCGATCATAAGTTGCTACCACGCGCACATCTACTACGACGATGCATCGCGGGAGACTGCCGCGCGGATCCGCGACGCAATCGAGCGCAGCTTCAAAGTCGAGATGGGCCGATGGCGTGACGCGCCCGTAGGTCCGCATCCGCAATCGATGTACCAAGTGAAATTCGATCCGGAAGAATTCGCCAGAATCGTCCCATGGCTGATGCTGAATCGCGCCGGCCTGAATATCCTGGTGCATCCCGAGACCACCGACGCTTACACAGATCACGCGGTCAACGCGCTATGGCTCGGTGAAAAGCTGAATCTCCGCCTCGACGTTCTGCGCAATCTGAAGAGCGGCTAGATGACGACCCACCGCATCCACATCACGGGAGCTTCCGGCTCCGGTGTGACGAGCCTGGGACGCGCAATGGCCGCGGCGTTGGCTATCTCGCATCATGATACTGATGACTATTTCTGGCGGGCAACCACGCCGCCCTACCGCGAAATGCGCGAGGTCGCCGATCGGCTCCGGCTGATGGGCGAAGTGTTCCTCGACACGCCGGATTGGGTGCTCAGCGGATCGCTCGACGGATGGGGCGATCCGATTATCCCACTTTTTGATTTGGTGGTGTTCTTGTACGTACCGACAGCAATTCGCATCGAGCGCTTGCGTGCGCGCGAGGCTCAGCGCTTCGGCGACGACGCGATTGCGCCGGGCGGTTCGATGCATCAGCAAGCGGAAAAATTCATCGAATGGGCGTCCCATTACGATGACGGTACTCAAGAGGGCCGCAATCTGGCACGGCATCAGGCATGGCTGGCGAAGCTGCCGTGTCGCGTCCTGCGTCTCGAAGGAACGCGTCAGTTGCAGGAACTGGTCAAGGAAGGCTGCCTGGCGATTCAGGAGTAGATATGCTGAGGTCCTTGCTGTTCGCGTACCAATTCATTGAGATGAGAGCCCCATGGATCTTCAACTGAAGGGCAAACTCGCACTGGTTAGCGGCAGCACGGCCGGCATCGGTCTGGCTATTGCAACGACGCTCGCACGCGAAGGCGCCCGCGTGATCTTGAATGGCCGCGCACAGGCATCGGTCGATGAGGTCGTCGCAAAAGTTCGATCGACGACCGGCGGTGACGTTCAAGGTTTCGCCGGCGACCTCAGCAAGGCGGCTATTGCGAACGATCTCGCCCGACAGCATCCCGGCGTGGAAGTTCTGGTTAACAATCTCGGTATCTTCGAACCCAAAACATTCGAAGAGATCTCCGATGAAGATTGGATCAGATTCTTTGACGTTAATGTCGTGAGCGGGGTACGGCTCGCCCGCCTTTATTTGCCGGCAATGAAGCGATCGAACTGGGGCCGCATTATTTTCATCTCCAGCGAAAGTGCCGTGCAAAGTCCGCCTGAAATGATCCACTACGGCACGACCAAAACCGCCCAACTCGCTGTCTCACGGGGCCTGGCCGAAGCGGTCGCCGGGACCGGCATTACCGTCAACGCCTTCCTGGTAGGCCCCACAAAATCTCGCGGGGTGGATGAGTTCGTCGACACACTGGCAAAGGCCGAAGGAAAGTCGTTCGAGCAGTTCGAGAAGGAGTTCTTCGAAAAGAATCGTCCAACCTCGCTCATCAAGCGTTTCGCCTTGCCCGAGGAGGTCGCCTATTTCGTGGCTTACATCGCCAGTCCGCTGGCGTCCACCACCACCGGCGCGGCTCTACGGGTTGACGGCGGCGTTATAAGAAGCGTCTTCTAGCGAAGTTATGGCTTCAACTCTTTACGCCGACTCTTCACTCGCGAGTGCGCTTGAGCGCGGGGACACGCTGCCGGCGCGATGGTACGTTGAGCCCGACGTCTTTCAGGCTGAGAAGGAGCGCATCTTCCATCGCGCGTGGCAGTACGTCGGACATACCGGGCAGGTGGCGAGCACCGGCGATTTTTTCACGACGGTTCTCGGCGATAAGCCGGTTGTGATCGTTCGCGATGCTGGCGGGGAGATTCGCGCGTTCGCCAACGTATGCCGTCATCGCGGGAGCGAGGTCGTGCTCGAATGCGCCGGCAATCGCAAAACCCTGCAGTGCCACTATCACGGCTGGACGTACAACCTCGACGGCACATTGCGCACCGCGCCGCGCGAAAATGAGCAGCGCGAGTTCGCGAAGGAAACGCTTTCGCTCGCACCGTTCGCGGTCGAGACGTGGGGGCCGCTGATTTTCGTGAACCCGTCTCCGGCAGCTAGTCCGTTGCGCGACGTGATCCGCGAATTACCGACTATCTTCGAGCGCGCGGGAATCGATTTCGCGCAGATGCGGATGCTGCGGCGCGACATTTACGAAATCGCATCGAACTGGAAAATCGTCGTCGAAAATTTCAACGAATGCTACCACTGCCCGATCGCGCATCCGAAATTTTCTGAGGTGATCGACACCAACACCTACCGCGTCGAGACCGATCACGAATATTTCTCGACCTACTACGGCCCGCTTGTGGGAGCGCCCGGCGACGGCGTCACCTACGCGACGCTGTGGCCGAACGTATTGTTCTCGCTTTATGGAAATCCGCCGAACCTTCAGGCGATATCGGTCGTGCCGATCGATGCGGGACACTCGCGGCAAGTCGTCGACTACTTTTTCAACGGCGATCCAACTGAAGCGCAGATTCGCAGCGACGTGGAATTCAGCGACCTGGTGACGCGTGAAGATATCGTGCTGTGCGAATCGGTGCAGCGCGGCTTGCACTCGGGCGCGATCGAACATGGCAAGCTGATGCTGTCGCGCGAACGCGGCATCCAGCACTTTCAGAAACTGGTCTATCGATTCCTCAGCGCCGAGTAGCGCCGTAGCTACGCGCCGAACTGTTTGCGCACTTCTGCGAATGCCTGCTCGGTGACGTTCAGGGTCTGCTCGAGGTCGCGATCGGTGTGTGCGGCCGAGATGAACCAGTTGTGGCGCGGCGCGAAGTACACTCCGGCGCGCGAGCAAGCGCCGGCGAAAACCTTGGCGCGATCAAAATGGCCCGCGTCGGCTTTGAACGTCATGTACGGGAGCGCCGGCGGTCCCGAGTAGGTCACCTCGATTCCGGCGATACGCGCCTGCGCCAGCAGACCCGCGCGCAGCTTCTCGCCACTCGCGCGCATCCGCTCGATCGCGCCGCTCGCCTGAAGCTCCTTGAGATTCGCCAGACTCGCCGCCATCGGCACCGCGCTGGTGAAGTACGACCCCGTGAAGAACACTTCCTGCGCCGCCTGCTTCAGGCTGTCGCGCCCGAGGCACGCAGCGAGCGGATAGCCGTTGGCGATCGCTTTGCAGTAGGTCGTGAGGTCCGGGCGTACTCCGAACAGCTCGCCCGAGCCGCCCATGTGCAGGCGAAAGCCGGCGCGAACGTCGTCGAGAATCAGGACCATGCCATTGTCGTCGCAAATCTTGCGCACGCCCGACAGAAATCCTTCGACCGGCAGCTCCGAGTCGTGACCGGCGTCATGCTTGAACGGCGATACGATCACGCCCGCGATCTTGCCGCTGTTTTCCTCGACGGTCCGCCGCAGACTCTCGAGATCGTTAAATCGAAAATAAACCACGTTCGCGCGGTCTTCAGGCGTCACACCGTTGGGCAGCGGCGTGCACCACGCATGAGTGCCGTGGTAGGCGCCCGAGCACATCGCGATCTTCGGCCGCCCGGTCGCCTGACGCGCGACCTCCGTGGCCCAGGTGCAAACGTCGGAACCGTTTTTCGCGAACACCGTCCAGTCGGCGAACGGCGTGATCGACACGAGATGCTCCGCGAGCTCGACCCACACGGGGCCGGGCGCATTGAAGCAGTTGCCGAGCTCCATCTGGCGGCGCGCAGCCTCTTCGACCTTGGGATGGCGATGGCCGAGCAGGATCGGGCCGTACGAGCACATGTAGTCGATGTACTCGTTGCCATCGACGTCCCACACGTGGGAGCCTTCGCCGCGCGCGAAGAACGACGGGTAGGCGCCTCTGGTGAGCACCATCGGCGTCTGATGTCCGTAAATTCCGCCGGGAACAACTTTCTTCGCGCGCTCCATCAGCGCGTCGCTCTTTTCAAATGTGTAGGGTTTCACGGCAACTCCTGTGCGACGATTTTCGCCGCAATGCTGTCCGCGCCGTTGGCGGGCGGAACGAAGCGAGAATCCTATTTGCAGGCGCGAGGGTCAAGCCTGCAAAGCGAACGGGCCGTGAGTCGTACAACTCACGGCCCGCATCAGTATGCGATTAATCTTAAGCTAGTGGCGATACGCCGGGTCGTCCGGCCGCTGGGACAGCGGCAGCGCCCCGACGCGTACCAGCTCGTCGCGCAGCTTGGCGCGCGAGAGCGGCTTGCATAGAACGGCGGACGCGCCGAGTTGATAGCTTTCCGCGATATCGCGGTCGTAAAGCGAGCTTGTGATCACGAACATCGGCACCGCCGTAAGTGCCTCGTTCGCCTTGGCCGCCTGCAAGACGGAGAAGCCGCCATTGTCGGGCAGGCGTAGGTCCACCAGGAACAGGTCCGGGCGGTCGTGCTCGGTAAATTGCGCAATCATGAGCAACGCCTCGTCCGCGTTCGCCGCATGCACCAATTCGATATCGTCGCCGAGCACCTGCCTCACTACGGTGAGCGCAATAAAAACATGGTCCGGATTGTCTTCAACGAGAAAAATCCTGACCGCAGGACTCAGCACACTGAGTTCTTTGTCTTGATCTTTTTCTTTATCTTGTTCGTTCATACTCCCCCATCGCCTGATGAAATCCGGGTCCCACGGATTTCATAATTTGGTCAACTAAGGTCGTCTCGACGAAACCGGGTGAAATCTCTATCGATGATCCAATTGCCGTGCCATTTCTTTGGCGTGCTGGTCAGAATAATGGCATGACGAGGAACCATGCGCCTAGCTGACGTATGATATTGCGAAGGCCACTGAAACCCCCGATTAGCCGCAAATCCCGGATTTGGACGTTGAATGTCGGTTCCACTCAGCACAGACTCGCGAATCCCGGATTCAGTCAATGTCCCGCAACGATTTGCCTGTGGCATTTCTGCTACATGCGTTGCTGCGCCTGTGCCACCCCGAGACATAGTGCTAGACACTATTAAGGCGAGATGACGGGCCGTCCCGATTGTGGGGAGAGAAAGGATCGCAGCGTTGGGAATTTTGGCGCATGTCCGGGATTCGAGATTCCTCCGACATCCACTACTGCAAAAGTACACCGCCCTGGTCAGTGAAGACCTGACGGCAACGTACTCGCGCGACACCCGGAAATGGCTCCTCGTCGCGCCTGTCATCGGTATCCTCACCGGCCTCATCATAACCGGCATCGCCGTACTGGTGCTCAATGTCATTTGGGCGGTACTACTTCACTACTATCTTGCGCATCATTGGGCAATCGTGGTCGGGCTCGTCGCCGGGTTCTTTGTGACGGGCCTGATAATGCAGTTTTGTACGCCGGATCCCGACGAGCACTCGACTGAAGAGATTGTCCGCTCCTACCACGAGCATCAGGGCGACATCGACATCGGCCCGTTCTGGTGGAAGCTGATCGCCGCCGTGACCACCGTCGGCTCGGGCGGCAGCGCGGCGCTCGAGGGACCGAGTATCTACGGCGGCGGCGCGATCGGATCGTGGCTATGGACACGGCTGCGGCGTTTCGGCCTCCAGGCGCGCGACCGGCGCATCATGTTGATCAGCGGCGCGGCGGCCGGGATGTCGGCGGTCTTCCGCGCACCGCTCACCGGCATCGTGTTCGCACTCGAGATGCCGTACAAGGACGACCTCGCGCACGAAGCGCTCCTACCGTCGCTGATCGCCTCGGTGGTGGCGTACGCGACGCTGGTGTCGATTGTCGGCGCGGAGCCGCTGTTCGGTTTCGCGGGCAGCACCAGCTTCCGGGCGGAAGACATCTGGTGGTCGGCGCTGCTGGGCGCGGGAATCGGCCTCATCGCAATCGTCTTCGATATCACTTTTCGCCGGGTGCGCAGATTTTCCATAGCCAGCCCGATACCGCATTGGCTGAAGCTCACGATCGGCGGACTCGGCACCGCGCTTTGCGGCCTCGCGTTCGTGACGATTTACGACGGGCCGCTGATTCCGATCGGCCCGAACTACGAAGCTGTGCGCTACGTCCTCAGGCATCCGATTCCGACCGAAGTGCTGCTCGTATTTGTCGCGTTGAAGTTGCTCGCGACGATTTTCACGCTCGGCTCGGGAGGAGTCAGCGCGATGTTCGTGCCGCTGCTGCTGGTCGGTGGAGCTATAGGCAACGCCTACGCGCAATCGGTCGTTCATGCGCCGACGCACGATCTGTACGCGGCGGTCGGGATGGCGGCGTTCATCGCGGCCGGCTACAAAGCCCCGCTCACTGCGGTGGTCTTCGTCGCGGAAACGACCGGCGGCCATTCGTACATCATCCCGAGCCTCATCGGCGCCGCGGTCGCGTATGCAATTTCGGGGGAGGCGTCAGTCTCCGGCGATCAGCACCTGCACGAAACCGCCAAGCTCGCGGAGTTGTCAGGCATGACGGTGGGCGAGGTAATCGAGCGCCGCGTAGTCTTCGTGCAAGCCAGGTCGACGATTAGCGAATTCGCAGAGAGCGTCGCGGCGCATCATCGCCACACGATCTTCCCCGTGTATGAAGGCGACAAAGTCGTCGGCACGATTTCCGTATCCGATCTTAGCCGCGTCGCACCCGAGCAGTGGAACCAAACTACCGTCCACGAGATGATGGACCGCGACGCAACCCGCGTGACGGAAGACTCCGACCTCAGCGAGGCTCTGCGCCTGCTGGTCCGCGAGCGCGGTACGCAAATGCTGCTGGTGGTGGACGACGCCGGCGCTCTGCAGGGAATCGTCACGAAGACGGACATCCTGCGCGCGGTAGGTATGGCGTCGGGAGCGCCGCGACATTGACGCGGGTGCAGGGGCACCGCGTGAAACCCATCGTTGAGTCCTCAGCTGATTTTGACGCCCGCCAACAGATGCACGTGCGCGGTCAGATTCGCGACCCCGACAGGTGAATCATAAACGCCGTGCGCCGTTTTTTGCTGCGCGCGGTTTCTGCCGACCGTAACCAACTGAACCAGGCAATTGAAAACCTCGTAGTACCGTAGAGCGTCGTCGCTGTCCGGCATAGATCGACAGCGACTCGAATGGGTTCGCGCCAGATTGTTCATGAATGCGCGCATGCCACGACTGATTATGGCAGGAACGTGAATCGGCACGGTCGCAAGGATAGCCATCGCCGCTCCGTAGTCGAAGGCCGGATCGGCGATCGTCGTTTTCACCCAGTCGATCACGCCCGTCAGATGTCCATCGTCAGCAAGAACGTTTAATGGCTGAAAATCGCCGTGACTGATCACTGGATTTTGTGGCGGCGGGCGATGTCCATTGAGCCAATCAACGACTGGACGAAGTCCGTTGAGACCAAATTCCTCAACCGAAGCGCGCTGGCTTGCGAAATTAGCGTCGAAGGTAAAATTCTCGCCAGAGATGCCGGCCTTCGTTACCCGATCGATGAAATCGCGGACCGGTAGAGCATGCAAACGCGTCTGCGCCTCGTCCCATAGCCCGATCATCTCGCGGCGAACGCGCGGGATCTGCCGAACCATATCCACTGCCTGCCCGAAGCCCTTGATGCTCAGGCCTTCAAATTCCGACCCGAGCGGGCGCCCAGCGACGCGTTGCATGATCAGAAAGGGACCGCCCAATGGCTCGATGCGCGCCTCGGCGACAAAAACCCGCGGCGCCGGATAGCCCAAGTCCGCGAGCGCGTTCTGCACGGCCCCCTCCCGCTGCGCCCGCTGCTTATCGACGCCTGGCTGAAAGAGTCGAAGCACGAGCGGACCCGCAAACGGCGCAGGCGCGTCCTGCAAACTGAATCTTAGAATCGTGGCGTCATACCCGCCGCTCATCCGCGTGGGCGCCTCGGCATAGTCGAGACCCGGGCGAGCGGTCACCGATCGCAGATAATCCAATAGAGAGCGAATGATGTCTTCATCGGTCACGGCGTCGGTGATTTACCCTTCCGGAAACTTTGGCATCACCCGGTCCGCAAACAGGCGCATCGCGGCGAGCACGTTCTGATGCCCGCTGATGCCGCCGATTTCAAACCAGCAGACCAGCCGCGAGAAACCGAATTGCTCTTTTAGTTGTGCGATTCGGTCGATGCAGTATTCGGGGTCGCCGAAAATCCCCATGATCGAATCGACGGTCGAGTAGTCGATCGTGCGCAGGCGATCGCGGACTTTCTGGAATTCTGCCTGATGGCCGGCGGCAAGGCTCTCGGGCTCGATGATCGAGCTGACTGCGTTGAAGTAGTTGCGGATGCTGGGCTCGAGCGTCGCACGCACCTGCGCGCGATCGCGTCCGACGAACACCATCAACGCCGCGGCCAGCCAATCGTCGGGACGTTCGTGTCCCGCGTCTTTCAGCGCATGCTCGTAAATCTTGAGCCGCTCGGCGAGCACGGGAATCGGATTCACCGGACCGCCGGCGAAGATCGGATAGCGATTCGCGCCAGCAAAGGTGAAAGTGTCGGCGCTATTGGCGGCGAGCCGAATCGGCGGATGCGGCCGCTGAAGCGGCTTCGGCACGACTTCGATTCCGTCCACGCATTCTTGTGTCCATGCCGCCTTCACTGTTCCGAGTCCGTCTTCGAACAGTCGGCGGCTGTCCGCCATCGTGACGCCGTAGCCGCGATAGTTGAGCGGGAACGCGCCGCGGCCGGCGCCGAACTCGACGCGGCCGCCGCTCAGCACGTCGAGTGTCGCGACCTCCTCGGCCAGCCGGATCGGATGATGCAGTGGCATCAGGTTGACGGCCATGCCTAGCCGGATATTAGTCGTGCGCTCGGCAATCGCGGCGAGCAGCATCAGCGGCGTCGGCATCACCGAAAAGCGTGGCGCAAAATGCACCTCGGCGAGCCACACGGTATTGAAGCCGAGGCGGTCGGCCTCGGCCGCTTCCGCGATCAGTTCGCGATAGCGCTCGGTGGTGATTTGGTTGGAAGCTTCAGGGAGCTGGTAGAAGATGTCGAACTTCACTGGAGCCGCTCAATACGCGCCGAGAATGGCGACGCGCTCGCGATAGAACGACGGCGAGCCGAAGTACGACTCGTTGAAGCGCGCGCGCTTGAACCACAGATGCATATCGTGCTCCCAGGTGAAACCGATTCCACCATGCATCAGGACGGCGCGGTCCGTACTGCGGCTGTAGATGTCGCACAGCCGGGCCTTCGCCATCGCCGCGACGCGCGACGCATCGGCGGCGCCAGTATCCTGCGCGTAACTGGCGTACCAGATCATCGCGCGCGCGGGCTCGAGGTCGGCGACAATTTCGGCGGCGGCATGCTTGAGCGCCTGGAACGATCCGATCGGTTTGCCGAACTGCTCGCGCACTTTCGAGTAATCGACCGCCATCTCGAGCGCGCGTTCGGTACCGCCGAGCGAGTCGGCAGCGACAGCGATCGCCGCGACGTCGACTAGTTTGCCGAAGAGATCTTTTCCACCTTTCAGGCGCTCGGCGGGAGCGCTCTTGAGCTCGAGGCGGCTGACGCGGCGCGTCAAATCGAGATTCTTAAGCCCGCTGATCGTGACGCCCGGCGATTTCGCATCGACCACGAACAGAAAAATATCGGAGTCATGTTTCGCGGCGACGACGATGAAGTCGGCGACGTTGGCGTACGGCACGAACATTTTGCTGCCGGTCAAATGCCATCCTGCGGCGCCCTTCGACCCTATTGCGTTGATATCGCGCGCATCGATGCTGCCGGCGCTCTCGACGATCGCGACCGTGCCGATTGCCTTGCCCTCGGCCAGCGCGGTGAGCCATTTCGATTTGAGCTGATCGGAGCCGCTGAGTTTGAGCGCGCTCGCCGCGAGCATCGACGAGAACATGAACGGTCCCGGCATCGCGGCGTAGCCGCCCTCTTCGAGCACCATCGCCATGTCGAGCATCCCGAGTCCCGCGCCGCCGAACTTCTCGGGAACGACGAGGCCGGTCCATCCGAGCTTCGCGATATGGTCGTAGAGTTCACGCGGATAGCCGTCGTCGCTCGCCATTACTTTGCGCACGAAGGTGGTGGGACATTCGCCGCTCAGAAATGCGCGCGCGCTTTCCTTGAGTTGCTGTTGTTCTTCGCTTAGTCCGAAATCCATCTAAGTTCCTTTGATTCTGCTTGAGCCGCAGCAACCTAACTCTAACCCTTTCCCATAGTGAGTAAGGGGAACCAGAAGTTTTAGCGCGATTTGGGCATTTTCAGACCGCGCTCTGCGATTATATTTTTCTGGATGTGCGAGGTGCCGCCGCCGATCACCAGCCCCAGCGAGAACATCCATTCGTACGGCCAGAAAGCGTGATCGAGCGCCGCTTCGTCGTCGCGCGCGAGCATCGAGTAGTCGCCCATCGCCTCCATCGCGGCGGTGGCCAGGTCGTGATTCAGCTCGGTGCCGACCAGCTTGTTGATCATCGCCTCGACGCCGGGATTTTTGCCGCGAATCTGATCGGTAAGCTGGCGCAACGCGTGAAAGCGCATCGCCTCGACGCGAATCTCCAGATCGACCAGGCGCTGACGGAAGACGGGATCCTCGGTCAGCGGACGTCCGCCGCGCGTGATCGACTTGGCCAGCGCCAGCAGGCGGTTGAAGCGCTGCTCGCTGCCGCTGGCGGAGCCGAGCATGTTGCGCTCGTGAAAGAGCGTAGCGTTGGCGACGATCCATCCTTCGTTGAGCTTGGCGACCAGGTTTTTGCGCGGCACGCGGACGTTGTCGAAGAAGACTTCGTTGAAGCCGCGATCGCCGGTCATCTGAACGAGCGGACGCACGGTGATCCCGGGCGTGTGCATGTCGATCAGGATGTACGAGATGCCGCGATGCTTGGGCGCCTCGAGATCGGTGCGCACCAGGCAGAACATCATGTCGGCGTATTGCGCGCCGGAGGTCCAGACTTTCTGGCCGTTGACGACGAACTCGTCGCCGACAATTTCCGCGCGCGTTTTCAGTGAAGCTAGATCCGAGCCGGCGCCCGGCTCCGAGTAACCCTGGCACCAGATTTCTTCGGCGGTCAGAATTTTCGGCAGGTAGCGCTGCTTCTGTTCCTCGCTGCCCCACGAGATAAGCGTCGGCCCGAGCATCCCGAGTCCCGACGCGCCGACGTTGTAGGGCGCCTTCGCGCGGACCATCTCGTCATTGACGATCGATTGCCGCACCGGATCCATCGCCTGCCCGCCGTATTCCTTCGGCCACGCGAGCGCGACATAGCCGGCCTCGTACAGGCGGCGCTGCCACGCTTTCGCGCGCGCGAGCCAAGTCTTGTCTTCGCGGCCCTCGCGAGTGTCGGAGAGACCGCTGGTCGGCATGTTCTCGGCGAGCCAGTCGCGAACCTTGAGTCGGAATGCTTCTTCTTCGGATGTGAATTGAAGATCCATGTGCGAGACGCTCCTGCGGTCGTGATTGATATTTCGGTCGTACCGCGGCTTCGCGTCCAGCATAGTCAAAACCGCGCCGCCGCGAAAAGCGCATCGCACGCGAATCGCAGTTGCGCTAGGGATAATTGATGGTATTCACGAAACGGCTGCGCGATCCCGTCATGCGCGGCGAAGTCACCTGCAGCGTCCGGATATGGCAAAACCCGCACGTCAAGGTCGGCGGCCACTACCGATTGGGCGAAGGATTCATCGAGGTGACCTCGGTCAGGCGTATCACGCTCGCGGACATCACGCCCGAACTGGCGAGGCGCTCCGGGTTCGCAGGTGTTGTCGATCTTCTGAAGGTCGCAAAACATGGGCCGGGCGAGAATGTCTATCTGATCGACTTCGAGTATCATCCGGACACTATCCGCGGCCGGAAACCGATTGCCCGCTGAAATCAGCGTTGTTAGAGTTTGAGGTTGATCACACGATAGTCCGGGGTTCACCAGATGGCGACGACGATCACGAGCGAATGTATCAACTGCGGAGCGTGCGAGCCGGAGTGTCCGAACACGGCGATCTACGCGGGCGGAGTGCCATGGGAGCTTAACGGCGCGACCAGTCCCGCGATCGCGCAGGACATCTATTACATCGTGCCGTCGAAGTGCACCGAATGCGTCGGCTTCCACGACCATGAGGCGTGCGCCGCGGTATGCCCCGTCGATTGCTGCATTCCCGATCCCGCCAATCTCGAAACCGAAGGCGTGCTGCTCGCGCGAGCGCGCGAACTGCATCCCGAGACGACGTTCCCAGACGACGCACCGTCGCGCTTTCGCAAAGAAGGAGGCGCCGAAGCGCCGGCGGCCAATGGCGCGGCAGTCGCCACAGCACCAGCACCCGCGGCGGCCAAACCAGCCCCGACTGCGGCACCCAAGCCCGCCGCGGCTCCTGCAGCGGCCGTAACTTCAACCGCGAGGGCGGAGTTCAATCCGCTCGCGTGGGAAGTGCCCGTCATCTGCAAGGACTGCAACGAGCCGTGGACGATTCCATATCGGCTGTTCGAGAAAGGCGTCGTCTTCCATTGCCCGTTCTGCTCGGGCTCATACGTGCCGAAAACCGCGATGTATCGCGCCGTGAAAGAAACCTTCGAGGGCTTCTACAATCGGCGGCGCGCGGAGCGCGAGGCGTTCGATCGCAAACGCGAGCGCGAAGCGGCGACGTTCGAAGCGAAGCAGGCGGCCGAGATGGAAGCGTTCAAGCAGAAGCTCGAGGCGCTCGCCCATTCGATGAAGCCCGCGGGCAAGCTGGTAAGGCCCACCGGCATCGCCTCGATGTTCACGTAGAGAATCGAAGAACACTATTGAAATGAAACCCACGGTGGGTTTCAAACTTCCTTCGGCAGGGGTGACCCCTGCACCCAGTATTAACGGCAACGCCTCCCACAAGTTCCTAACAGGGACGAAGTCCCGCATCTTTGTCTTTAATTCTAAGGTGCAGGGTTTAACCTGCCGAAGGAAGCGTGAAACCCACCGCGGGTTTCACATTTAATTAGTTCCTCCTCACCCCAGCGCCGGGACCTCGAACACGTAGCCGTGGCGTTTGAGTTGCTCGCGGATTGCTTCGATATGCGTGGGGCCGCGGGTTTCCAGTTCGAGCATCACGCGAGCGCCGCCGATTGCCACGTCGCGGCGCGTGCGATCGTGATCGATCGCGCGAACGTTGGCGCCGGTTGCGGCTACCATTGATACCAGCTTGCCCAGCTCACCGGGGCGATCGCGCAGATCGACGGCGACTCGAAACAGCCGCCCGACCTTCACCAGTCCGTGTCCGATAATCCGATCGAGCACGTTCATGTCGATGTTGCCACCACTGACGACCAGCACCACGGTCTTGCCTTGCAGCTCGTTCTTGAGTTTGAGCGCGCCCGCAAGCGCGGCGGCGCCTGCGCCTTCAGCAAGAAGCTTGAGCCGCTCGAGCATCAGCAGCACGGCCTCGCCGATTTCGAAGTCGTCGACGGTGACAACGCGTTTGACCCGCCCGCGCATCACCTCGAACGGGATCGCGCCGATGCGGCCGGTGGCGAGACCGTCGGCGATAGTATCGACGGGGCGGCCGATCGACGCGGGCGCGTCGGCGGCGAGGGTCGCGGATAGTTGCGGTGAGCCTGCCGCCTCGACGCCGATCACTTCGGCCTCGAGCGCGCGAGTCGCCAGTGCGGCCGCGATACCCGCGATCAATCCGCCGCCGCCGACGGGAACGATTACGACGTCGGGCGTAACCTCGTCGGCGATTTCGATGCCGACGGTGCCTTGCCCCGCGATCACCTCGGGATCATCGTACGCGTCGATGAAGATCGCGCCGCGTTCGGCGCACATCCTGGTGGCGGCCGCGCGCGCTTCCTGGTAGTCGACGCCTTCGAGCACGATCGACTGGCCGTAGCTGCGGGTCGCGTCGATCTTGGCGATCGCGGCGGTCGTCGGCATCACGATCGTCGCGGACACGCCCGCTAGTGTTGCGGCGTAGGCGAGCGCCTGACCGTGATTACCGGCGCTGGCGGCCACGACGCCGCGCGCTCTTCGCTCGCCGGTGAGCGTGGCGAGCCGATTGTAAGCGCCGCGAATTTTGAACGAGCCAGTCTTCTGCAGATTTTCGGGCTTGAGGAGCACATGCGCGCCGACCACGCGGTCGAGCGTCTCGCTGCGTATGAGCGGAGTCGGCTTGACGATGCCGGCCAGGCGATCGCGCGCCGCTTGAATTTGTTCTTGCATCGACGAGCGGATGGACGGCATCGGAAGATCTAATGACGTGCGGGCGGCGTGAATTGACGCGGCGCTACGGCGCCGAACGAGTCGCCCTCGAAGTCGATTTGCGTGCATGCGCCGGTCCTGTAGTCGAGATCGAGCAGCAGGTTACGGATCGCGCGGCGCTTGATCGATGCGATCAGGCTGGCGACGGCCGGCTGGTCGTCAGTCGAGAGCGCGGCGACTTCGGCGGCGTCGAGATTGCTGATACGGCAGAACTCGCGCGCATTGTCTTCGCTGGAGAAGGCGAGCACGCCCGCCCAGGTGGCGCCTTTTTCCTGGAAGACGATCAGCGCGCCGGCGGAGTCGAGCAGCAGGTGAATCTCGCTGGGAATCGAAGGACTCACGCGCCTTCGACCGTCAGCTTGCCCGTGCGAATGGCTGCGGCGCGCTCGCGGACGAGTGCGGGATAGGTGTAATAGTGATCGCCGCTCAGGTGCAGGAACGAATCGACGTCGACGTCGTCGAGCTCGAGCTCCGCGATCGCGCTTTCGGCGGTCTTGCGGTCGGGAGCTTTGACGATCGAATCGTAGAGCGCGCGGCCTTGCGGGGATTGGAAATCCTCGCGCGGCGGAAGTCCGCCGGCACCGAGCTTGCCCGAGTGGAAGTTGTCGAGGGTGTAGCGCAACGCTTTCAGTTCGTGGCGCAGGATATCGATTGGTTTGAGCGAATCGCGCGGCATATCTGCGAGCTTATCGCCGCGCGTCGCGCTGATTCAACACGCGGCGCGGATGCGGGATTCGCGCGATCAGTCGCCCTTGATCAGACGATGGATCGCACTCAAGTGGCGCTGCGAGTCGCGTTTGCGGCCCGCCGCTTCGTACATCTCGGCGGCGTTGCGATGCGCCTCAACGTTGGCGGGATCGCATTCGAGCGTGCGCTGAAAACTTAGCAGCGCGTTCTGATGCTCATCTCGCTTGCGATAGAGCAGGCCGAGCTTGAGGTGGACGTCGGCGCTGGCGGGAACGATCGCAGCGGCTCCGAGCAGATGGCGCAGCGCGCCACCGAGATCGCCTTCGCGTTCGAGCAGCGTGGCCAGCCGCATGTGCGCTTCGAAATTGCCGGGCTCGCGGCCGACCAGCTCGCTATAGATGTTGAGCGCCTTGAGCGGATCCTCGTCGGCGACGCGGCGCGCTTCTTCGAAACGCTCGCGCACGCGGGCGGGACCGAAACCGTCTTCGATCTTGCCGCGCTGATAGTTGCCGGCGAAGTCGAAAATCAGTTGGCCGGTCTCGGCCTCGATCAGCGAAGGACCGTCGCGCACGACGATGCGGCCATCGTCGTTGACGAGTTTCAGGGACGTGACCGATCGATCGGGATCGACCAGCGTGCGCACCCGCTCGAGAGTTCGCTGGACCGGATCGATATGCTGGCGGGTGCCGAGCAGCTCCTTCGCCATGCGCATCTCGAGCAGATCGTTGAACGCGAAACGATAGTTGCGCCCGCCCAGATTCAGCGGGCGCACGAGATTGCGCTTGACCCAGTAACGAATACGCTCGGGCGTGACCGCGAGAATTCTCGCAGCCGTGCGCGTGGAAAAAGTCTCGCCCCCGCCGCCCGCCTCTGCCGTCATCTTCACCACCAACGTCGAAGAGTATAGGCAGTCGAGCCCATGCTCTCAACGAGGGGCGTCGCGGTTTCTTAACAACTGTTGAGCGATTCGGTAACTAGCCGCGAATTTCCTTGAGCGAGCGCGCCACACTGACGACTGCGTTGACGCCGTTCTTCGCGTTCTCGATTCGCGCAACGGCCTGCTCGTCGGTCATCGCGGGTCCGATGATCGAGAGGCCGACGGGCTTGTCGAACTCGAGCGACAACTCGATACCGGCGCGAGCGATCGCATGCGCGATCACTTCATCGTGATTAGTCTCGCCCTTGATCACCGCGCCAATCATCACGACGCCTTCGATTTCCTTGCGCTGCAGCAGAGCTTTCACCACCGGCGCCATGTCGTAAACGCCCGGAACTTTGACCACGCGCGCGACTTCGACGCCGAGCGACTCGGCATGGCGGCGCGCCCGCTGTTCCATCGGCGTGGTCACCTCGGAGTTGAACTCCGATACTACGAACGCAATTTTCATCTTGCTGCCAACTCGACCGAGACGGCGTCGCGAATCTCGACGCCGTTGCCCTTGAGATACGACTTCAACGCGGGAATCGGATGCTCGCCGTAGTGAACGATCGATGCGACGATCGCCGCGTCGGCCATGCCGGTGGTGAACGCGTCGCGCAGATGGGCAGGCTCGCCGGCGCCGCCGGATGCGATCACCGGAATCGAGACGGCTTCGCTGATGCGGCGCGTGATTTCGAGATCGTAGCCGAGCTTGGTGCCGTCGCGATCGATCGAGTTGATGCACAACTCGCCGGCGCCGAGCCGCTCGCCTTCGAGCGACCATGCCAGCGCGTCGCGGCCGGTGGGATGGCGTCCGCCGTCGATCACGACTTCGTAGCCGGTCGGCACCTCGGGACGAACCCCGGTCTTCTTCACCTGCATCGAGAGCACGACGCACTGACTGCCGAACGCGCGCGCGCCCTCCGAGATAATTGCGGGATTACGCACCGCGCCGGAGTCGATCGACACTTTCTCGGCGCCCGCGAGCAGGACGGCGCGCATGTCGTCGAGCGTGCGCAGTCCGCCGCCGACGCTGAACGGAATAAAAATTTCGCGCGCGACCGCGCGTACCACGTCGAGCATGATGCCGCGGCGCTCGTTGGACGCGGTGATGTCGTAGAAAACGATCTCGTCGGCGCCTTCCTTGTAGTAATAGCGCGCCATCGCGACCGGGTCGCCGACGTCGACGTTCTCGAGAAATTGCACGCCCTTGGTGACCTTGCCGTCGCGCACGTCGAGGCACGGGATGATTCGTTTCGCGAGCATCGTCAGCAATTCAGCCGGCAGAAGTTGTCGAGCAGCTTGAGGCCCGCCTCGCCGCTCTTTTCGAGATGGAATTGAGTCGCGATCACATTGCCGCGCGCGACCGCCGCGGTGAACGGCACGCCGTAGTCGCACGCGCCAATCGCGATCGAAGGATCGTCGGGAATCGGAAAGTACGAATTGACGAAATAGAAGTGGGTGTTGTCGGGCACGCCCGCGAAAACTCGATGCGGCCGGGTCTGGCGCACGCGGTTCCATCCGATTTGCGGAACCTTAAGCGGACGGCCGTCAATCGCGCGCGGATAGCGCGCGACGCGGCCCGCGATGATCCCAAGGCATTCGGCACTGTCCTCCTCGCTGCGATCGAGCAGCACCTGAATGCCGATGCAGATGCCGAGGAACGGTTTGCCTGCGCTCGCGACATCGTTGCGCAGCACCTCCACCAGTCCTAGCGCGTGCAGATTTTCCATCGTGGCGCCGGCCGCTCCGACGCCGGGAAGGATCACGCGGTCGGCGGCGACGATACGCTCGGCGCGATCGGTTATCTCGGATTTATGTCCGAGGAATTCGAGCGCGCGCTGAACGCTGGTGAGGTTGCCGGCCTTGTAATCGACGATTGCGATCATCGCTTTAATCCAGAAAAGCGATCATAGCTGGAGTCGCATCGCCACCCAAGGCGGGGAGGCGTTCAGAGCGCAGGCAGAATCCTGAATCGCGCACGAAAAGCGCGCTGTATAAGGACCCTCACCTTGATCCTCTCCCTCACAGGGAGAGGAGACAGACAGCTAGATTTCGGCTCTGATGTCCCGCTGGTCGGAGAGCACGCGCACGTTTACGTGATGCTCTTCCGAATCGCCGAGCGATCCCCAGTGCATCGCGAAGTTTTCGAGCTGGACGTCGGGGTTGAAGCGTTCCGACGCGCCCATCACGACTTCATCGACACTGAGCAGAAACGCCATGCGCGCGATCGCATAGATCTGATCGTTGGAGACGACCACCAGCGGCGTGACGGCACGGCCGTGATCCTCGCAGACCTTGACCACCTTGCTGAACAGCTTTTCTTCGGCGTCGCTGAAGATCTGCGCGCCGTCGCTCGACGCCAGCCCCTTCTCGGTCCGCACCGTAAGCGCGATCAGCTCAGCCGTATCGCGCTCGGCCAGGTAGCGATGCAGATGCGTGAGGTTGTTCGGATCGCGGATCGCAATCAGCTTCTTGGTGGTGGCGAACAGGCCGAGACCGATCGAATCGACCTCGCTTTCCTCGATCAGCTGCAGATTGAACTTCTCGGGCTCCTCGCCGTAGGCGTGCGCGACCTGTCCGTTGATCTTTTCCGAAATCTCGAAAATCACGAACAGCGCGAGCGTGAAGCTGACGCCCGAAATGGTCGCGACCTGCTTGGTGAACAGGTTGATGACCGCGGTCGCGAACAAAACCGTGAACGTCAGCGCGAGGCCGAGCGGAAAATCCTTGCCGCCGGGACGGAACCATTTCAGATTCAGCGGCATCCGCCACAGGCGATGGTACTTGTCCTTGTAGCGCAGGATGAGCACCGACAGCGTTTTGAAAACGAAGCTCCAGATGACGCCGAAGGCGTAAGCCTCGCCCAGCACGAACATGTCGCCGCGCGACAGTACGATGGTGGCTATTTGCAGCATCGCGACCATATTCACGATGCGGTAGTTGGTGCCGTATTTCTTGTGCGGATGGCGGAACCAGTCGAGCAGCACGCCGTCTTCCGCGACGCGCGTCAGCACGCCGGTCGAGCCGACGATCGCGGTGTTGACGGCGCCAGCGAGAATCAGGAAACCGACGAACACCACGAATGCGCGCAGCGCGATCCGCGCCCACAGCGGCCCGATCATGAACATCGCCAGCCCGCCGATCAGATCGTCGCCGTAGTTGGACATCCGAACGTTGTCCGGGATGATCATCACCGCGAAAAACGACACCAGCGAGGTCAGCAGCAGGCTGTAAATGAAAATGACCATGCCGGCGCGCAGCAGATTCTTGAGCTTGGGCGCCTCGATTTCGCGGTTGATTTGTGCCAGAGATTCCTCACCCGACATCGCGAGGATCGAATGCCCGAACGCGATCAGAATTCCCAAGGTGCCGATGGTGCGCGCACCCGGAAAATGTTTGAGCCATCCCAGCGAGTCGTTGGTGAACTTCAATTCGAACGGCGGCAGATGCGCCCCGCGCGTGTAAATCGTCAGTCCGCACCACACCATCATGATCACGGCCATCACGGTCGTGATCTGCATGATTCGCATCGCCTTGCCGCTGGATTCCTCGATGCCGAGAATATTCTGGCGCCAGAAATATATTGTCACGGCGATGGCGAAGAAGGCGGCCGTGAAGTCCGGCGGCAGTATAATGCTGGAGTGGCCGAGCTTGAGCAGTTCGTTGATCAATCCGACCAGGTATTGGCCAGCCGACACGCCGCTGATAGGCCCAGTCAGGATGTAGTCGAACATCAGGGCCGACACCGAGATTTTCGCCAGCGTCGAGCCCATCGCTTCCTTGACGACGCGATAGACGCCGCCGCGCGTGAACATCGAGCACGATTCCACGTAAACGGCGCGCACCGCGTACGAGAACAGCATGACTGCCAGGATGAAGTATGGCGCCGATCGGCCGCAGGCCGTCTCGACGATGCCGCCGATGTAGTAGGCTGAGGACGCAAGGTCGCATAACACTACCGCCGAGGCTCGCCAGAAGGAGATGAAGGCGAGCATCCCGGTGGTAACTACGATTGCTTTGGTTTGTTTGCCGAAGGTCGCCTGCGGTTGAACCCGCTCGGCGCCCACGACTTTTGGAGTCGCTGCCAAGTATGAAATCTCCCGAGCAAACGCCGGAAATGCCGGCGATGCAGAGATTTCAAAATGCAAGATGCAGACCGCAACGATTCGCCATGATCCGACCAGCATTTATAAAGCCGAAACTGCTAACAGCAATACGTCCGGCGATTATTGCCGTGCAATTTGCAAGGAAATTGCTGTTGAAAGCTCTTGATGCTTCCACCTCCTTGAGCATTAGAATGCTAATTAAACAGCGCACCGGGGAAACAGTTGGCTAACATTCTTGTCGTCGACGACGACCGCAATATCCGCCGCACTCTGGCAGCCAGCCTTGAATCTGCGAGTCATCAAGTGACTGTGGCTGAAACGGCGGAGCGCGCGCTGGAGCTATTTGGCCCCTCGGCGCCCGCGGTAGTCGTCTCCGACGTTCGAATGGAAGGGATGGGCGGCCTGAAGCTGCTCGAGTCGATCAAACAACTCAACCCGGCGCTGCCGGTCGTGATGATGACGGCGTATGGCTCGATTCCCGACGCGGTCGAGGCGATGCGCTTGGGGGCCTACGACTACGTCACCAAGCCGTTCACGGCGGACCATATTGTTCACGTCGTCGCGCGTGCGCTCGAGGTGCATGAACTGCGCGCGGAAAACAGAGAGCTGCGCGATCGGATCGAGAGCCTGACCGAACCGGAACCGTTTCTGACCTACAGTCCCCATTCGCGAAAGCTCGCGGAGATCGCGGCGCAAGTGGCCGACAGCGACGCGACCGCGCTGATCACCGGCGAAAGCGGCACCGGCAAGAGCATGCTCGCGTCGTACATCCATCGCTTGAGTCCGCGCAAAGACGGACCGTTCGTGCAGGTCGCGTGCACGACGCTCAGCGAGCATCTGCTGGAAAGCGAACTCTTCGGACACGTGCGCGGTTCGTTCACCGGCGCTATCAAGGACAAGCCCGGGCGTCTGGAAGCGGCCGAGGGCGGGACAGTTCTGCTCGACGAGATCGGCGATCTGACACCGGTGGTGCAATCCAAGCTGCTGCGGTTTCTGCAGGAGCGGACGTTCGAGCGCGTCGGCGGCGCGCAGACAATCAAGGTGGACGCGCGCATAATCGCGGCGACCAATCAGCATCTCGAGCAGTTGGTCAAGGAAAAGCGCTTCCGCGAGGATCTCTACTACCGCCTCAACGTGATCGAATTGCAGGTGCCCGCGCTGCGTGACCGGCCGGGAGAAATCCTGAAGCTCGCGGAGCACTTCGCCGCGCAGGCCGCCCAGACGCATCATAAGCCCGCGCATGCACTAGCGCCCGGCGCGCGCGAGGCGTTGGTGTCCTACTCGTGGCCGGGCAACATCCGCGAGCTCCGCAACGTCATGGAACGCGCAGTAATTTTAAGCCGCGGCGAAACCATCAACTTGAGCGACCTGCCGGACAAGATTCTCGCGACACCCGGCAAACTCGATCACAGCAATACGCTGGAGCAGATGGAGCGCCGCCATATCGAGGTGGTCCTCGAGCAGGCGATGACGCTGGAAGAGGCCGCCGAGATGCTGGGAATCAACGTCGCGACATTATGGCGAAAGCGCCGGCGATACGGCCTGGACTAAACTACAAAGCACCGGCGCGCCTTGTTCGGAGCGCGCCGGCGTTTGAACCAGGCAATTACTACTTCTTCAGCGCGCCTTCCAGACGGCTGTGATTCTTCACGCAGATGCCGAGGCTGGTGAACGGATCCGGCCAGTCGTGCTTGACGCAATACGGCAGCGACGCCATCTCGTTGTCAGTGTATCCGCGCGCCGAGAGATCCTTCTTCAGGCAATCGCTGTGCGGCTGGTTGGCGCCCGCGACGCCGGCGGCATCGTCGGCGGCTTCGGTGATTAATGCGTTGCGAAGCGCGATCTTCACCTGCGGATCGGTACTCTTGCCGAGCGCACCGGCGACGTTGCTCGACGGGCCACAGACCCCGACCGAATCAATGAACGCCTCTTCGAGCCCGACCGTGCTGAGATCTTTTGCGAATCCCACGCCGGCCGCGGTCAGCAGCATACTCGTCGCAATCAATGCCACCGCAATTCGTTTCATCGGACCAGTCCTCCAGGTTTGGGATGTGACCAGGTGAAAACGGCCTCATCGTTGGCACTCTCATTTATCTGTACGATGCGACGGTCAAAAAAGTCCAGCGGCTTGACGGAAACCGCCGCTTGATGAAAGTGTCGCCTCAAGTCCGACGAAAGGAAATTTGCCATGGCCAATACCGCACTTGCCTGCACAATACTTCCCGACAGCCCACCGGCGCGCCTGCTCGAATGGTCGCGCGCGGCCGAGGATGCGGGCTTTTCGGGCGTCTTCATGACCGAGGCGAACACCGACTCGCTGGCTTGCTCGCTCGCGCTCGGCCTTCATACCAAGCGAATCAAGCTCGGCACCGCGATCGCGAACATCTACCTGCGCCACCCGAATCTGCTCGCCAATGAAGCCGCGGCGGTCCAGGAATTTACCGGCGGACGATTTGTCCTCGGCCTCGGCACCGGGCATCGCGAGGGGAATTCCGCGCTCGGAATCGAGATGGGCGTGCCACTGACGAAGATGCGCGAAACAGTGAAGACGCTGCGCGCGATGCTCGACGGCGGCAAGACCGGGCCGCGCGTCAGCACCAAGCTGCCGCTTTACCTGGCTGGCGTATCGCGCCCGATGGTCAAGCTGGCCGGCGAAATCGGCGACGGCGTCATCTTCAACTTCTTTCCGCCTGCGCGGGTCAAGGAAGCGCTCGGCGAGCTGGCCGAAGGCGCGAAGATCGCCGGACGCGACGTGAAACAGATAGAGGCGACTCTCTTCGCGACCGCATTTATTTCCGATGATCTCGAAGCGGCGCGCCGGCCTGCGCGCAAGCTGCTGTCGCGCTACGGCGCCTTGAAGTTCTACGGCAACATGATGGCGCATTCTGGCTTCGAGCGTGAAATCTCCGCGATTCGCGCGGCCGGGCGGGATGCCGACGCGGCGATCAAGGCGGTCAGCAACGAACTGATCGACGCCACCTTGCTTGTGGGCTCGGAGTCGCGCGTTCGCGATCGATTGCAGGAGCTATGCGCGCCGGGAATCGGCACCGCGATCGTATTCACGAATCCGGTCAACGAAGATCGCAATAGTGCCGTGCTGCGAACAATCCGCGCGCTCAAGCAGTAACGGAAACCTTACGGCATGTCTTCCTGATCGCTCGGGTTCTGATCGGTGGGGCTGCGCGCCAGCGCGACGCGATCGTAAAAGCGCCTGATGCGCTTGGCGTTGACGCCGAAGTCGCCGACCCCGTCGCGCGATTTCGAACGCATCTCGATCAGGCTGGTGCCGTCGGGCGCCGGCCGCACCTGCACCACCACATCGTCATTGAAGTGGAACATCTTTGACGTCGCGACGGCCTCGAACGTGTTGGTGGCCGGATCCTTGTAGGTAATCTTCCACGTCGGAATCGTCTGGGCGACCTCGATCACGCGCGCATATGCGTCCGCCGGTGAAAGGCGTTCCTTGATCGGACCGATCGGCCCGTAACCCGCCAACTGCCGGTCGGCAAACTTCGCCTTGTCGTACTTCATGTTGCGATTCGCTTCATGCTGCAACTGCTGCGCGTAAACGAACTCGGGCGAACTGTCGAAATCGGTCGTGATGTCGTTGATCGGCGGATACTTCGAGCCGCCCAGCACGATCACGACCATCGGCACCGCAATCACCGCGCATACCACTGTCGCCATCATTGCGCGCTTACGTCCGGCTGCCAGTCGAGGTGTGCGCGTCAAGTAGATTGCGAGGAGCCCGATCAGCAAACCCAGCAGGCTGACAAAAACCCCCAGGCCGAACATCGCGAAACCCATGAAAGGCGCAATCAGGTAAAAATGCGCGCCAACCATTCCCGCTGCGATCATCGTGATCGCCAACAGCGCGTCAAAAAATGCGAGCCATACAAAAGTCATCAGTTTTTCCCCGGCAAGAAGTTCGCGTCAGCGCCCCGGCGCCTGGTTCTTCGTTCCGCGCGCAACGAACTGCGGCAATACGAACAGGAACGATCCGCCCGCGACGGCGCGATCGATATCGGCGAACCAGGCCGCGACCTCGTCCGCCGCGATCTTGCCCGAGTCGCTCGCATACCGCGCGAAGCTCGCTTTCAGCATCGGCAAAGAGCGCCCGACCGTATCCGCGCCAGCGTGGATCTCGACTTTCACCTCGTCAAGTCCCGCCGCGCGAAAGAGCCGATAGAGCTGGCGTCCAATCTGCGGCTCCCTGATTGCTATCGCTTTCGACGCCGCGATGATTCGGTCGCTGCGCTCGCGCGCCTTGGCGCCGATATCGAGCGCGAGCATGTCCCAATCGCTGTCGACCGCGACGACGACCCCGCCACCCGCCGTCACGCGCGCAATTTCCGCGACAGTATCGGCCGCGGAATCGACATATTCAAGGACGTTTTTGCACCAGACGCGGTCGAACGAACCGTCGGGAAACGGGATCGGCGGAAACGCGCTCTGCACGAACTCCGCCGCCAGCTTGGCTTCGCGCGCGTGAGCGCCGGATCGCTCGACAAACTCGGCGTTGATATCCACCCCGGTCACTTTGCCGCCGGGCGCTACGCGCCGCGCAAGCTCGAAGGTGGTGTGGCCCGGTCCGGATCCGACGTCCAGCACGCGCAGACCGGCCTTGAGCTCGAGCGGACGCAGCAGTGGTTCCATCGCGGGATGGAACGCGAGGATCTTGTCGTATGCGGCGTGGCGATCGGAGTCGATCTCGACCCAATGCTGCTTGTAGTAAGGCTCAGCCATAGCCGGCGACGATCAGACGAGGCGAAGTTCCTTCATCGCGACGCGCAACTTCTCGGCTGGACCGGCGGTCATCGGCACCAGCGGCATCCGCAATTCGTTGGCGCACTTGCCCATGAACGCGAGCGCCTGCTTGATCGGAATCGGATTCGTCTCGACGAACAGCGCGCGTATCAGCGGCAGCAGCCGGAAATGGATCTCGCGCGCCTTGGCGAAATCACCGCCGAGCGCGGCCGCCGCGAGCTCGTGCATCTCGCGCGGAACGATGTTGCTGCAGGTCGAGATGACGCCCTTCGCGCCGAGTGCCATCAGCGGCAGCGTGAGCGCGTCGTCGCCGGACAGAATCGTGATCCGGTCACCGCACATTTTCAGGATGTCGGACGACTGATCCATCGAGCCCGACGCTTCCTTGATCCCGACGATGTGCTTGATCTCAGCCAGCCGCGCCACCGTTTCCGGCAACACGTTCGAGGCCGTGCGGCCGGGGATGTTGTACACGAACAGCGGCAGATCCACGCTCGACGCGATCGTCTTGTAGTGCCGGTAGATGCCGTCCTGGGTGGGCTTGTTGTAGTACGGCGACAGCAGCAGCGCGCCGTCCGCGCCCATCTCGCGCGCAGCCGCCGTCAGCCGGATCGCTTCGGCGGTCGAGTTCGAGCCGGTGCCCGCGATTACGGGGACGCGCTTGCGCGTCTGCTCGACGGTGAGCTTGATCACCTTGTCGTGCTCGGCGTGCGAGAGCGTGGCGGATTCTCCGGTCGATCCGCACGGGACCAGCCCGTCGATTCCGCTCTGAATCTGCCATTCGACCAGGTCGCGCAGCGCCGGCACGTCCACCTCGCCGTCGCGAAAGGGCGTCGCGAGAGCAGTCAATGCGCCATTGAACATCGTTCGAAGCCTCCCGCCTCTTTCATTTCACCGGCACCATCTCGTCGGCGCCCAGATCGACCGCGCCGCTGAAAACCTCGACCGCGTTGCCGGTCATGAAAACGTGATTCGCATCGGGACCGCCGGCGCGCCACTCGATTTCAAGATTGCCGCCGCGCAACTCGACCGTTGCGCTCCGCTCGGAGTGATTCGTCAGCACCGCCGCCACCAGCGCCGCGCATGCTCCGGTGCCGCAAGCCCAGGTCTCGCCCGAGCCTCGCTCCCACACGCGCATCTTAAGATTGCGGCGCGAGCTGGCCAGGATGAACTCGGTATTCACGCGCCGGGGAAAAAACGGATGATGCTCGAACTCGCGACCCAGCGCGGCAAAATCGCGATCCTGCAGCTTGAAC
>DATNLS010000152.1:0-7306 GCA_035602775.1 Candidatus Acidiferrales bacterium | reverse complement strand
TAGATCAAATCGACGTCCGAGCTGAGGTTCAGCTCGCGCGCGCCCAGCTTGCCCATCGCGAGGATGCAGAACGGCCCAACCGCGCGCGCGCGATCGCCCAGAAACCGGGTCGCGAGATCGAGCGCGGTGCGGATGCATTCGTCGGCCAGCTCCGACATCGCCAGCGCCGTCTCGCCGACGCCCAGGCGATCGAGCAGATCGGCAATCGCCACCTGGACCATCATGCGGCGCATGAAGCGCCCGAGCTCGAAGGCGGCGGCTGGCCGGTCGGCCGCGTCGATCGTGACGCGACTGGTGCGTATTGCGGCGACCATCCCGTCGATAGTCTGGGCGCGCGCGTCGAGAAAGATTTGCGCCCATTCGGGGCCGGCCAAGGACAGCTCGGTCGCGATCAGCTCCGACGCGCCGAGGCAAAAGATCAGATCGGCGCCCGCGGCGCGATCGCGCAGTATGTCCTTGAGCGCGGCGGCGGAATTTTCGGCGAGCTTGGTCAGAAACGCGAGCGCCAACTGGTCGTCGGGCGCGCGCGCCTTGACGAGGGCCAGCGCACTCTGCGCGAGGCGCTCATTGCCGAGCCTGTCGCTGAGCCGCCTGGCCAGGACATTGAGCTGCGGGGATTGCGCGGCCGTGCGTGCCATCCATTAAACGATAACAGACGCGAGCGGGTGAGTGTCGCCGAATCGACTAGAATCCGAAGCGAGAATGTTAGAATCCGAACGAGGGCAGTGCGATGTTCAATCACGTCGGAATCGTATTCAGGAATCTCAAGGCCAGCGGCGACTTCTACCGCCAGGTGCTCGAGCAAATCGGCATACGATTGCTTGAAGATCACACGCTACCCGACGGCACGGGCTGGCTGGTGTTCGGGACGACCAACTCAAAGGCATTCTTTGTCGTAGCCGCTGGGCGGCCTTCGTTCTGGACCGAATCGAGCGGGCCGGCGTCGAGCCCTGCACATATCGCTTTTGACGCGCCGTCGCGCGAGGCGGTCGATCGGTTTCATTCAGTCGGGCTCAGGTGTGGCGCCGCCAACAACGGCGATCCGGGAATCCGGCACGGCGGTGCTTACGCGGCATTTCTTATCGACCTCGACGGCAACAACGTCGAGGCGACGTATCGGTCCCAAGGGGAGGCGCAGTAATCGATCAGGTATTCTGCGCTACGGTCTTTTTCGTGTGATGGGTCTTCGAGGCAGTGTGATGGTGAATACGTGACACGTGCGCTTTGCCGGCATGCCGCGGCGGCGCAAAGTCAGTCTTGATTGGCGCAGGCCGAATCGCTGGCTCGTCCTCGATGCCGGGGAAGTACTTGTCCTCGTCGCGATGCACCTGCAATGCGGCCAGAAACTCCGCGTAGTAGTTCTTCACCGCGAAGCCGAAATGCGGCCCCTGGTAGTGCTCGACCATTTCAGAATAGTCGCCGCCGTAAATCTCGGACGCGCGCGCCACTCCGCCAGTGCCGTAGTTGTACGCGGTGATCGCCAGCGGCCAATCGCCCAGCGTGTCGTAGTTCGAGCGCAGCAGCTTGGCGGCCGCGAGCGTCTCGCGCTCGGGATTGAGGCGGTCGTCGTGATAGCGCGTGATTTTCATGTAGTGCTTGCCGGTGTCGCGGGTGAACTGCCAGATGCCGACCGCGCCCGCGCTCGAGCGCGAAGCCCCGTGGAAGCCTGACTCGACGTGCGCCAGTGTCACCAGCTCAGGCGGCAACCCGGCGTTTTGGAAGATGCGCTCCATCGACGGCACGTAGTAGCGGCTACGCAGCAGCCCTTCGTGGAATTGTTCACGCAGTCCTTCCTGCACGCGAATGTTCTGCGCGGCGGCGGCATAGGCGCTCGGCGGCTCGCCCTTGAACATCTGTGCGACTTCACGCTCTTCATCGTCGGCCGGCGGCCGTGTGGCAAGGCGATTCAAGATGTCGGAATACTTTGTCTTGAGGTAATCGTTGGCCCAATCGATATCGGTGCGGGTCGGCTGGCCTTCGCCGGGCAGCCTGAACACGTGGTAAACGCGCGAGATATTGTCGCGATCGACGACTACGAAGTCGTGGTCCGAGTACTTGGTAAAGATATCGACCCAGAAATTGACGTTTGGTTCGATGGACTTCGGACGCGGAAACGTGAGTGTGGTTTCCGCCGACGAGTTGGGTGCCGCCGCAAAGGCGAACGCTATCGCGAGCGCAAACGCCGCAATTATCTTGACTGCTCGGTCTACCCCAAACTTCCTTTCGAACAACGCCGTCTCCATCGCGCGCGAGTCCCCGTCGGCGCGATCTCCCCCCGGGCGCTACCTCATGGTGCGGCCGGGTTCCCTGATAAAGAGGGGATCTATCCATTAGCTCTGGTTGCGTCCCCAGTCAATAAATTCCGTGCCTGGGCTAAACGTGAATCCGGCAATCGCCCGTTTAGGTGCCGTACGAAACTGCTGCGAATTCATTGGGCTCGCAATGCTTTACCCGCGAAATTATCAGTTGCGCGAAGCAGCTCCCGCGTGATGCTCGCATTCGACGCGTCGTGTCCCGCGTCGTCGACGATTGCAAGGTTCGCGCGCGGCCATACGCGCTTGAGGTCATAGGCCCAGCCGATTGGCGCCTGCAAGTCGAAGCGTCCATTCACCATGACGCCGGGAATGTCGGCAAGCGCGCGCGCGTCGCGAAGAAGGCTCCCGTCCTCGAGGAACGCATAACTGCGGACGTAGTGCGTCACGATCCGCGCGAACGCCATCCTGAAGACGGGATCGCGGAACCTCGGCGACAGCCCGTGTGCAGGCGGCCACGCCGGCGTTACGGACTCCCACGTACACCACGCCAGCGCGGCTCGCTCGCGAATCGCGGCGTCGGGATCATTCAGCAGCCGGCAATACGCTTCTATGATATCGCCATCGCGCAGTTCGGCCGGCACCGCCTCGCGCAAACGCTCCCACTGTTCCGGAAACAGGATGGCGACACCGCCGCGGAACAACCAATCGAACTCTTTGCGGCGCCCGGTGGTCACGCCAAACAGAATCAGCTCAGTGACGCGACTCGGACACCGCTCCGCATAGGCAAGCGCGAGCGTGCTGCCCCACGATCCACCCAATACCAGCCATCGCTCGACGCCCACGTGCTCGCGCAATCGCTCGATGTCCGCTACGAGGTTCGCAGTGTTGTTGCTCGCGAGTGCCGTGTCAGGCGCGCTCGCATGCGGCGTGCTGCGTCCGCAATTGCGCTGATCGAACAGCACGACGCGATATGCGCCCGGATCGAACAGCCTGCGATGCCACATCGTACATCCCGATCCCGGACCACCATGCAGGACGACCGCCGGCTTGCCACGCGGATTGCCGCACGCCTCCCAGTACAGGCGATTGCCGTCCCCAACGTCGAGCATGCCGTGTTCGTAGGACTCGATCGGCGGATACAGCTGCGTCATATCGGGATTGCCTGCCGTCATACTCTCGCACCAGCCGAGCTTTCCCCAAAATCCGGGATTCGCCCGCTTGACACAATCGCGCATGGTGAGTATATACTCACTGAGTAAATACTCAGTCAGTGAACCACGACCAATGCAGGCAGTAACTCGACAGGAACAGAAGGTGGTGACGCGAGACCGGTTGGTCAACGCCGCCATGGAGCTGTTCGCGAGTAAGGGTATCGCCAATACGACGACTGCCGACGTCGCCAAGTCGGTTCGCATGTCGCACGGGACCGTGTTCCTGCATTTCCCGACGCGCGACGACCTCGTGATCGCCGTGATCGACGAGTTCGGGCGCCGGTTGGCCGCGGAATTCCGGCAAGCGTTCGAGCAGGACCTTGGACTTCGCGCCGTGCTGCAGGCGCATCTGCGGGTGCTCGCTCAGATCGAGCCCTTCTACGCACGCTTGGTTACCGAGGCTCCGTTGCTGCCGCCCAAGGTCCGCAGCACCCTGATGCTGCTGCACGCCGCCGTGTCCTACGAATTGTTCGCGGCGCTGGAACGCGAGCGTAAGGCGGGTCGCGCGCGCAAGATCGAGCGCCCGCTGCTGTTCAACACCTGGATAGGTCTGGTGCATCACTACCTTGTCAATCGGGACGTGTTCGCCACCGGGAACTCCGTGATCGCTGAGCAAGGAGACATCCTGGTTAATCATTTTATGGCACTCGTGAAATCGTAAGAGGAGATAAGACTATGGCTGAAAAATGTCCCGCTTGTGGTTCGTGCGGAATGCCGCTCGAAAAGCCCGAAGACTACGCGCTCGGCGACGCGACTCGCCCGTACTGCCGCTATTGCACCGACGCGCGCGGCGAGTTGCTGTCCTACGAGCAGGTGCTTGAGACCAACGCGCGCTTCTACGTCGAGTCGCAGGGCGTGACGCCGGCCGCGGCGAGTGCGATGGCGCGCGCGATGCTCGCGGACATGCCCGCGTGGCGCGGCCGTAACTAAAAGTTTAGCAGACCGAAGTTCGAAACACTCACAGAAGGAGAGAGTCATGTTTGATCACATCATGGTAAAGGTGAAGGACCTCAACTCGAGCAAGCGCTTCTACACCGCCGCGCTGGCGCCCCTAGGTTTCAGCGTGCAGTACGAGGGCGACGGAATGTTGGGCTTCGGGCCCAAGGACGCGCCGGCGTTGTGGCTGGCCCAGGGCGATGCGAACGGCCCCGTGCATATCGCCTTCAAGGCCAAGGATCGCGCGGCCGTGAAAGCATTCTATGCTGCAGCTCTGCCCGCAGGCGGCAAGGACAATGGCAAGCCCGGCCTTCGCCCCGAGTATCATGCGAATTACTACGGCGGCTTCGTTAAGGATCCTGACGGCAACAACATCGAAGCCGACTCCCATCAGGAAGAATAGCTAATGGCGCGGGACTGCCTTGGTAGGTCTCTTTTATCAAGGCAGTCCCTCAATTGAGTTACAGGAGAGTCATATGAACCTCGAAGGTGGATGTTCATGCCGGTCTATCCGCTACAAGCTGACTAATACTCCGCTTATCGTTCATGCGTGTCATTGCCGCGACTGCCAGCGCGTCACCGGTAGCGCCTTCGTGATCAATATCTGGATCGAGAAGCGATTTGTCGAAAGCAGCGGCGCAATGCCTAAGTCAATCGTGCTTAAGGGCGGTACCGGCAAGGATCACGAGGCCTTCTTCTGCGACCAGTGCGGCACCTATCTCTGGAGCCGCTACCAGGTCGCGCCGGGTGGTGAGGCGTTGTTCGTGCGCGCCGGGACGCTCGACGATCCGGACGCCGTGACGCCCGACGTTCACATCTTCACGAGAAGCAAGCTGAGTTGGGTGAGACTCCCGGAAAGTGCGACTGCGTTCGAAACGGCCTACAAGATCGACGAGGTCTGGCCGGCCGCCAGCATCGAGCGCCTTCGCCTTAATCTTCAGACAGCCCGCTAAGCAAATTTGCGACGCGGTCAGTTACTGTTGACGGGGTTGTAGCTGTTATCAATTCCGTCAATGCTGTGGCTTCCATCGAGCCCTCCATGACTGTAGCTGGTATCAAGTCCATTCTGATTGTCGTCGAACGCGCTGCGTGCAAAGCGATCCGTCGAAGAAGACAGTTCGCTCGGCTGGTCCAATCGACTCGTCGCTGGGAATCTACCGGAATCGGCGCCAGAGGAATCGCCAAATCTACTCGACGCATCGCCGCTGCCCAACTGTGACGTTGCCGGCCATCGCGAGCCCGATTCGCCGGTAATTGAGCCGGCGCGCGAGCTGAGGTCATCCCCTGTACCGGAAGAAGACACGGCGCCGGCCCGTTCCTCAAAACTGGCGCCCACGGAACTGGCTCCCCACGTCGACGAGCCTCCGCCAAGGTCGTCCGAGCTGACCGTACTCCCAATGCTCGTGCCCATCGAGCCGCCGCCGCTGGAGACTCCGGCCGTTGCGGTCGCGTACTCGCCCATCGTTTGCGCGCCGGCATGCGGCGCGAACAGTGCGATCGCCGCAACGAATGTGCCCGGTACGATCAGCTTGATGAATCTCATCGCCTTCCCTCCCCTGAGCCTACTGCCAGTAACTTTGGATACTGTAAGCGTAGCGTCAAGCATGAGGCAATAACCCGGCAAAGCGGCTTAACGTCGGAAGGCCTGCTTGTGACGTGTCGATGCGGGCGGTTAGTCTGGCATGGCTGGTTTGAATGGGATGGATACTGAAGAGATCGAAATAGCTCCCGTGACCGGCCCACTTGACGCGCGCGTGGTGCTGCCCGGCTCCAAGAGCATCACGAATCGCGCGATGGTGCTGGCGGCGCTGGCGCAGGGTCGCTCGGTGCTCGATTCGGTTCTGCTGAGCGACGACACGCGCTACATGAGCGAGGCGCTGCGGGTGATGGGATTCACCGTCGAGATCGACGAGCCGGCGCGCAGAATCACGGTGAGCGGACGCGGCGGAACGATCCCGGCGCATGGCGGCGAAATCTTCGTCGGCGGCGCTGGCACGGTGATGCGATTCATCGTCGCGATGGTCACGCTGGGCGAAGGACGTTTTCGCGTCGATGGAAATCAGCGGATGCGCCAGCGTCCGATCGGACCGCAGCTCGACGCGATGCAGCGCCTGGGCGCGAGCGTGTACAGCGAGCGCAACAACAATTGTCCGCCGGTGATGGTCGACGCGTCCCGGGCGCGGTTCGAAGGCGGCGAGACTTCGGTCGACGCGCGCGCGTCGTCGCAATTCGTATCGGCGATGCTGATGCCGGCGCCGATTTGGAAGGCCGGCCTCAAGCTCAAGGTGATCGGCGATACCGCGCGGCCGTTCATCGACATGACGCTCAGACTGATGGAGGCGTGGGGAGCTCAGAGCACCGTCGAAGACGACATGATCGTGGTGCCCGGCGGCCAATGGTATCGCGCACAGCGTTTCATCGTCGAGCCGGACGCCTCGAGCGCGAGTTATTTTGCCGCGGTGGCGGCGCTGGTCGGCGGCACGGTGCGAATCGAGGGCCTGACCTCGAGCTCGGTGCAAGGCGACCTCGGCTTTCTCGGCGTGCTGCAGCAGATGGGCGCGCGCGTCGTGTGGCATCCCGATCACGTCGAGGTCACGGGCACCGGTCAGATCACCGGCGTCGACGTCGCGATGAACTCGATGCCGGACATGGTCGCGACGCTCGCGGCGATTGCGCCGTTCGCGTCGTCGCCGACGACAATCCGCAACGTCGCCTTCATCCGGCATCACGAAAGCGATCGCATTCGCGCGCTCGCAACCGAACTGCGGCGGCTCGGCGCGACGGTGGTCGAGAACGACGACGGCCTCGAGATAGCGCCGTCGGCGATGCATCCGGCGGCCGTCGAGACTTACGACGACCATCGAATCGCGATGAGTTTTGCGGTGACAGGCCTGAAACTCGGCG